>QHYR01000169.1 GCA_003223315.1 Acidobacteriota bacterium | reverse complement strand
AAACAACCCGCCATCCGGATGAGCGCGCCAATCCACAAACAACGCGAAACAACGCGCCATACCGCCAACCGGCGTTGTCATCCCGAGCCCGCTCTTCGCGCAAAAGTGAAGATGCGACCAGCATCTTCATCCCGAGCGACAAACTGGAGCGAGGCGCGCAGTTTGCGCTCCGGACGCCTTAGCGGAGGATCTCTCCAGAGCTTTTTGCGCGTCAACTAACGTCGGAGAGGGATCTGTTTTTCATCGGGAAAAGATAACAAACAGGAGATCTGCCGGGGCTACCAGCGGCTGCAGGTGGGACTACATCTTGTAGCGGCCGAGGTCGTCGTCGGAGAGCCCTTCCAGCCACTTGCGCAGCTCCTCGCTGGTGGATTTTTCGTTCACCGCGCTCGAGATCTTCGAGCTCTTGAGCACGGTCTCCTCCACGAAGATGGGGCAATCCACGCGCAACGCCAGCGCCAGGGCGTCGCTCGGACGCGAGTCGATGGACATGCGCTCGCCATTGCGCTCCACCCAGATCAGCGCGTAGAACGTGTCGTCGCGCAGCTCGCTTACCACCACTTTTTGTACCTGCACGTTCAGCCCGAACAGAACATTCTTGAGCAGGTCGTGGGTCATGGGCCGCGGCGTCTGCACTTTCTCGATTTCCAGCGCGATGGCGTTCGCTTCATATACGCCCACCCAGATCGGCAGTACCGCGCTGCCGTTCGCGTCCTTCAGCACGACGATCGGCATGTTTGTAACGGGATCCATCATCAAGCCGCGGATCTTCATTTCGACTTCCATCGGCTCCCTCCCTGGCACCTATTCGATGTTCTCCGCGC
>QHYR01000168.1 GCA_003223315.1 Acidobacteriota bacterium | reverse complement strand
TGGGCTCCTGCGCCAGTACCTGCCGAAGAAGGCGGATCTGTCCTGCTACTTGCAGTCGGACCTGGACGAAATCGCTCTGCGTCTGAATCAACGGCCACGAAAAACGTTGGGATTTCAAACTCCGGCGGATAGACTGCAAGCCAGTGTTGCGTCGACCCCTTGAGACCACCCCGTTGATCGGGAATTGGCTGTCTGAGTAGGCGCCAGCGGCATCTGTACCCGGACCCGAGTTGCAGAAGTCGATGGGCATGTGCTCAGCCGGGAAGCCCGGTGCCCCCTACAGGCATTCACGTATTTCGTAAGCAACGGCGGTTTTCTAGGATTTGGACAATCTGTCCCGAACAGGAACGCGATGCAATTCTTTTTGCGTTTTGGTGTTGCTGTGGACATTGCTCGCCCTGCTGGGCAATGCCAGCAAACGAATTTTTCCGAAAATCCTTGCCAGCTCAACCGGTCGATGCAACACCATCTAATCGATTGATCTGACAATACTTCCCATCGAGGATCGATCTGTACGGGAGGACCCAATCAGAACCTAAACAGGGCTTTGTTTTGTTTGAATCAACGCCCGCGAACGAAATCAGACTCGTAGACTCCTACAAGAAGACTTTGAGCAAGTGTTGCATCGACCTATTGAGACCGCCCTGTTTATCGGGAACTGGCCGGCTCATTGGGGTTCACTTGGGCAGCCCTACGAGACCGATATCGATTCGATGCGATCAGGCATGCTAAGCAGCAGATCCCAATTTGGTTGGCGTGCGGTGTGCCTACTGCTAAAGGAGTCGCGCCTACCACCGAACTGCGCCGGCCTGAGCTTGACAGGAAGAGAGCGGCAGGTTTAAGGTTTTGCATAAAGATAAAAGCTGGAATCGGGAAATTCCGTGAGTGTTCTTCGAGGAGGTTCCGCGATGAAGACCATGCACTTAGGTCCTGTTGGGATCATTCTTGCAATGTTGATCGCCATGATGGCGACTGTGACGAAGGCGGGAGCGCAGACGTCGGCCAACGTGGCCGCGACACAGGGACAGGTTACGTTTGCCAAGGATGTCGCCCCGATTCTGCAGCAAAAATGTCAAGAGTGCCATCAGCCGAACTCGATCGCGCCGATGTCGCTCATCACCTATCAGGAAGTGCGCCCCTGGGCACGCGCCATCACGGAGCGTGTGGCCGCGCGTCAGATGCCGCCATGGCATATCGACCGCAGCGTCGGCGTGCAAAAGTTCAAGAACGATATGTCGCTTACCGACCAGCAGGTGAACACGATCATCGCCTGGGTCGACGGCGGGGCGCTGCAGGGCGATTTGAAGGATCTGCCGCCGGCCAAGCCACTGGTCACCGACAACGAGTGGCAGGCTGTGAGGGACGGCTTCGGGCCGCCCGACCTCGTCATCAAGTCGTCCGAGTACACGATGCCGGGGCAACACCAGGACGTGTGGTACCGGCCCATGTCTGACATCCCGATCACCGAGCCCCGCTGGGCCAAGATGGTGGAGATTCGGCCGACGAACTTGAAGGGCCGGAGGATCATTCACCACTCGATCGCATATCTGGTGCTGAACAACGATCCCGACGCGGTCAACAAGGGGACGGCGAACGGCCCCATTCGCGACGCCGACGACCTTGTCAACCGCCGGCCGCAGCTGATGGAGTGGGCGATCGGCAAGGGCTACGATCTGTTCCGGCCGGGCACAGGGAAGTTGATTCTTCCTGGCGAGAAGATTTCGTGGGACCAGCACATTCACGCGGTCGGCGAGGAGATCACGGCGGGCTCTGAAATCGGGATCTGGTTCTACAAGAAAGGTGAGGAGCCGCAGAAGCGGAGCTATCTTACCGCGTTCACCGGGCTCAGGGGCGATCGACTCCTCGACATCCCGCCGAACTCGCTCGCGCAGACTGAAGGCTTCACGGTGCTGAAGGAGAACACCCTCATCGAGAATTTTCAGCCCCACTTCCACTTGCGCGGCAAGTCGATGCAGGTCGAAGCGATTCTGCCGGACGGCAGCTCGCAGATCATCAGCTACGTCGGCAACTTTAACTTCAACTGGATGACGAACTACATATACGCGGACGACGCCGCGCCGGTGTTCCCGAAGGGGACGGTGATCCACGTGACCGCGTGGTACGACAACACGAGGGCGAACAGAAACAACCCCGATCCGGAACAGTGGGTCGGCTATGGCGACCGCACGGTCGATGAGATGGCGCACGCCTGGATGAACGTCGTCTATCTGACCGACGACGAGTACAAGGCGCTGGTCGCGGAGCGCAAGGCGAAGACCGCGAACGCGACGATAGACGGACAGTAGCAGTGAAGAGACTCGTGAGCCTGTGCGCCGCAGGCACGATCGCCGGCGGCATGCTGTTGTCGGGCCAGCAGATCCCCGAGCCGCGCAAGCAGTTCGGGGCAAGCGTCATCGGCGCGTTCGAAGGCTGGTTCGCCAACGAGGATGGCAGCCGCAGTTTTTTGGTTGGCTATTTCAACCGCAACACCCAACAGGAGCTCGACATTCCCATCGGGCCCAACAACCGGATCGAGCCGGGTGGGCCCGATTTGGGGCAGTCGACGCATTTCCTTCCCGGCCGACAGTACGGGATGTTCGTCGTGCCGGTGCCGAAAGAGTTCACGCCGCAGGACAAATACACGTGGACGATCGTCGCGAACGGCCAGTCCACCAGCATTCCTCTTCGCCTACACAACGATTACGTCGTCAGCCCATTCATTGAAATCGCCGTCGGGAACACGCCGCCCGTCATTCGGTTCGAGCAAAACGGATCGACGATCCAGGGTCCGATCGCAACCGTCGCGAAGGCCGTTACCCGCACCGCCTCGTTGTCCGCGCCGCTGCCGCTGACCGTCTGGGCCACCGACGACATGAAGTACACAAGCGGCACGAGCGCGCCCATGACAACGCCGCGTCCGCCAGTGACAGTGACGTGGTCGAAATACCGCGGGCCCGGGACTGTGGCGTTCGATAAGACGAAGCCTGTGGTCGAGCAGTTGCCGTCGTCTGGGAGCGGTGCCCCGGCCTTCAGCGGGAAGGCAACGACGAACGTCACGTTCAGCGAGCCAGGCGACTACATGCTGCACGTCACCGCGAACGATTACTCCGGCGAGGGTGGCGGCGGGTTTCAGTGCTGTTGGACAACTGGCCTTATGAAGGTTTCCGTCAAGCCGTAAGTGATGCCCAACACGTGTCCCACAGCATTCCACGTTCCGATAATCCCTGCGAGTTCAACCGGTCGATGCAACACCATCTAATCTAAATTTGCTCTCCAAAGGTGGTGTTTATGACGCAAGGGAGACGGGTGAGGCTCTCCGCGATGCAGAGGACCGACCTGTGGGGCCGTTGGAAGGCGGGACAGTTGTTGCATCAGATTGGGCGCGCCTTCGGCAAGGAACATGCGTCCATTCGCTTTCTGTTGTCGCATCATGGTGGGATTGTTCCGCCAACCCGTCGGCGTTCGCTGCTCGCACTCACACTGGCGGAGCGGGAGGGCATCTCGCGAGGGATCGCTTCCGGTTCGTCGATTCGTGAGATAGCCAAAGGTCTGCAGCGAGCTGCGTCGACAGTGAGCCGGAGGTCTCTCGGCAGGGGGCCGTCCGCAGTATCGAGCCAATGAAGCGGATCACCAAACCTGGGAGTCGGCCTTGCGGCCCAAGGCGTGCCTTTTGGCCGTCCACAGGAAGTTGCAGACGATCGTTGCGAGTAAACTGATTCTGGACTGGTCGCCGGAACAGATCTCCGGCTGGCTGAAGAACCAGTATCCCGAGGACGAGAGTATGCGCGTGTCCCACGAGACCATTTATCGCAGCCTATTCATCCAGGCACGAGGAGTGCTGAAGAAGGAGCTGATGGGGCACCTTCGATCCAAGCGACGTATACGACGCTCGCAGCACGCTCGTGTCGGCGGACAGTCCCGCGGTCAGATCGTCGATGCCATCTCCATCCGGCAAAGGCCCGCAGAAATCGAGGACCGCGCCATTCCCGGTCATTGGGAGGGCGATCTGCTTGGCGGCACCAAGAACAGTCACATCGCCACCCTGATGGAACGTCATTCGCGTTTTACCGCGCTCGTAAAGGTGCCCAGCAAAGACACTGCTGCTGTCGTGGCCTCGCTGAGTCGCCAGGTTCGTAAGCTCCCAGCATCCCTGCGACGCTCGTTGACGTGGGACCGCGGGCTGGAGATGGCCAAACACAAGAGCTTCACGGTGGCCACGCATGTGAAAGTGTACTTCTGTGATCCGCAGAGCCCTTGGCAGCGCGGCAGCAACGAAAACACGAACGGGCTTCTGCGACAGTACTTCCCTAAAAGAACCGACTTGTCTGGCTATTCTCAATCCGAGCTCGACCAGGTAGCGGCGCGTTTAAATCAACGCCCGCGAAAGACTTTGGGTTTTGAGACTCCAGCAAGTAGACTGCGAGCCAGTGTTGCACCGACCCATTGAGATCGCCGGGATTTCCGGAAACTGGCTTTTTCCGAGCGGGCCACTTTTCGGAAACCGACTCACCGGGATTTTTGAGCCCGTCGAGGCGCTAAGTGAGCGCGCGAATTATTCGAACATCTTGGGGTGTTACTTCTTTGGGGCGTAAGGCCCGACTTCGGGTTTTCCCTGTGTGTCCTTCAGATCTCCAAGCTCTGCAGCCGCTCCGCGGGCGAGTGCAGCCGTCTCGCTGCCGGCCTGGAAACAGGTGAAATCGGGGCGATCACGCCAAGCGAATGGTCCACACAGCCGCTTACCGGCCGCGAGAGCGGCATCATGCACAACGTTGATCAGCCGCTCGTAATCAGGATCGCCTTGTTTGTAGCCTGAAAAGTTGCCGAGGTCTGAACTAGCCGCGAATACGGCGTCCACGCCGGGTATCGCTGCGATCTCGCGAGCCTGCGCTGCCCCGCCGACCGTCTCGATCATCTCGATCAGAACCACGTTGTCATTGATGGTATTGCGATAGCCGCCCGGAACGTTGCCCCAAAAGTCAGTCGAATATGCCTGCCCAGCGCCCAGGCTGCGCTTGCCAAGCGGCGGGAAATAGGTCCAGTCTCTTCCGGCCTTGCCTTCCTCGACCGTTCTTACCGTGGGGACTACGATCACGAGCGCCCCCTGGTCCATGGCGTGCTGAATCTCGCGCTCATCGGCATAAGCGACACGCACTCCTGGCACGGCTTTCGCGTGCGGGCAGGCCTGCCACATTTTGGCCACGTTCTCCCAGTCGCGGGGACTGTGCTGCATCTCCGTCCAGATGAAGTCATATCCGGCATTGGCCATCGCGCAGTAGGTCGATGGATCGGACGCCGAAGACACAGTTCCGCCCGTCACCTTCTCGCCCCGCATCAACTTGAGCTTCACCGGGTTCCAAATCTTTGCATTCGGCGGCGGATCGAACGCGTGACCGTACTTCCAGGTCTTCTCATCGATGGTGCCCTGATTGAAAGCGCCGGCAGGCGCTTTCGTGATTGCGCCGGAATCCTTGCCAGCAGGCGCGGCGAGCGGAAAGTTGATCGTCCCCGCGTCGGGATTGTTCGCGTGGGCGTCGGTGGTGGGTGCCTGTCCTCCACGGCTCGAGCTTCCCGGCTGTTGACTTTGTGCCTGAAGCACGCCAAATCCAAGTGCTGCGGAGAGTACGAGCAGTAAAAAGCGGCGAGTCATTTCCGCTCCTTTCTCAGTCAGTCCGTGCGACAACTTATCACGAATTGGCGAAATAAAAGCCCATCCGGCAAACCGATGTCTGAGTGGAGAGTCGTAGGCACATTCCGGCACTGCTTGCCTCAGGGACGGGGTGCCTCGATACGGGTCACCAGATAAGTGATCGTTCCTTCAAGCTTGCTAAACCTGTGCGGCACGCCCGGAGGTATTACAACCACATCGCCTGGCCCCATCCGGCGACTTTCACCACCCTGGATGGTGCCTCTGATGCTGGGGCCGGCGGCTTCTGAAGTGAGGTCCACCGGCTTCCCATCCACCAGCGCGCCTCCGGTCTCAAACATCCCGGCACCGGTAAGTATTTGATAGACCTCCGTCACCCTATCGTGCAGGAGGGCGCTGTCGGCGGTCTTGCCCGGTATCCGCCGGAGGACAACGATAGTAACTTTGTAAGCTCCCGTATCCACTGTCTTGATCGGTTTGTCATATGTCGTGCTGGTTGGTGGCATTTGCCGCAGGGCAGCCTCAATCTCAGCAGTCGTAACGTAGGTTGCCGTGGTGGCGTTCGTGGCCGGTTTGGCAAACAACAGCGATGTATGACCTGAATACCAGATCAGTGTGGCAGCGAGCACAAGGGCCGTGTGCAAACATAGTCCCGTCATGAAACGACTACGCCTCATCTGCATTGAGTAACCCCCAACAGTTTTTTAAACCGGATCTAGGGCGGGAAAGATACATCGCTTAGTGTGTCAAACACCACCAGTCGTTTACCTTAACTCGCGAGAAACGCATTATAAAAGGGCGCCCCTTAGAGTAGGTTTTGATCGTTCGCATCAACGCCTACAGGAAGGAGCACCCTCGTGAATGACGCCAAGTATATTGGGCTCGACGTTCACCAAGCAACGATCTCAGCGGCAGTTTTGGATTCCACCGGCAAACTGGTGATGGAGTCCATCCTGGAAACGAAAGCAGCAACCATCCTGCAGTTTGTTCACGGACTTCGCGGAAGCTTGCACCTGGCCTTTGAAGAAGGGACCTGTGCGGCCTGGCTACACGACCTGCTCAAGCCACACGTCACCAAGGTGCTGGTGTGTGACCCGCGCAAAAACTCCCTGCTGAAAGCGGGCAACAAGAACGATCGGATCGATGCCCGAAAGCTGGCCGATCTGCTGCGCACCGGGCTTCTCTCAGCGGTCTACCACGGAGAGAACGGCCTACGAACTTTGAGGGAATTGGCGCGCAGCTATCTGGCGATCACTCGAGATCTCACGCGGGTAATGAATCGTCTGAAAGCTCTTTATCGAAGCTGGGCCATTCCCTGTGCCGGCCAGCAAGTGTACGCAC
>QHYR01000034.1 GCA_003223315.1 Acidobacteriota bacterium | reverse complement strand
TTTTGCTCTCCCTGTTCGGCATCGTGACACCGCAGTTTCTGTGGAAAAACTTCCGCTATGCCATCCTGCTCATTGCTGTTCTGGCCGCCGTCATTACGCCCACTCCGGACGCAATTACGATGTTGGTCTTCATGGCTCCCATGATCGTGCTCTACTTCCTGAGCATCGGCGTTTCGGCGGCGGTGGTGCGCAGAAAGCGCCGCGCCGAGGCGATCGCTCGCCAAGGAGCCACCTGACGTGCGCAAGCGGATTTTTCATCTACGGATGCTGGTTCTCTTTGTCGCTTCGCTTTTCCTTGCCGCATGTGGCGGCAAGGGCGCCGTCACATCTGAGGCCACCAGCGAAGCTGCAGCGGCGCCCGCTTCTACTCCTCAGCCGCAGCAAACTGCTCCGCCAGCGGACAAAACCGGCGGCTTTGATGGCCAGCGAGCCTTTCAGCACGTCTCTGATTTGGTAGCCATCGGCCCCCGCACTGCGGGAACCGAGGGCAATCATCGCGCTCAGGATTACATCATCGGCCAGCTCAAGGCGTTCGGCTGCCCCGTTGACCCGGAGGCTTTCCATACTCCCACGCCGCTCGGCGACATGGAGATGAGAAATGTTCTGGTCAAAATTCCGGGGACCTCTCCGGACATTCTGCTCTTCCTCACGCACTACGACACCAAGCGCCTGCCGAATTTCGTGGGCGCCGATGACAGTGGCTCGTCGACCGGCGTAATGCTGGAACTGGCTCGCCTGTTGTGCGCGCGAAAAAATGCCCTTACGATTTGGCTCGCTTTCCTGGACGGCGAAGAAGCCTTTAATCTGGAATGGAAGGATCCCGACAACACTTATGGCAGCCGCGAACTGGCTGCCCGCATGGCGCTCTCCGGCGATCTCTCGCGCACCAAGGCGGTGCTGTTGGTGGATATGATTGGCAGCCGGGACCTGCGCATTAAGCGCGATACGAATTCGACCTCCTGGCTTACCGACCTCGTTTGGTCCACGGCCTCACGGCTCGGATACGGCGATATTTTTGTTTCCAATGCAACCGCCGTCGAAGATGACCACATACCTTTTGTTCGACGCAGCGTCGCTTCCGTGGACATCATTGATCTGGACACGCCGGCGCGCCTGGGCTACTGGCACACGCCTCAGGACACGCTCGACAAGCTCAGCCCCAGAAGCCTGGCTGTTGTGGGCCACGTCTTGATCGCGGTCGTCCCGCAGCTCGAGCAGAAGTTTGCTCGCCCCGGCGCCGCCAAGCTTCCGTGACTCCGCGGCGCGTTGCCATAAATGCGGAAAACGGTCGCTACGAAGTCGTTTATGGCGCGGGCGTGTTGTCCGGCGCCGGACGCCGAATCAAATCCCTCGGCCAGAATACCGGCGTCTTTTTGCTTTGCTCGCCCCGCGTCGCCCGGCATTGGCGCCGCAAACTCGAACGCGCATTGCGAAACGCCGGCCTGCGCCGCACGATCCTTTTCGATGATCGGGAAAAATCCAAAAATATTTCCACAGTGGAGCGCGTCTGCAGGGAATTGATCCGGGCCGGCGCGGATCGCCGCGCGGTTCTGGTTGCCGCGGGCGGAGGTGTTGTCGGAGACGTAGCCGGATTCGTCGCCGCCACCTACTTGCGCGGCGTCGGCCTTGTCCACATACCCACAACGGTTGTCGCGCAGGTCGATAGCGCCATCGGCGGCAAGACCGGCGTCAATCTGCCGGAAGGGAAGAACCTGGTTGGCGCGTTTTACTCTCCCCGCCTGGTGCTCGCGGATCGTGTGACGCTCTCGACGCTGCCTCCTCGGGAGTTCCGCTCGGGATTGTACGAAGTAATTAAATACGGGGTGATCGCGGACGAGCGCCTGTTTGCGTTTCTCGAAAATTCGCTCGAGGCGCTCGCGAATCGCGACGCCAAGGCTCTCGATTTCGTGATCCCTCGCTGCATCCAGGCCAAGGCGAAAGTGGTAAGCCGCGATGAACGCGAAGCCAGCCTGCGCGAAATCCTCAATTTCGGCCATACTTTCGCCCATGCCTTTGAAACGGCCACGGCGTATCGCAACTATCTGCACGGGGAAGCCGTCGGTTGGGGAATGATCGCCGCATCGCGGCTGGCCGCACGCATGGGCCTGCTGGCGCCCGAGAGCGCCGCCCGAATCGAGCGGCTCGTGCGTCGTCTCGGCCCGCTTCCGTCTTTACCGGATGCCAGGCCGTCGCGCCTTCTGGAGATCATGCATGCAGATAAAAAAACTCGCGGGGGCGAGTTGCGCTTGGTCCTGAGCCGCAAAATCGGAAGCGCCGAAACTCTCGGCCCCGTTGCGCCTAAGCTGGTGGTTGAAGTTCTCGGCCATCTCGGCCGGCAAACATAATCCGACCATGAGCCCACCCGGTTCCAGTCGCGCCCGCTTGTCCGGTACGCGCCCGTCAGGAACCCACGACGAGGCCGCCGCCTCGCGTCAGGTGCGGGAAATGTTCAGCCGCATCGCGCCGCGTTACGATTTGCTGAATCATCTTCTCTCTTTGCGCTTCGATGTGGTATGGCGGAAGCGCCTGGCGCGCCGCTTTGCGCACATCGTCGCGCGACCTGACGCCCGCGTTCTCGACGTTTGCTGTGGCACAGGCGACCTCGCGCTGGCTCTGGCGAACGCGCCGATCACGTCCGCCGGTTCCGCACCCGCTTCTTTGGTGGGCACCGATTTTGCTCACCCTATGCTCGTGCGCGCGCGGGAAAAGGCCGGCGAGAAGGCGGGTCGCCTGCTCGACTTCTTGGAAGCGGATGCGCTGTCGCTTCCTTTTCCCGGCGCCACCTTCGATCTGCTGGCCACGGCCTTTGGATTCCGCAACCTGGCGAACTACGCGGCCGGACTCCGTGAATTTCGGCGCGTCCTCGCACCGGGCGGCTCGCTGGCAATTCTTGAATTCGCGGAACCGCGCGGCGCGTTTTTCCGGCATCTTTTCAACTTCTATTTTAAGCGCGTGCTTCCGGCGGTGGGCGCCGTGGTTTCAGGCCACGCGCAAGCCTACAGCTATCTGCCGGAATCGGTGGCGCGTTTTCCAGATCCCAGCGAGCTGGCGGAATTGATGAAGCGAACCGGTTTTTGCGAAGTCGCTTTCGAGTCTTGGAGCGCCGGAATCGTGACGCTGCACAGCGGGCGCGCCCGCAGCTAAGGCTATCGCTCGGCTTTGTGATATGGTCAGATAGGGCGTCTGATTCGGCGCCCCGAAAGCATCCAGCCATTGTCAGGGCCATTGTCAGGGAAAGATGGAAACCCGGCTGGAGTCTAAGAAAGTCGGCCAAGCATGTCCAATTTGCTTCTGTTTGCGATTTTTCTAGCAGCTTATGTCGTCCTCATGAGATGGGTGCTGCCATCTCTGGGCGTTCCGACGTGAATGTCCGGAGACTGCAGCGTCGCGGGGCGACGCAGGCGCGTATCGAAAGATGACTCTGGGCCCAAGGTCCTCAAGGAGAAAAACCCGTGAACGAATTATCTCGCCGTGCGCTTTTGAGTGGAGCAGCTGTGACTGCCGCTTCGGTACTGTGGAAAGAGCCGCTGCATGCCCAATTGGTCTGGAAGAAAAGCAATTGGCATGTCGAGGAGTTTGCCAGACTGCTGAATTCATCGCGCCGCATCAAGCAGATCATACATACCGATGCCATCAATGGCGGCCGATTCCTGCGGAACGCGAAGAATGGTCTGAATGGACTTCGCTTTGGCCACGGAGTCGCCGTCGATCAGGTTCAAATCGTCTGCGGATTGAATGGACAAGCCAACGTTTTGAACTATAGCGACTACGTTTGGGAGAAATATCGGGTGGGAGAGTGGGTCAAAGTAAATGATCCCAAGACCGGGCGCCCGGCTCTGCGAAACATTTTTTACCCCGGCAAGTCCGGCGCGCCGGGCTACGATTCCGAGGATCCCAGCAATGAGGATTCGATGTATCAGGACGCCAGCGTTCAGGCCTTGCAGTCTCGTGGAGTACAGTTCGTCAGCTGCCACACTTCCACCGAAGAGGCGGCGCGAGCCTTGATTCAGCAGAATAGCTTAGGCGCGCATCCAGAAGAAGTTGCTCAGGACATGGTCGAGCATGTGCTCCCCGGCGTGATCATCGTGCCCTCTTTGGCGGCGGCGCTTGCCGTTCTTCAGTGCGAGGGCCACTTCAGCTACATGGCGGCCTAGAGATGCGCGCCGCGCGAGTTCGCGCATCGCTCTTCATCTCGCCCTCCCGAGCAAACTCAAGCTAAATAGCACCGCCGAGAGGATCGCAATCATAGGCCCCGCGGTAGAGAGTTTGAACACCAGCGCATTCAGAAGAAATCCTGCCGTCACGGAAAGCAGGCCGGCCACTACTGCGAGAAGAAAGAAGCGCGAGAGCTTATTCGTCAGCTGCCGGGCCGTTGCCGAAGGCACGATGATCAATGCACTGGCCAGCAGCGCGCCCATGAAGCGAAGCCCGACCAGCACCGTCAGGCTGAAGAGCAGAAGAAAATAGAGGTCCAGGCGGGCGATACGCACGCCCGTCGCGGCCGCCAGATCCGTGGAAAAGATGCTCAGCGACAACTGGTCCCTCAGCAGAAAAATGGAAACGATTACAAATAAAACGGCGGCCAGACCCAGGAGAAATCCAGCCGGCGAAATCCTTTCTAACTGGCCGAAGAGAGATTGGGCCAGGTCCTCCCTCGGTGTAACGGCAGCACCGATGGCCAGGGCTGCCGCAAAGACCACGCCTATGGCGGCTTCGGTGGCCAGGCCGGTCTTTTTCTGAAGCTGCCAGACCAGGAACGTCCCGAGAAACAACGTCGCTGCGCCGCCCATCAGCGGGTTCACCTTGAACGCAAAGGCCAGACCAAGTCCCGGCAGCGCCAGGTGCGAGATCACGTCGCCTGCCAGAAGCATGCGTCTCATCAGGGCGATGCATCCGACCAGGCCTGCAGCCAGCGAAAAGAACAGCGCCAGCACGAGCAGCAGGCCCTGGTCCCTCACCGTTTTTCGCGCTCCTGCGCGATTCCCGAATCGCCTTCTCGCCAGCGCTCATGGACGTGCTGGTAGTATTGCGGTGGTGAGGCGTATAGCTCCTGCAGCATCGCCGGCGTGAGAATCTCCTTGGGCGGACCCATGCAGGTCTTCCCCTTGCTCAGGCAAAGGACCATGTTCGCATTGCGGTAAACGATGCTCAGGTCATGCGACACCAGCAGGATGGTCATCCCGCGGTCGTTTTGCAATGAGTGCAGCAGTTGCCCTCCCGATAAGGCCCCGATGCCGGTGCTCAGAAGCTCCGTCGTGAGACTAAGCTCGGATGAAACCTCCTGCAATTCGGTCGCCGGCAAGTTTAGGAATCTGGCTTTTGCAGCGAGCAGGTCCTTCGCGCTGAGGGGTAACTGCCGGTCCGCCGCAATTTTCTGTGGAACGTATCCCAGCCGGGCCCCGGCGCTCCAGCGAATCTCTCCGCGGTAGGGAATCAGCCTCAGCAGCGCTTTGAGCAGAACGGTCTTTCCAGCGCCGTTCGGTCCTATAATCGCGACGCAATCGCCCTCCTGCACCTCGAAGCCCAAGTCATGAATGACCTCGCGATTCCCGAAGCTGACACTCAAGTTCGTGACAGACAGCAGCCGATTGGTCATGGCTATTTTGCCTGCGAATGCATTCAATCCGGCCCGCGCCGGCACACCAGCGCGAACCGTAAGCATAATTCAGAATACGGCCGCAGATGAGAGGGAAGTGATCTTTCTGTCGCGCGACCGAGGCGTGGGCTTAACGCCGTTGAGGTTGTTCGCGTGCCTTGCCGCTGCCTCGGAGCGAAGGGCGGAAGTTGCTCGGTCTTAACCTTTGACTGCTTCTGCGTAGAAGCTGGCCAGGGAAATGCTGGTTTCCGCGGACTCTGGAGATCCGTTGGGTTTCAGAGCATTTTTCCCGTCGCAGCCTCCGTCCTTCGACCCCCATTTATAGTGGGTCAGCCGTGAGAAATGCTGTGACTGAGATCACTCATCGATGTGTCATTACGAAGATCTGCGCTGCCTAGCGCTGCATGTCCTGTTGCTTTTGCTGCCGGCTGGACCGCACGTGCGCTACAATCCTCTGCCACCCACCTGACGGGAAGGAGATCAACATGTTGAAAGCAACGCTCGGCGCTCTCATGCTTCTGCTGGCGTCCTCCGTACTTGGGGCACAGGATGTCCGGCCTACCTGCAACAAGTGTCCCGCTACTTACATTCCGAATCAGGAAATTCAAGCCTATGCGAAGAGGGCCATCGCCGACAAATTGATCGATCAGCAGATCCGCGCCGTGGACGCGGGGAAGACCAATGTCGACGTCGGTCTCGTCTATCGCGGCAAACTCGCGGCCCCGGCGCCCAATTCCGTCGCCGAGCACGACCAGGTGAGCGAGGTCTATCACGTCATCGACGGCTCGGCAACACTCGTCACTGGACCGGATCTCGTTGACACCAAGCGGAGACCGGCCGACGATCGGGCCGTCAAGATGTTAAACGGGCCCGGCAGCAATTCTGCTTCCATCCGCAATGGCGTCACACATCAACTCAAGCCCGGCGACGTGGTCATCATCCCCGCAGGCACCGGGCACTGGTTTACCAAGATTGACGATCACATCACCTACCTCATGGTGCGCATCGATCCCGATAAGGTCACTCCGCATAAGGATGAGGCGGCATCCAAGGCTTACCTCGCCGGCGGTGGGAAGTGAACTCGGTTCGTATTGAACGCTCCTAGAGCTGTCATCCCGAGCGAGTGGGGTCTCGGCGCGCGCTCCTGCGCGCGGCCGAGAGCGAGCGAGGGATCTGCTTTTTCCTTGGCGATCAAAAGGCTGTCACGGAAACTTCAGGAATTGGCGCAAGCTCTGCGGCGCATTGCCAATGGCGCGCGCCAGGCTCAGTTTGGCCACGTTGTGCGCAAAGACGCTGTTGATGTAATCAAGTTCCGCGCTGGCCACCGATTCCTGTGCTTGCGTGACCACCACATCATTGCTCACGCCGGCCTCCAGGCGCTGCCGCTCCTGCGCCAGCGTCTGTCGTGTGACTTCCAGGTTCTGCTGAGCCACTTGCACCTGACTCGAGGCGGCCTGCAAATCGAGATACGCGTTGCGCACTTCGCTTTCGATCTGGCTCCTTTGATCTTCCAGTTCGGCCCGGCGCTGCTGTAACGCCGCGTCGGCTTCTTCGATGTCTCCCGCGGCGCGGCCGCCGCGCCAGATCGGCACGGTAAGCGTGGCTGCGGCCGTAAACGTCGCGTGCGCCTGCCCGGGATTGGTTCCAATCTCCCCATAATCGGCGCTGACGGAGAGCGCGGGATAGCGTTCATCGCGCGCCGCCGTGAGCGCGCGTTCCGCCGCGCGCACCTGGGCCTCCGCCGCTTTCAAGTCGGCGCGCTGGTCCAAGGCCTGCTTTACCGCGTCTTCCAGGCTGATTGCCGGCGCCGCTGCGAAGGGAACATCATCGGAGATGTCGTACTGTTCGTTTGGCGGCAGCCCCGTGAGGCGCGCCAGATTGATCTTTTGTTTGGCGACGTCATTTTGCAAGGAAACCAGCCGCTGCTGTCGCGTCAGGACTTCCACCTGGCTGCGATTCACGTCAATCTGCGGGACTTTGCCGAATTGAAGCTGCATCTGCGTCTGCTGGAAAACGGCGTTGGCCGTCTCGAGTTGCGCCTGCGCGGACTGCACGCGCGCCTTCGCCGCGATCACTTGCAGGTAAGCGCCGCCGGTTGCCAGGACCACCAGGTCGCGGGCATCCTGCGCCGAGAGTTGCGTGGCACGCAAGCTCTCCTGAGCGGCACGATAATTATTCAGCGCGGTAAAATCGGCCACCGTCTGCGTGAGGCGCGCGCGCAGGTCCATGTAATTGAACGGCCCCACCACCGTCGGTATGCTGAAGCCCGGGAAGCCGAAACGCACGCCCAGCGCAGCCAGGTTCACGCTTTCGTCTGTTTCTGAAAAGTCTCCGTTCACATTCGGAAGCAATGCACTGCGCGCCACCCTGGTTTGGCCGTGGACCTGACGCACCGCCTGCCTCATGCCTACGGCTCCAAGGTTGTACTCGATGGCCCGCTCCACGGCCTCCTGGAGAGAGAGTTTGCCCGAAAAAGGCCTCGTCGCCGTGCTGTTGGCGCTTCCCGAGTAAGCCCCGGAGACTTGAATCGTGGGATTCAGTGTATTCACGCTCGTGGTGGTTCCCGGTATGGCCGTCTGAGTGGCTGCAACCCCACCGGTTGCGCCGCTGCGTCCGGAAAGCGGCAGCGGATTCGCTTGCGCGCCTTGCTGCGACTGAGCGGCTGCCGCGCCAAACTGCGCGTAAGCCGAGCCGGTAAATAGGCACAGTGCAAATGCCCATGTCGCGGCGTAACTGCCCATTTGGGCTGTGAACTTTCCGAGTTTGCTCATTTGCCTTGGCCCATGCCTTTCCGGATCGCCAACGTATTGCGGGAATGCCGCGGCAAAAGTCACCTTCCGCGAAAAGGCTACCTCTTCGCCGCGAACGTCTACCTACAGGATGAGCTTCGCGGCGTTAGCACAGTCGCGCTTTTCGCGGGTAACCAAGTCGAGCTTTTGCCGCTTCACAAAGTCGCGCTAAATCTGGCGCTTGAAGAGCGCGATACATCCGCTGATGAGAACGATAGCGAATGCGGACAGAATTCCCACATCCCGATAGATCCCCTCGAAGCCGGTATTCTTGAGCAAAAGATTCTTCAGCGCGTGCACCGCGTAAGTGAATGGATCAATCACCGAGATCCATCTCAGCCACACCGGAAACCCCTCTGTCGGGTAAATGGCCCCCGAAGGAAAATAGAGCAGGGTATTGAGCACGCCGAAGATGGCGCGCGGCACGAGCGGATCGCTCACTCGGACCATCAGCAAAAACATGAAGCTGATCATGGCCAGGGCCGTTACCCCCAGGACGATCACCAGATACACCAGCCGCACCGGGTCCCACAGCCGCTCGATGCCGGCGATCAAGCCGCCGATGATGGTGATCGTGAATCCGGCCATCAGGCCCTTGATTGCGCCGGAAGAGACCAGGCCCAGGACGAGATCCGCTTTGCTCAAAGGCGTCGCCAGATAGCCTTCGTGCAGCCCGCGCGCTTTGTCGTCGATGAAAACGATGCCGCCGCCGATCATGGCCACCACGAAAATCGAAATGGAGATCGATCCCGCCAGCAGATACTTGATGTATTCGATATAGGGATAGACTTCCACGGTTTGGATTTCGATTTTTCCCGGCAGCCGCTCGGGGCTGAACATTCCGCTCATGCTGGCTGCCAGCGATTCTCCGGACTGCAAAGGCGGCAACACCGGCCCGTTCAGACTAGTCTGAATCTCTTGGATGCGTTCCAAAATCCCGCTGGCCGTAAAGTTGTCCGTGTTGTCTTCGATGAAGGCGAGCCGCGGCTTTTCATTGCGCAGCACGCGCTCGGAGAAGTCCGGCGGAATGTCCAGAACAGCCTTCACGAAGCCGGCCCGCAGATCGGTCATGGCGTCGGGCAGATTGCGGTATTCGGAGGTGCGGAAGGTTTGCGGGCCCTGGACAATCGCGTTCAGCCGTCCGCGCAGAACCCGGGATTCGGCGCTGCGGTCCTCGTCCACCAGGGCCAGGCGCACGTTTTTAATTTTCCCGCCGAAGGCATAGCCCAAGACGATGAGCTGCATCAGCGGGAAAACCATGGAGGTCATCATCAACGCGGGACTGCGGAAAAACTTGCGCATGTCGCGTTCGATGATGGCTTCCACTCGATAAAGCTTCATATCCGTCGCTCCTGCTGGTTACGCCTCGTTTGTACAGGTGCCCTCATTTGTACAAATGTGTGATATCGAGCCGCGCGCCGGCCCCTACTTCGTCGCGGAGTTGGCGCCCGGTGTAATGCAGAAACACGTCGTCCAGAGTCGTGCTCTGTACCGTGACGCGTTTCACGGTGACGCCAGCCTTGCGCGCGGTGTCCATCAGGGCGGCCACTGTGTCGGGTCCGCTTTGCGAGGCCATATGCGTCACGCCCTCGCGCTCGGTTACCCTAACCACCTGCGGCAGGGCCTTCAGCGTATCGAGCCAATTCGCAGGCGCATCCGCAAACTCCGCCTCCACCACGTCGTTGCCGGGAATGCTGTCCTTCAGCCGGGTTGGGCTATCCAACGCCGCCAGTTTGCCGTGGTCCACGATTGCGATGCGATCGCAAAGCTTGTCCGCCTCGTCCATATAGTGTGTCGTCAGCAGGATCGTTAAGTTGGACTGCTTCTGGACCTTCTCGATCATCTCCCAAACATTCGTGCGTGACACCGGGTCCAGGCCGGTGGTCGGTTCGTCGAGAAAGAGAATCTTCGGCGAATGCACCAGGCCCCGCGCAATCTCCAGCCGCCGCCGCATGCCGCCGGAAAATGTCCCCACCAGCGCTTTGCCGAATCGCGTCAGGTCCACTGCTTCGAGCAGGTCGCGGATGAGCTTGGCGCGCCGTTCGGCGGGAACTCCATAAAGCTTGGCGTGGATCATCAGATTTTCTTCCGCGGTCAATTCCGGATCGGAGGTGAGCGCTTGCGGGATCACGCCGATGGAATTCCGCACCCCGTCCGCGTCTTTTCGCACGTCATGTCCGGCAACGCGCGCCGAGCCTTCCGTAGGGGGTGTGAGCGTGGTGAGCATGCGGATCAGTGTTGTCTTGCCCGCGCCATTGGGTCCCAGCAGGCCAAAAATCTCGCCGTCTTCGACGTTGAAACGAACTTGGTCCACAGCCACGAAATTGCCGAACCGCTTGGTCAATCCGTCCACTTCGATGGCACTCATGCCTGTATCCTATTTCCCTAAAAATGGAACCGGCGCCGCTCCCCGGGCGGAGCAGGCAGGAGCACGTATGCGGTCATCCCCGCGAATAGCCGCCGGTCGGTGTTGGGAACGGCAACTTTGATGGTGAACGCTTTAATATCGCGTTTGGTCCGGCTGACGTCCCGCTGCGTGGCGAAATCGCTTTCCACGCCTTTGAAAAAGACGGTTCCCTCGATGGTATTGCCGGAGGGCAGCCGCACCTGTAGCTTTTGCCCGAAACGAATCTGGTCGATGTAAGTCTCTTCCACGTCGGCCTGCGCCCACAAATGATCCACGTCGAGCACGGTGACGACGGGCCCGCCGGCTTGCACCACTTCGCCTTGACGAGCCACGCGAACCGAGACGATGCCGCTGATCGGTGCATAAATTTTGGTGTAGCCGAGCTGCGTATCTGCCTGATCGCGTTGGGCCGAGGCCTGCGCCAATTGCGCCCGCGTGGCGGCTATGTCGGCCTGCTGTACCTCCACTTGCTGGCGATTGGCTCGGGCCGCCTCGAGTTGAGCCTCGGCCGCCTTGATCTGTTCCTCCAGCGCTTTCACATTCGCCTGCGAAGCAAGATAGTTGGATTCGGCCGTGTCGCGGTCCTGCGCGGCAATGGCCCCGCCTTGAAATAGTCCTTGATTGCGTTTGTAGGTGACTTCATTCAGGGATAGGGTAGCCTTCGCTTGTTCCAGTTGGGCGCGAGCAGCCGTCAGCGAGGCTTCCGCCTGCTGCACTGCCGCCGCGGTTTGCCGGTCGTTCATGGCCAGCGTGGTATTGGCCTGCAATAACCGCGCCTGCAGCGTGCGGATGTTTTGTACTGCCGAATCTCGCACCGTTTTGAGTTCGGTTGGATCGATCTCCGCGATCAGTTGCCCCGCCTTCACTTCCGACCCTTCGTCCACCAGCAGCTTCTGCAGCCGGCCCTGCACCAGCGGGCTGACGATCGCATCGGTTCCCGTGATGATGCCGGTCAGCTGGATTTCTTTTGTGCTCGGCGTGGTAATCAGGTAGATGACGAGCGCCACGCCGAAAAGTCCGATCAGGAAGAAAAAGAACCGCGACACTTTCATGGTTTCCTCGCTGCCGGCGCGAACAACGCGTGCTCCACAAAATCCAGAATGGCCCGGCGTCTGGCGGCCACGCGTCGCGGCGCCAGCGGGTCGCAGTGCCAGAGCTGCGTCAATACCGGAGCCGCGGCAAAATAAAAAACGGTCATGGCCACCAGGCTGAACAGCGTATGTTGCGGATCTATCCGCCGGAACTCTCCGGCCGCGATGCCCGCCCGGATTAACCCCGCCAGGCGCCGGTGCAGAGGCCGCAGGTGCTCCTGCACAAGTCCCACCAGGCGGGGCTCCTGGCTCATCAGCTCGCGCTCGAAGAGGCGCGGATAATTCGGGTGCGCCACCATGAAATCGAAATAGCTGTGGATATAACGCACGAGCTGCTGGCGCGGTGAGCCGGCACGGTCCAGCGCGGCGCTGGTTTGCTCTCGAAGCTGGCGAAACAGCGTGCTCAGCGTGAATCGGTGCAACTCTTCCTTGCTCGCAAAGTAGTAATAGAGCAGCGCCTTATTCACGCGCGCGGCCCGCGCAATGGCCCCGATGCGCGCACCGGCCAGGCCGCGCTCCGCGAAGTTCTCTTCCGCCGCGCGGAGGATGCGTTGCACCGTGCCGGGACGTCTGGAATGCGCCAGACCTGCGGGCAGTTTGTTTGCCGCCGAGCGGGATGCCGCGTTCGCGAACGGAGAATGGATTGCGCCAGCCATTTTTATTTAACTAAACGGTTAGTCTAATTGCCATGGAATTGGATGTCAAGCCGTGCTCCCAGGGCACATTATTTTTCGCCGGCCTGTTTTCCCTGCTCGGTGTCTCCGCGCCCTCTGCGTTAAATTCCCGATTCCCTCATGACCGCCAAACCGGCACAGAGTCACTGAGGCCCTGAGGGGCCCAGACATGCGGGACGTCCGAGTCTCGCAAGCACACTGGAGCGTTGAGCCGAAAGACTCCTTGTTGCCGCCATCGGAATAAACTAGAATCCAAAGGAAGTTACTTCCGGGTCCGGGGGGCGGCCATTGAAACCCACCGCGCTTGATCCAGCCATGGGCCTCAAAACAATCTGCGGGATCCTCCTGGCATCCGCGCTCGCGCTCACGCCGGCGAGCACATTTGCTCAGCGCGGCGCGGCAGGAGCCCACGCTGGAGGGGCCCGGCCCGGCGTATTTCGAGCGCCGCAAGCGCCCGTCGTTCGCGCCCCGGCAGCGGGTGTTAGCCATCCGACTGCGGCGAGTCCTGTGATCACTCGCCCCATCATTACCCGTCCCACGGGCATTAGACCCCTGACCCCTTTCAGCGGCTCCGTCGCGCCATTCCGCATGCCTCTGACGCCCGGCATTCGTTTCCCATCGAGACCTCCGCTGCGATTCCCGAATAGCCCGATTGGCACAATCAGGCCAATTGGTCCGTTCCTTGGCACCGCTGGTTTATTCGGGCTGGGCTTTAACCCATTTTTCTTTCCGAGCTGCAATCCCTTTTGGGGAATGGCGTTTGGCTGCGGCATGCTGTCGCCGTATTACGGTTACGGCATCGGCTACAATCCTGCATTGCTATACCCGCCCGGGCCGGCATATCCGTCTGAATCCGCGTACTCTCCGCCGGAGCCCTCGGCGACTCTTCAGTACACTCCGCCCGTGAATCAATATCCGCTCGCGGAGAGCTTGCCGGCAGAAGACTTGGATGCGCTGAACGGTGTCAACAGGCAGTTGCGAAATGAGGTTCTGCTTTACCTCAACGACGGTTCGGTGTTCTCCGTGGCCAGCTACACGGTTTCCGATGGCCGGCTGCATTACCTAACCGCTTACGGCGAAGAGAATGATCTCGCCGTGGATCTCCTCGATCTGCGGAAGACCATCGAAGCCAATGCCGCGCGAGGCGTCACCTTCACCTTGACGCCAGCGCCCAGTGCCGCCCCGGGCGCTTCCGCACCCGCTCCGCTAGGCCCGGCGCCTGCGCCGGCAGGCCCGATTACTCCTTCCAGGCAGTAGGCACTACGGTTTCGGGGCCGGCGCGCCGGTACTTCTCGGCGGAGCCTTATCACTTTTTCCAGCGCCCGCCGGCGGCGCCGAAATGGTGGCCGGCTGCCAAAAATCCGGATCGCCCGGGGCCCATTTCTTGGACACATGGCTCATCCTTGGCCCCACGGAGAATAAACGGGTGTCGCTGGTGCCATAGGCAACTCGAGCCAGTTCCTGCAGGTGCTGTTGGAGCGCTCCCCCGTTAGTTCTCTTGAGCGACTCGCTCGTCTCGAATACGTCGTCGATCTCCCGCAGCGATTGCATGGGCGTCACGATTACAAACGCAGGCTCGGGCAGCCCGCCCACCACTTCGTAGACCGCCCAAGCGGCCCGCGCATGCACTTTTTCCGACGCCTCGCTCAGAGACCATTCCGTTTCCAGGAACGCCCGTTCGTAACCCGGATGGGCAAACACCGTAGATAGCCGCAGCACGCGCATCTTCGAGAAATCGATGGTATTGGCGCGATAGCCCATATCGTCGCGCCGCACGCCGAGCACGGTGGTTCCGTTCGAGGTGTTCTCCTGCAAGAGCCGGTCCTGCATCTGCACCAGATCCGGATGCGCCGCCAATCCCGCATTCAACGCCTCCATGGCTTTGGCCATCTCTTCCGAAGAGTCAAACAAATTCAGATAGAGCACTTCGGGGGTGCCGGTTATCGATTCCAGTTCCACCCAAAAAACCGCTATGCTCTCGCGGTTGTAGATTCGTGCGATGGACGTCTCCAGCTCGTCGTAGGCTCCGATTCTTCCGGGTTTGAGCTCCTGATGAATCATATTCAGGAACTTCGGTGGCCCGGCATTGGAAGCGCCGGCGCTCGTATCCTGTGCGGGCATGGTACACACGAAGGCGGGGACACAAAGAAGAATCAGCAATGCTGTCAAGCAGCTCTTCGGTTTCACGTGCGGTCCTCCAGCCTCAACCATTCTATATGAAGGATCGGGCGAGGGCCGCGCGATGACCCATGGCTGTGGCTAGTGCCGTTCCAACTTGTTGCTACGAATTTTAGCCGGCCCCGAACCTGACGGGAATCGGTTAATCACAGAATATGCCCCAGAACCAATCAGGTTCGGGGGTCAAGAAGTTGGAACGGCACTAGTTGCGGGCGCGCCGGAAGGGTGTGACTTTGGCGGTGCGGCGCCGCGCTCGGCCGTTCGAGTTCAGCCGCCCGCGTGCGAACTCCGCCCAGCGCCCCTGCGGGTCGTAACGCAGATAGGCGGAGAAATGGCGCTTGCTCTCGTCCTTCCGATTCAGCTTTTCGTAGACCAAGGCCAGGTTCAGGTGGGCTTCCGCCATTTCGGGCGCGCACGCCAGCGCGGCGCGAAACTCGTGCAGGGCCTGAGCGCTATCGCCTAGGCGATCGCTAACACATCCGAGATTGAAATGCGCCAGTGCATGGCGCCGATCGATCTTCACGGCGGCCCAAAACGCATCCCGCGATTCCTGGAGTCGCCCGAGGTGGAAAAGCGCCGTACCGAGATTGATGTGCGCCTCGATCCAGTCCGGCGCGGCCTTGATCGCTTGCCGGTAAGCATCCACCGATTCGCCGAGTGTCGCCGGGCTGGCATCCAGCGCCATCGCCAGCTCGAACCATTCTTCCGCCGTGCGTGAGCCCAGTGAATGGACCTTGCTCTGCAGCCGGGCCGTTTCAAAGTCCATCACAAATTGTCCGCTCAGCGGCTCGATGGGCCGCCCCTGCGGCCCCGGTTCGCGCACCACCACGTCATCCCCGGTCACCGAAATGCGCAAGGAGCAAAGCGGGGCTGCCGCGCGGCCGAGCTGCCGTTGCAGCGCCTGCACCACTCGGCTGAGCCGTTGCGCGGGAATCCGCTGCGCGGTCAGGCGCCTCAGCGCCTCCACCGCAACCAGATCGCTGAAGTTGAAGAATCGCTCGCCCCAGCGGGAGCGCGGCTGCAGGAGCCGCAGGCGGGACCAATACTCGAGCTGCTGCCGCGTAGCGCCGGTCATGCGCTCCACTTCACTGCGCGTGAATTGCTGCTCCACTCCCCGGACCTTGATTGTGGATCGAGTCGCCCCAAGAATAGGCAGCAATGCTTCCCTGCGCAATAGCGAATTCGGTTGAATTTTTCACAGCGACGCGGCGGCTGTGCAAATTTCCCGCGGGTTTGTGTGGCAACCCGTATTCTTAGGGGGTCGCCGCTTTTAGCGGCGACATTAACCGTCTAAGATCAGAGTGGCTTTAGCCACTGAAGGCAAGATTCGGAGTTCCCACATAGGCTCTCCTCCGCCTCCCTCGGCTCGAGTAACTCCTGCTCACACTGCCTCGCGGGCCTCAAATCTCCCGTAGCGCAACGCCAGTGTCGGCAGCACCAATAGATTCAAGAGCGTCGAAGTCACCAGGCCTCCCAGAATCACGATGGCCATGGGACCCTCCACTTCGCGCCCGGGGTCACCGCTGCCGATGGCCAGAGGCAAAAGACCAAGTCCCGTGACCAGAGCCGTCATCAGAATGGGCGCCAGCCGTTCCGAAGCGCCTCGCATCGCGGTTTGTAGTCCCCAGCTCATGCCCTCTGACTCCACCAGATGCTCGTAATGCGAGATCAGCATGATCGAATTCCGCAACGTGATCCCGAATAGCGTCACGAACCCGACCAGCGACCCCAGCGACAAATCGCCTCCGGTCACTCCCGCCGCAATCACCCCGCCCACTAGCGCAAACGGCAAATTGACCAGAACCAGCAGCAGGTTCCGCCCATTGCCCATCACCACGGACAGCAAAAGAATGATCCCCAAGCCGGCCAGCAGTGAGTTCACCATCAAATCATGACGCGATTGCGCCTGCGCCGCGGCCGTTCCGGAAAAACTCACGTAAGTCCCGGCCGGAAATTTGATACTCGCGATGCGTCGCCGCGCTTCTTGCACGAACGAATCCACGCTGCGCCCGCGCACGTTGCAGGTGATCGTTTGTACTCGCCGCGCTCCTTCGTGCAAGACGACGTAGCGCCCGGACGATTCCTGCAGGTCGGCCAGCTCGCTCAGTGCGACAAATTTTCCGTCCGGATTCCGCAGTGGCAGCGCTCCCAATTCGCTCACTTGCGGCCGCTTGCTCGAGGCCAGCAGCACGGAAACGTCAAACACGCGGTTGCCATCGTAGGTTTGCCCGACGACTTCGCTTCCGTAAGCCGTGCGCACGACGTCCAGAACCGAAAGCGGATCGAATCCCCAGCGCGCGATCCCGTCTTTGCGCAGCCGCACCAGGATTTCCGGCATTCCCGGCGGAGACTGGAGCTGCACTTCCGCTCCGCCCGGAGTCGCGGCCAGGATTCGGGCAATCTGGGCCGCTTCGCGGTCCAGTTGATCGAGATCATTGCCGAAAACATTCACCGCCACAGCGGCGCCATATCCGGACAAGGTTTCGTTGATGCGCTCGGTCAAAAAGCTGTTCGAGGTAAGGACCGCGCCCGGAACTTCCGCCAGGATGCGGCGGATCTGATCCTGCGAGGCCTGCACTTGCGTTCCGTTGATCGCCTGCAGATTGACGTCAATCTCGCTCTCGTGAGTTCCCATCGTATCCGTACCGAGTTCGGCCCTGCCCGCGCGCTGTGCCACCGATCGCACGAAGGGAACCTGCAACAGGGTTTGCGTGAGCCGGTCTCCCAAGCGCAAAGACTCTTCGAGAGAGGTGCCGGGAACCGCGGTCATGTGCACGGTGATGTTCCCCTCGCGCAATTCGGGGAGAAATGAACTGCTCAGGAAAAACAACGCTCCCACTCCCGCAACCACCAGCAGGCCCACCGTCGCCGGGACCAGCAAACGCGGCGCGCGCTCCACTCGAAGCAGAAGCGCTTCGTATCCGCGCTTCAGCCAATGGACGATGGGCGGTTCTTTGGCAGGAAGATCGCGACCGCCGAGCAGAATCAGGCTGAGAGCGGGCGTGACGGTCAGGGCCACGATCAGGGACGCCAGGATGGCCCAGATATAGGCCACGCCCAGCGGCCCAAAGAGGTTTCCGGCGAGTCCCGACATGTTCAGCACCGGGAAAAATACCAGGATCACCGCGAAGGTAGCGTACACGATCGCGCTGCGCACTTCGATGGAGGCGTCAAACACCACCCGAAACAACGAGCGGGGATTTGCCGCGGAGCGATTTTCACGCAGCCGCCGGTAGATGTTCTCGACGTCGATCACCGCGTCGTCGACGACTTCGCCGATGGCAATCGAAAGTCCTCCGAGCGTCATGGTATTCAGGCTCAGCCCCATCTTGTTGAGCGCGATGACCGCGGTCAAAAGCGATAGAGGAATGGCTGTGCAAGAGATCGCCGCTGTACGTAGATTGAAGAGAAATAAAAAGAGAACCACAACGACCAGGATGCCGCCAATCAGCAAGGACTCGCGGACATTGTGCAGCGCGACGCTAATGAAATCGGCCGCCCGCAGTACATCTCGATGGATGGTGACCCCTTGAGCCTCCAGGCCGGGCTGTAGCTCATCCAGTGCTTTGTCTATGCCCTGCGTGGCCTCCAGCGTGTTCGCTCCGTAGGCGGCATCCACGATCATGCCTACCCCGCGGTTTCCTTTCACGGAAGCCGCACCGATCCGAGGCGCCGGCGCCTCCTGCACGCGCGCCACATCGCCCAGCGTGACATTAGCGCCGTTGTGATGGACCAGCACCGTCCCGGCAAGTTGCGCGGGCGTTGCCGATGGAGCCTCCGTTTGCAATACGATCCGCTGATTGGCGGTTTCGATAAAACCGCCTCCGCGAACTCCGGTGGCCTCTCGCGCCGCCGCAATCACGTCCTCCACGCTGACGCCGTACTGCACGAGTCGCTCCGGATCGAACTGGAATTGAAGCTGGCGCACGTCGCCGCCGAAGAGCTCGACTCCGGCCACTCCGGGCACGGCCAGGATGTGCGGCTTGATCGTCCAGTCCGCAATCGTCCTTAAGTCCATCAGCGATTGCTTTTCCGACGTGAAATCCACTTCCATGACCCAGGCCGTGGAGGAAGTGAGCGGGGTCATGAGCGGCGGCTGCACGCCCGTCGGAAGCTCGTTCGCTACTGCGGATAACCGCTCGGCCACTAACTGCCGGTCGCGATAGATGTCCGTACCGGCGCGGAATACCACGGTGATATCCGAAAGGCCCTGAATCGATCGCGACCGCAGAGAGCCGATGCCGGTGGCGCCGTTGATGCTGTTTTCTATCGGCTGCGTGACCAGAACCTCCACCTGCTCCGGAGAAAGACCCGGCGCCTCGGTCTGTACGGAAACTTCCGGCGGTGCGAAATCGGGAAACGCATCATACGAGGACCGCAAGAGCGAAAAGATTCCGTATCCCAGCAGCGCGCAGGCCAGCGCGATCACAATTCCGCGAAAGCGGATCGAAAAACCGACAATGGCATTCAGCATCCCGTCCTCCGCGTTTTAGTTCTCATCGCCCCCACCTCCGTAGCCCTCCAATACGGCCTCTTCCGAGAGCAACGATTGCGCGCCTTTGGTCACGACTTTGTTCGCTGTGGAGAAACCCGCTGTCACAAAGTAACCCCCATCCACCGGTGAATCCGTGGCCAACTCGCGCCTCGAAAACTGACGCGCACCGGTTTGCAAATAGGCCCAGGCCTTGCCCTCGGACCAGACTACGGCGGAAGCCGGCACGACCACGCCGTGCGTCGAATTACCTACCGCGAAATGCGAAACCAGGTTGACCCCCGGTGTAAAGTCCGGTTGGGCGGGAGCCGAGTAGAGAAAACTTCGGCCTTGAATTCGCGGGTCGACCCGAGGAAATGCGGAGATCAAAGTCGCCTCGGCGCGGGTGCGGCCTGGAACTTCCACGAGAATCGTTTTGGGGGCCGTGTAACTCTGGCCAAACGGGAGAGTCACCTGGATGAGCACTTCGTGCATGCCCAGAATGCGATCGAGTTCCGGCGATCCATCCATGGCCCATTTGGCCACCACGCCGCCCCATTGCTGCTCTGCCATGGAGCCCTGCAGACTCAACTGTTGCTCTGCTGCACGCTCCTGGGTTTCGAGCGCACGGAGATTTCCTTCCGCGGATTCCAGCGTTTTCGCGGAGATGTTTTGTTCGCTATCGAATAGTGATTTCGCGCGGTTGTATTGTTTGCGGGCCACTTCGATGTCTACGCGGTTCTTTTCAATCTGCGAGGCGGCCGCGACGTACCCGTTCCGAAAGCTGGCGAGCTCTTGTGCCGACAAGACGGTCGCGGGCACATCGGCCTGCGGCCGGTTCGAGGTCCCCGTCAGAGCGCCCACTTCGATCCCAACGCGCTTCTGTGCCTGTTCATCCATGGTGAGAATCACCTCGCCATTCTCAAAGGAGATCTGCGCCGGAGGCGGCGTGGCCGGAGCAGTCCGGACGCGGTCTTCGTCATCCGGATCTTTGCCGGTGTTCTGGCAAGCGCCCAGAAATGTCAGCGCCGCTAGCGTCGCGATTAAAAGGCAGATCGAACTCGTCTTCCTGAATTTGCGATTCGTCTTCATCGGCGTGACTCCCTTGCCGCCTCGCTCAAGGCTGGAGATTCGGGACTGAGGGGGAAGCTGTCGTTCGGACTGAGCGGCCGCTGGACAGCATCTTCGAGGTTGCCGAGAGCGATCTGAGCGCGGCCCAGCGCATCGAGCCGGGCTCGCGCCACCGCCGCATTTTCGAGCTGCACTCCGTTGAGAGTCAGCCGGTCTTCTTCGCCCACGGCGACCGCGAGCTGCGTCATGCGTAATTGTGTGTCCTGAAGCTGGCGCAGAGACTGGTCGGCTTCCTCCAATTCATTGAGCGCCGCCGAATAGGTAGCCAGCGCCCGTTCACTATCCCCAATGACCTGCGCCTGCTTCTGCAGAAAAGTGGCCGCCGCCTCTTTGCGTTTTGCCTGGGCTTCGGCAATGGGCCCTTGGTTTCGGTTGAAGAGGGGCAGAGTCATGGAGAGTCCCAGGGTGAAGAAACTATTGCGTTCCTCGAAGGTGTAACCCGGAGCGATCTGCACGTCGGGGTATTGTTTGGCAATCTCGAGTTGCAGGTTGGATTCCGCGGCCTCGTATTGCGCAAGTGAGCGGCGGATGTCCAGGCGATCGAGAACCGCGTCGCGGCGAATCTCCTGAGGCGAAAAGGACTGTGTGCCGGGCGGAGACTCCAGCTCGGTCCATGCGAAATCCATCCCTGCAATTCCGGGCACTGGAATTCCCATGGCTGCGGCCAGAGCTGCCTTCGTTTCGGCCACCTGACCCTCGGCAGTGCTGATGGACAAATGCGCCTTGGAAAGCTCGATGCGGGCGAGGTCAAGTTCCGGTCTGGGGATGTCACCGGCAACAAACCTTTCCTGCAGGAGCCTTACTTGCTCGGTGCGGATCTGCTCCTCGGAGCGAAGCAGTTCCAAACTTCGCGAGGCCAACAAGTGATCCAGTAAGGCCCTGCGGACCCCGCTGTGCACTTTCCAGGCCGAATCGGCAAGATCGAACCGCGCGGCCTGGTCCAGGCTGCGAGCGGAACGGATGCGGTATCCGCGTTTTCCCCGGGTTTCGATGGGGACGGCAAAATCCAGCGTCAGTAGATAAGGACTGGGAACACCGGGAGAGAGATCGAAGACCGGATTGGGCCGCGCCCCCGCGGTCACAATGGCAGCTTCCGCCTCCGCCAGGCGCGCGCGGGCCGCCTGCATTTCGGGACTGAAATACAGCGCCATCAGCGAGAGCGTTGGAAGGTCCCAGAGCTTCGGCGGCCAGGGCGAAATGGGCTGGCCCAAGCTTTTCTCCACGAATGGTTGCAAGCCGGGGTCGCTGAGATTGCGCGCCTCGAAACGGGACGCTGTCTCCGCCGGAACGATAGGCGCCGCGCGATATCGCTGGATCGCGCAACTCGTGAGCGGCAAAACACTGACGATGCACAAAAAAAGCACAAGTGCTGAATTCATGGAAATCTCGCTCCGTACAAATGGAAATCAACTCAAGGGCAAAACGCCGAAGCCGATTTTCCCGAAGCGAGAGGCTAGATGCGCAGGGGAGTGGGCGGCGAGAGTTCAGGAATCTTGGTGCCGAAGTCCGATTCGCATGTAAGGGGGGAATGCTTTATGACCACTCGGTCGCCCAACTGCAGGTTCCGGCATAGGCAAACAAGCAGGCCTGCGAGCGAAATAACCAGCTCCAACAAAAGCACCAGGATCGCGAGCGTGGTTTCGTTATCGTAGCCCGTGGCGAAAACGCTGTCATTCATATTGGCAGCCGACTCAACGAAAGGCGAAATTGCGCAGATTACTAGAATCAGAGCAATTGCGATGTGCAATCTTCTGCGCCTGAACTGCCCCTCGCGCTGCCGTTCCCGTCCGCTCACGGCCAGATTGTACTCCCATTTTGGGCTTTCCGAACCCCCGGATTCTTCACATTCTACTTGCCATTAGCATGTTGGAAAACGGTCTTTGCTCCCCTCTGGCGCTCCGCGGGCGCTTGGTTTGCAATAGAAGCTCCCTTCTATTCACATGCACCCGCACAGCGTCGAACACCGGCATCTCGAGCGGCAGATCACCTATGCCCGGCCAATTTTCATGGTCCTGGCTCTGGGGGTCTTGCTGGAAGAACCGCCGCAGGCGCGCGGGCCGCACGCCGTCGCCTTCGTGCTGGGTTACCTGGGAGCGGCTCTCGCGCTGCTGCTGGTGGAATACATTCCGCGCTTGAGCGAATGGCAACTCCCACTCCTGCTTGACCTTGCGGCCCTTGCGGTTTTCCTCCTGCTGACGAACTCGGCGGCCGCGTTCTGGTTCGTTTATCTCTTTGTAGCCCTGGCGGCCGGCATCCGCTGGGGCCTGGAACGCTCGATTCTCCTGGCCGGCGGAGTGACCCTGGCCGTGTTGTTCAGAGCCACCTGGAGAGGCGGCTTCGGGTGGATGGAGGTGCTTTCCTGGGTTGCCCTGGTGGCCGGCACATTCACGGGGGGCGTCGGCCTTTCGTTTATGGGTTACCGCAATCGCCTGCACGCCTCCGAGCACGATTTTCTGGTGCGGCTCACGGCCTTGCTGCAGGTGGAAAAGGGCGTGGCGGAGTCGCTGCGGTTGGTGCTCGGGGAACTGGCCCGCAGTTTTGATTGCGAAAAAGGGATATTTGCATTTCGCGATACGGAAGTGGAGCGGATATTTGTGTGGACGGTCGAGCCGGGCGAGGCCAAGCGCCTGACGCCGGAGAATCTGCCGCTCTCGAAAGGAGAGGTGTTTCTCTTCGATTATCCGGAAGCCAGCGTCTGCTGGAATCAGGGGAACGGGCTCCGCGCCGCCTTCGGCTGGAATCGCAATGACGGGCAACATCTGCCGGAACTGCCGCGCATGCCCGACCAAACCAGGCAGGAGCTTGGCCTGCGCTCCCTGCTCGGCGTAACCGTGAATTTCGATGGCCAGCCCGTAGGCAAGCTGATGCTGGCAAACTCGCGGCGACCGCATCTTCCGCAAGACCTGCGGAGCCTCGAGCGTGTGGTGCGGCATCTGGGCCCGCCGCTCGAAAATCTGCTTTTGCTGCGCCGCCTGCGCGTGCGGGCCATCGAAGGTGAGCGCAGCCGCATCTCGCGCGATCTCCACGACGGCATCCTGCAAACGCTCTTGAGCATCGAAATCCAGCTCGATGTGCTGCGCCGCAGGCTGCCGCAGGCTCCCGAGCACGTGGCCATGGAGTTGGGGACGCTGCAGCATACGGTGCGCAACGAAACCCAGGAGCTGCGGCGCATGGTCATGGACATGCGCCCGCTGGGCGTGCAAAGCGCCGACCTGGTGGAGCTGATGCGCGGGTTCGCCGAGCGTTTCCGCAATGAATCCGCCGTGGCGCTGGACCTGTTGACCGATACGGCCGTGCTGGACCTGCCGGAGCGCATCTGCCGCGAATTGTTCCAGATTTACCGAGAAGCACTTCACAACGTAAAAAAGCATGCTCGCGCCACGCATGTCGTGGTAAAACTGTGGCAAAATGAGGCGAAGGTTGTGCTCGTCATCGACGATAACGGCCAGGGCTTCAGCTTCGCCGGCCGCTATACGGGCGACGAACTGGACCGGCTGCGACTGGGCCCCATCTCGATCAAGGACCGCACCAGAAGCGTGGGGGGTGTGCTGATGGTGGAATCTACACCCGGCCACGGGGCGAGATTGACCGTAGAGGTTCCGCTCGGCTGACATGGCTAAAGCCAAACAATCTATCCGCGTGTTGATGGCCGACGATCACGTCATTTTCCGTGATGGCCTGCGCAAGCTGCTCGATGGCGAAGAGGACATCACCATCGTGGGCGAAGCTTCCAATGGCAACGAATGTATTCGCATGCTCACGAAGCTCAAGCCCGATATTCTGCTGCTGGACTTGCGCATGCCGGATAAAGACGGCCTGGCCGTGCTCGAGGAAGTCAATTTCGATTCGCTGCCCACGCGCGTCATCGTGCTCACCGCGGCCGAGGACGATCGCGACGTGGTCCGCGCCATGCGCCTGGGCGCGCGGGGAATCGTGCTGAAGCAATCCGCCAGCGATCTCCTGGTCAAGAGCATCCACCGCGTCTATAGCGGCGAGATTTGGCTCGATAACCGCATGACCGCGGAAGTGATGAAGGCTTTCGCCAAGAGTTCCGAAAACGGGCCGCGCCGGGATAAGCCGCTGCTCAGCGACCGCGAAAAGGAGATCGTGCAACTGGTGGCGCAGGGTTATCGCAACAAAGAGATCGGCGAGAAGCTCTTCATCAGCGAACAAACCGTCAAGAATCACCTGCACAATATCTTCGACAAGCTCGGCGTCTCCGACCGCCTGGAACTCGCCCTCTACGCCATCCACCACCGCCTCATCGACCACGCCTAGCCCCGCCTAATCCTCTTTTCAGGACAATCGTCGGGACTTTCGGAATGCGCTCCGCGAAGAAAAGCCAGTTTCCATGAATCCCGTTTTTCGGGAACTGACAGGTCGAATTCGATGCCACCACCTTCCAGGGTCGGTGTAACGAAGATTTTTTCGCCGCGAGGGTCGGCCCGCGTAACTCGAATGGTTAGCTCATATGAATCTAGACGATAGGCTTGAAAGTTGTGACATTGCCAATGCCAGAATATTGCCTGATCATCTCCAGCGCCGGATAGAACCCAGGCGCCGTCTTTGTCGTTCAATCCAGGTGGTCTTGATGACTTGCAAATATCATTCCCGTGGCTGTCCAGGAGACTAGCTTCGATTACAGTCTGCAAACTCTTCAGCTCGTCATCTTGTTGGGATGACTTGTCGTCCACATAAAGAACCAGCGTCATTTTTTCGTGCGGTAGTCCCCGGAAATGGAACTGGTAGGCACCTGTTTGAAAAATGGGCAGTCTGTTGAAGCGAATCAGGTAGCGCGGGCGGTTAAGTTCGGTCCGGTCCGAGAAAGTGCCGTCGCCACGATAAAGCAACTTGCCCGTAGGGTCACATGACGTGAGAAGCCCGGCGGCGATGATAACGAGTACCGGCAGAGTAGGTCGGCGAAACGTAGTCATGACACCGAATCTTAGCCCACAATGCACGTCGCAAACGCCCGAAAGTCCCAAGTCCCGATAAGTCTTTCCGAAAACTGACCTCCTTGCGGCGGATTCTACACCCAAAAAAGACAAATGCCTGTAGCCTCGCGGCCGCGAGGCGGTCGTCTTTGTGCACGCGGGCGTGATGTAGGCGCTCTACGAAGCAACTTGCCGAATCATCCGAAGCCCCGGAGGGGCGACACAGAGTAGCCCAGCGCGGGAGCGCTGGGAGCCCGGCGGGTGTTAGGAAAGTCCGAAGCCCCGTAGAGGCGACACAACTTAGCCCAGTGGAACCGGGGTCCCCTAACGCGCACCGACCTTACCTTCCCTGGAGCGTGAAGCCCCGGAGGGGCGACAGAAATTAGCCCAGGGCGGAACCGGGGTCCCCAACACGCGCCGCTCTTGCGCGCGTTGGGGTGGCAAGCCCTGGGAAGGCGGTTGGGATAGCATTAAGCCCCGTAGCCTTCCAGCCTGCGCTCCTGCGCAGGCTGGAAGGCGCAACCGGGGTCCCCGGCATGCGCCGGTTTTGCGCATGCTGGGGTGGGCAAGGGGCGACACATTGGCGCACACGTTCTCGAAAAATTACGTGCACGTGATCTTTAGCACCAAGGGCCGCCGCAAAATCATTGAAAAGGAATTGCAGCCTCGCCTCTGGGCCTATCTCGCAGGAATTTCGAAGAACCATGACATAAATATGCTGGCCGTCGGCGGAACTGAAGACCACATCCACCTCTTGTTTCATCTTCCCCCGAAGCTCGCATTGGCGAAGGCTGTGCTCCTATTGAAAGCCAATTCGTCCAAATGGATGAGCAAAGACCTTTCATGGCAGGAAGGATATGGCGCGTTCAGCGTCAGCTCATCAAACCTCGCCGCGGTGATTCGCTACATCCGAAATCAGCAGAAGCACCATCGCAAATTCACCTTCGAGGAGGAATTTCGTGCCATTCTGCGGCGGCATGGCATTGAATATGCTCCGCGAGACTTGTTCGGCTAAAACTTGTGCCGCCCCTCCCGGGGCTTCCTTCATGGGACCATCCGTCACCCACCGCTTCCGCGCTGGGCTAAGCTCCGCCGTCCCTGACGGGACTGGAGGTTGGGTGCCGCACCCTGCTTGCCCTGAGCCTCGAAGGGCGGTTTTCAAGGGTGCGGGTTTTGCGACTAAATCTCTTCCCTCTTTCCCTGAGCTCATCCGAGCCTTAACCCCGCGCGTTTTCCACAGGCCCCCGAGTTATCCACATAGTACCCTGATTGACGCCACTGTACTCAGACGATAACATTGCATATGACTACCGCACAACAATCATCCAACGGTCACAAAGTCTTTCCGTCCCCTTGTTCCGTCGAGAATCCCGACGAATCAAATCGCGGCGATCTCCCGACGAACAAGGCCAACCCCAACTCTAACTCCGCCGCGAAGGATGATCGGGTTGTCGAGCGCCAAAAGGGCGTGCCCATCACGCCGCTTTTGGCGCATGAAAAAGTCGAGATAGACACAAATCCATTACCCGATCGTTGCCAATTCGCCGATCCGACCAGGTCCTCCGGCGAAAGTCACCAACAGGATGAGCTTTCGCCGGTCAACAAAGTCGTCCCGAGCGACAAACGGGAGCGAGGGATCTCTCCTGAACCCTTGCCGGACCGTTGCCAGTTCACCTTCTCCGACGGTCGCCAGTGCAGCATGGCCCGCTCCGATATTCATCCCTCGCTCTGTCGCTTTCACGCCGAACGCGAAGACCAGCTGTTCGGGTCCCCGTCACCCGGGGGTCATGTCGTCGGGGCCGCACTCGACCTTCCCGAACTCCATTCCGCCTGCCGCGATCTCACCACCGCCGCCGGCGTGAACCGCGCCCTCGCCCAGGTCTTTCGCCTGCTCGCGCAACGCCGCATTTCGCGCCAGGAAGCAGCCACCTTCGGCCACCTCGCCCAGCTCTTGTTGCGGACCATCTCCCTCATGCGCGCCGAAGCCACCGCCTCCGCCAGTGAAAACAAGCAACCCATGATTCCTGAGCCCGCAACGGCGGTAAACTCTTCCTCGGAGCCAGAGATTCCCGCTGCTGCCTGCGAACTGACACCCATCCCGCGGACGCCATCTCCGGCGTCGACCCAAGAGCCGTTTGCGGCCCCTAATCCTGTTCCCCGCAACCCGCGCACAATCAACACATCCGCAGCCT
>QHYR01000167.1 GCA_003223315.1 Acidobacteriota bacterium | reverse complement strand
GTGGGGCCGCCGTCCTGCATTCTCTCGAGCGATCTGGGCCAGCCGGGACGTCCGCTGCACCCGGACGGCCTGGCGCAGTTCTACCAGGCGCTGCGCAAAGAGGGAATCTCACAGGCGGACATTGACCTGATGTCCAAAACTAATCCAGCCCGGGCCCTCGGACTTCAATAAAAACGGCGCTACAAGAAGCCTCAGGGCCGCGACTTTGTCAAGCGGCGAAAGCTCCCGCCCGAGGCGGGTAGGTAGACTTTCGCCGCAGAAAGCGTCAGCGCGCCCTGGGCTACAAGGCAGCGCGTTTCAAGACTCGTCAATCTGCGGGATCTAGAGAAGCTAATGCTTCAAGTGGGGGCGTGGCGTCAGCTTTTCCGTCGGGGTGAGCTGACGATAGGGGGTCAGGTGCGTCTGAAGGAAGAGGGCTGGAAGCGCGCGTGGTAGCAGTGCATAGCCGCACGAGGGCAGTGGCCTGCTTCGCCACTAACTGCAGTATTCTGCCGAAGCAAGTCACAGGCGAGCGAATTATGTGAGTTCCATTGTTAGGAAGCGAACGAGGAAGACGGCCGGGGGCCACCGCCAAACTTTGCCCGGCGCCTTTGGTCGAAACCTCCGAGCGCGAAGAAATCGGAATGGGAGGCTGCTTTACTTTATTACTCGCCAACCTGACCGCGACTCCCAGGCGGCCGTCTTCGATCCTGTCGACGCGTAATACCTTTCCTGCGTAGCTGGCATTCGGAGCAAAAAAATCGCAATGGCGCAGGAAGCTGATCGTGAGACGCATGCCTTCGCGGTAGCTGAGGTCCCCACTCGTGAAATACAGGCCGTCACGCGAAATATTCTGCGTGATGCAAACATCCCGAATCTCATTCGCCGGGTCCTCGGTGCCGTAAACCTGTATGGGCTGGGAAGATTCCACTCGACGATTGCGGCGGGGCAACCGAGGCAACTTGCGTTCGGCAGGATCCGCGTGCTCGGGCGTGAACCTAACACCCCAAAACTTTGGGACGGGTTGCGTGAACTCCAGTCTGACCATGGGCTGAGATCCGTTCTTTTGGGACTCAAACCCGGCGACGCGACACACTGCCTTTAGCTTGCTCTGGGGATTAACCAAGACCAACTCTTGTCCCAGCTCCACCGTTGCACCCAAGCCCAGGACACAGCCAGTGGGGTAGATCACGGCCGAGCGCGCACTCTCGAGCAAAGGCGCAGGCTTCGTATCTGGTGAGCCGGTGTAAACAGCCACCGGAAGCTCAAGATGTAGCCTCTGGTTCCGCTTGATGGGAACACCATTCCGGTGTTTCCGCTCGTTGTCGATCGGGCGTGGCGACTCGGAACAGGCTTTTGCTGGAGATCTTTCCACCGCTGGCGTATCCGTAAGGGGCTCGGACCCGCTTCTTGCCATGCCTCATTCTTCCTTTGGCTTCAGCACGTGCCAATGGAACCTCAGTACCATCGTTATGGATCGAACGGAGATTTAGCGCGCAGTCCAGCCGCCATCGATGGCCAAGCTTGTCCCAGTGATCAGGGAGGCTGCCGGAGAGGCAAGGAAGACGATAGCGCCGGTGACCTCGTCCATGCGCCCGATCCGCCCGAGCGGAATCCGGCTGAGGACCCAATTGCGGAATTCAGGATCTGCAAAAAAGGAAGCCGTCATGGGCGTTTCGAGAAAGGTGGGAGCGATGGCGTTCACGCGGATGTTGTTTGGCGCGAGTTCCACGGCCATGGCTTTGGTCAGCCCTTCCATGGCATGCTTGGTCATGCAATAGACGGTGCGCCGCTCCGCGCCGACGCGCCCCATTTGCGATGTCACGTGAATTACGCTGCCGCCTCGCTTCGGGCGATCGGGATCCTGAAGCATTTTTCGTACAGCAGCTTGCGCGACCAGGAACGCGGCGCGAATATTCAGGGCGATCATATCGTCCAAATGAGCTTCCGAGACATCCACAAAGGGCTCGGGAACATTCATCCCGGCATTGTTCAGCAGGATATCCAGGCGCTCGATGCCGGCGAGGGCGAAGTGCACTTGCTCGCGCTTGGTCACATCGCAAACGATCACGCGCGCGCGGCCTCCCGCTTCGGTAATGCGTTTTGCGATTTGTTCGAGTTCGCTGCGCGTTCTGCTGACCAAGATCACTTCCGCCCCGGCGTAGGCGAGAGCAAGCGCTCCCTCTGCGCCGAGCCCGCGACCCGCCCCTGTGACCAGCGCAACGCGGCCATCGAGTCGAAAAGACGGCGGGATTGCCGTACGATCGGGCGTGGCAGGCGTGGAATTTATCGCGGGTCTCCCGAGCTGGTGCCGACAGTCACTTTGCGCTTGCCGTAGCGGCGGAGCCGGATATCGGCCTGCTCCTTGTGTCCCCAGAACCTTTCGATCGCGCAGAGGCGCGAACAATACTCTCCCACGCGCACGCTCGCTTCCTCGGTGCACTGCTGGTAGGTGACCGTTTTCATGAACTTGCCCACCCAGAGTCCGCCCGTGTAGCGCGCGGCGCGTCGCGTGGGAAGGGTGTGGTTTGTGCCGATCACTTTGTCGCCGTAGGCCACGTTCGTTTCGGGGCCAAGAAACAGCGATCCGTAATTCCGCATGTGTTCGAGGAAATAACGAGGATTGCGAGTCATGATCTCGACGTGCTCGTAGGCGAGCCGGTCGGCTTCCTGGACCGCCTCGGCGAGATCCGCCACCAAAATGATCTGGCCGTAATCGCGCCAGGAGACGGAGGCAATCTCAGCGGTCGGAAGAGTCTTGAGCTGCCTTTCGATTTCCGCCGGCAGGGATCGCGCCAAAGCCTCCGACGTGGTGATCAGGGCGGCGGGCGAAGTCGGACCGTGCTCGGCTTGGCCGAGAAGATCGGCGGCCACAAACGCCACGTCTGCGGAATCGTCCGCAACGATGAGGATTTCCGTTGGGCCCGCGAGCAAATCGATTCCCACTTGGCCGAAGAGCTGGCGCTTGGCCTCAGCGACGTGGGCGTTGCCCGCGCCGACCAGCATATCTACCGGGGCGATCGTTTGCGTACCAAGCGCCATCGCGGCGACCGCTTGGACGCCACCGAGTATGTAAATCTCATCGGCGCCGGCCAGCACCATGGCGGCCACGGTTTCCGGGTGCGGTTTTCCTCCGGTCGGTGGAGTGCAGGCGATCACGCGCTGCACGCCGGCCACCCTGGCCGTCACGATGGTCATGTGCGATGACGCCACCATCGGATAACGGCCGCCGGGGATATAACATCCCACGCTGTTCACGGGAATGTTGCGATGGCCGAGGCGCACGCCGGGAAGCGTCTCGACCTCGATGTCCCTCAATGCGGCCTTTTGCTGTTCGGCGAAATTCCGGATTTGCGCCTGCGCAAATTCGATGTCCTCGATGGTTTGCGGCGAAACGGAAGCAACCAAGGAATCGATCTCGCCCGGCGAGAGCCGAAAGCTTGCGGGCGACCAGCCATCGAATTTTGCGGAGAGTTCCCGCACGGCCACATCGCCGCGCATCTTGACATCGGCGATGAGTTTGGCGACGGTCTCTTGGACTTTCCTGTTTGCGGCTTCGATCTCTGCCTGCGGAATGCTCGTTTTCAGATACTTCGGCATTCTTTGCTCCTCAGCATTTTGCAAGGGCAGCTTACCGCCGACTTCTCAGGCGATGCAATGAGATGATGAGCGGAAACGATCGCGGAAGCGATCGCAGGGAAGCATGCCGCCTGGAAGGCGGCGCTACCAAATGGCGGCGAGCACGCCGCCCTCAATGATCGGTCACACGACTTTGAAAACGCGGAGAATAGATTGGAGATCGCGCGGTGTCGCTGCCGAAACTAATATTCAGGCGCGGCCTCGCCGTTCCCTTTCGTACGCTTTTCCGGCAGCACTCGGCCATCCTCCAGAACAATGCGGGCCCCGGACACGCGCGGCGCGCCAGATTTGGCCGGATGGCCGGTAACGGTGATTTTGTCCCCCGGCTTAAATATGTCCTTGCTAAAACCGGCGCCGGACTCCTGATGAGGATTCCCCAGTTCGGCGCCCCAATGGACTACGTTGCCGTTTTCGTCAGTGGCGTCAAACAGAAGACCGCAGTGAGGATTGGCCCAAATCCATTCGGTCACAGTTCCCTTTACCGTGACCGATTTCTCCGTCTCATACGCCACACCGGTTCCGTGATGCGCGAATAGCGGCGCGCACGCGAGGGCCAGGGTCGCAATCGACGCGACGCACACGAGCACCTTGAGCTTCATGAAATTACCTCCCGAGAACTCGATTTTTAGCACAGAATCCCGTGGCCAACAATGCCGGCGCTGGCCGGGCCAGCTTTGGACATAGGCCGGAGGAGCCCGGGAGCGCACTCCGCTCGTCTGCAATCATTTGCTACTTGACCGGCACGAACCTCTGCACCCTCTCGCCGTTTTGAACCTCGCCGGTGTATATATGGCCTTTCGAGTCGACGGCAATCATGTGCAGGCCGAAGAACTGCCCCCCGTTTTGGCCCGCGCTGCCCAATTTACCGACCACCTTGCCGTCCTCCCGATTGAGGAACCAAATGCAGTTGTTGGTGAGATCGGAGATATACAAGAACCGCTGTGCCTTGTCGGGCGAAAAGGCCACACCTCCGGTGGAACCGCCCTCTCCGGTATTTGGCGCCAGAATGAATTCCTTCAGGAACTTGCCTTCTTTCGTAGTGACCTGAATTCGGTTGGCATTGCGATCTGCAGCGTAGACCAGGCCGTCATTCGAGATATTCAGCGTGAGATGGCCCTTGAACTCCTTGGGCATCGGTCCGCCGGGAGTGTAGGCGCGGTCTGCATCGTTCGTGCTTATTTCCGATAAAGGCTTTCCGTAAGCGCCCCAGCCGCGCTTGAACGCCAAGGTGTCCAAGTCGAACACCATCACGCGCCCGCCTAAGTAAGCATCGGTGGCATATAGCTCGTGGGCGGGTTCGTCGAGCCTTATCTCTTCGATGTTTTGGACGATCATGGGCGTCGTCGGGGGGTACTTCTCCCGGAACGCCGCTACCTCGGCCGGATCAGGGCGCCTGGGCGGAGGAGCCGGAAAGGTTCCGAGCGGACCCGGACCGCCGCGGCTCGGATCTGGATTGAGGGCGGCTCCGGCTTCACCGCCACCGCCGCCCGGCGGCATGTCCGGTGCGCGGGGAGCCTCGCCGACAAGCTTGCCGGTCTTAGGATCGTACTTGCGGACGGTGAACTGTCCGAGGTACACGAATCCTTTGCTGTCCACGGCCATGCCGTGGCCTTGCGGTTGCTCCGGGGTAAAGGAGCCGATCACGTTGCCCTCTTTATCAATGTGAATCATTGAAGGCGGGCGCGTGCAGCACTCGGCCGTGGGCGGATTTTTCGCCGCGTGCAGCTCAGTATCTCTCAGGTCATTGGGACGATCCAGCACCCAGACATTGTCGTCCTTATCCACAGCCAGGCCGGTGACGCCTCCCAGCTTCCACTTGCTGGGCAAGGACTTGGGCCAGTCCGGATCGAACTTATACTTCGGCGCGGTTTGCGCCTGCGCTCCCAGGACGGCACAAGCCGTCAAGAAGCAAAGGCCCATTAGCCTGGAAAGGGCCTGAGCGCGTAAACTGCCACGGATTTTCATGGGAACGCTCCTCTAGACGAGACGAATGGTTCGACGCCAACCTGCGCGTAATCTAATCCTGGCAATCGGTTGTGTCAACGAACTCGCCGGAGCGAGATAAACCTGGTTGCTAGCTTAGGTCGGCCGGCGTAGTGCCTGCGCCGCCGAAGCCGTTGCACTCGGCTCGTCTAAAATGAGGAGAGCAATCTTCGTGGAGATGATTCTCAGGAAGTTGAGGCGGTAAATCGCCGCGCTAGACTCCTAAAAAGAGCTGGCCCAGGTTTTAGCAGAACGCCTGGGCCAGCACCCATCGGACCGTGTGTAATGATGGCGCAAAATTAGCGATCGTGATCGCCTTCGCGGTCATGATCTCGATCCCGGCCATGGTCTCGGTCGCGATCATGGCCTCGGCCTCGGTCATGTTCCCGGAAATCGCGGTCTCGGTCGTGGTCCCAACCGTGATCATGTTCAACCCGGCCGTGTTCTCCCTCCCAGTAACCCTCAAAGAATCGCTGTCCGTCGTGATGAGGCCCCATCCAGCGAGCCCCTGGGTACGGCGGCCGAGTCCAATAACCTTCATGCCAGCGATAATGCCTTCCGACCGGATACCAGTAGCCCTCTATCCACACGAACTCGGGTCCGGGGGTCGGCGGCAGAACTCGAACCACGCGGGCCGGCGGCGGCGGCCCGATGGTGATCCCAATAGAGATCTGAGCACCGAGTAGCGGCAGGGCAAACAATAGGGGCGCAGCAAACAAACTTGTCCTTAGCAGACTCTTCCATTGTGGGAATTTCATGGCCGCGCATACCTCCTCAGGTTTTTGGCGACTACTGGAGCCCCGGAAAAATGAGAGTGAGCAGTCGCGCTTACTGCAGTGAAGCTCAATTTTCCCTGTCGCAGGGGGAATGGGCTAGTGCCTCAGAGGATATGCTTGCCCTAAATGAAAATATGGCTCACCCCGAGGTCTCGGAAAGCTGTATTGGAACTCTTCCTTGTAGTGCAGAAGCCGAACGCCGCGGCCTGATTACTCCCCGTTGACTTATACTTTTTTCGATATTGCCGGATCTTAGACGTAAGCTCAGCGTACTGACCGCCCCGGTGTTGGATCGAGTCGCCTCCGAAAGAGCTTGACCTGCCCATACAGGGATACTAGTATGCGCGCCACATTTCTATACCGGTTTCCCCGTACGGCAAAATCACAGTGGGAGTTGCTTATGCGTGCACACAAGACGTGGGTCCCGTTCCTCCTTACTTCCTTGCTTAGCTTGTTTCTCGTGGCTTGCTTCGGCGGCCACGGCGGCGGTGGCGGCGGAGGCGGAAATGGTGGCACGCCAACGCCGAAGTTGAGAGTCGACTTCACGGGAGGCCCCTTCACCGCCTTCCAGCATGGCGCTAGCTACGCACTGATGGTGCGCAACAAGGGCGACGCGGCGACCAGCGGGACGGTGACGCTTGTCGACCCTCCAACCGGCATGACCGTCACCTCGATCGCCGGCGCAAACTGGACGTGCACTCTGGCCACGACGACCTGCTCGCGCAGTGACTCGCTGGCGCCTGGGGCGAGCTATGACCCGATCACGGTGACCGGGAACGTGACGGTAGATGCGGGCGGGTCCGTGAGTGCCACGGTGACTGTGACGGGCGGCGGAGCGGCAACCTTTAGCGGCTCCGGCTCGATCCCGGTCAACGCGAGCTCGAACGTATCCATTCTGTTCGGCCAATACGCCTTTCTCTTTAGCGGCTTCGACGCAAATGGCGCGGTAGCGGTGACCGGCAGCATCAATGTGAACGCAAATGGCAAGATCAGCGGTGAGGAAGATTTCAAAGACCCGAAGACACAGTTTACTGCTCAGTTCGATACGAACAATTCTTTTTGCCAAAATCTTCCGGTTCCAGCTACCGGCTCCTGCACACTAACGGCTGGCGGCAAAACTGTACACTACGACTTCGTTCTTCGGAATAACGGCACTGTCGCGCGCTTTTTTGAGGATCCGGGGGACGGTCCCAGCAATGCCGGTTCGGGAATCCTGATCGCGCAGGAAGTTCCAAGCCCCAATGCTCTAACCTCGGCCGGTGGTTTCAACGGCTTTTTCTCTGTCCAGTTTATGGGAATGGATGGAGCGACACCGGCGGCGCGGATCGGGATCGAGGGCAACATTTTCACGAATTTGAACGGCGCGATCGTAACGCAGAACTCACTTCCGTCGCAGGCAGACGTCAACGACAACGGAACTTTGATCCAGCCTGCCAACTCCACGACACCTAACGTCACCGGAAACTTTACCCCTGCAAACCCGACGGTGGACGCGAATGGCCGTGCGACGATGACCATGACCATTTGTACTGCTGTGAGCTCGGGGGTCTGTAATATCCCACCCTTGCAACGAGTCCTCACTTTGGCGGTTTACATTGTGGCGCCCGTGGGCAGCACCACGAGCAACAATCCCGGGCGAGCATTCGCCATAGACATTACGCCCGTACCTGCCAACGCCACCTCGCAAGTGCTCAGCGGCCAGTTCTTCTGGCAGGGGAATCCCCCGCCGACTTTCGAATCAATTGTCTTTTGACTTAAACAGTGCAGGTACCGTCAATGGCGGGGGCGGAGTGGGGACGCCTTTAACAGGCACAGTAAATAACCCCCCTATCAGTGTCGCCCCGAATGGTCGCGCGGTGCTCTCTATAACTGTCAACAGCGTAACCTTCACCTATGTCCTCTACCTGGATGCCATCAACGACGGCAACATTCTCGAAACGGGGGGCGATAGTACGGTCAGCTCTGGTTTTTTCACAGGGCAGGGCCCAACGAGCAACTTCAACAACACAAAGATCACCGGAAGCTATGTCGCTGGCACCTCCATGCCCGTCCTCGCCACGGTACCCAATGGAGCTGCGCCGATAACTCTGACTCCGAGCACCACTGTCGCAGACAGTGGCACGTTTTCGGCTGCAGCAGGTGCAGTTACGGGGAGCTATTCATTTGATGCGACTACCGGACGGGGCACGGCTACGGCCAGTTCGGGACAGATCTTCCAAAATAGCAAGATCGTTTTCTACATCATCATCCCCAAGCTCATAATCCTAATGGGTGCCGATCCGAACCCCGACGACGCGATCGCCCTAATGCAACCTTAGCTGCCGCGCCTACACGACCCGGTGGTAGAAGCCTCTGTGTGGTGGAATCGCGTGGCCGCGGGAGCGGGGACGGCAGATCAGCGCAGGGCGACGTTATGCCCGGTGGCGGCGAGATTTCCTGCGATCCCCATAATCTGCGGCAGCCACCAAAAACGCCGCACCCACACATGGCGGCTCGTTGCCATTCGGTCGGCAAGCCACATGCCGGCGACAACCTGGGCAGCGCCTAACGGCGCCATGCGAGCCCAGGTCGGCTTGCTTCCGATAAGAATCCTCGCTACGGGGTCAACTTCGGTGTATCCACGACGGAGGAATTGTCGTGTGGTCACGCCGTCGGAAACCAAGGCTGCGGCCTGGATCGTCGTCAGAGCAAGCATCGGCTTATTCTTCATGGCCTGGCAAAGGCCCTCAATCAAAAGAAGGCAATTCGTTGCGGGCAGCCGATGGATTGGCCGGTTATCGCTCTGGACGAGGGCGCTCGGGGGGTCGCTAAGATAATACGGTGAATCGCTCGCGCTGAAGGCCGGCGTCGTGCTTCCGCTGGGTTGATCGCTCAGGTTAGCGGCCCCCGATGCGGAATCGGACGGCGCTGTCCTGCGGACTTCCGCCGGGAAATTGGCGCCGCTGATTGCCGCGTCACCGCCCGCGGCGGTGCCGTCTGAGGTGGCGAAACTTTTTGCCGGCCGCAAGCACGCCAATAACGCCAGAACTGCGAAAGCAAGACGAGCCAGCCGGATCGAAATCGGCTTGACGGGGCGCTCGCAGTTCGAGTTGCGTGTTAATTGGCGTGAAAACATCTGGAAAACAGTCTAGGAATCGCCAGAGCCGGCGCTCTACTGGTCCGAAGTTCAGGTGTTCCTGTTTCTCCTGGAGATTGGTGTTCTCAGCTCAGGGCGGGGCGTGAGGGACGACGGGCTGTCTCAAGGCCCTGGCTGCTTGAGCTAGAGACTAGCGTCGGCTTATGCGCGGAAAGCGTCCATACCGCGAACTGGGGGAATCTTCGCCGTGGCGACCTGATATCCAGATACCGCCGTCATTGGAGCCATTTACAGCAGATGTGGGAACGGGGCGTAAGCTTGGCGGGCGGAAATCTAGCGTGCGAGGCGGTTCAAATGGGGTTAAGAACGCGGTGAATGCGCAGTGCGGTCTGTAGGACCCTGGCGTCCTGGCCGTGGCCGGCGGTAAGTTGCAATCCGAGCGGCAGTCCGCCCGCGACCGGCATGAGAATGGAGATAGCGGGTGTTCCCAACGCGGTCCATGGCGCGTTCATTCTCGGATCGCCCGTCGAGGCCAGGCCTAACGGCGCGGGACCGGTGGCGGCAGGCACCAGAATTACCGGCGTGGCTTTGTACAACTCGGATACCGTGGCTTTCGATTCCGCGATATAGCGCCTCGCGTCGTCATAACGCTGCACCGGAATCTGCAGGCCGTCGCGAACCAGGTCCGCCATATCGGCGAGTTTCGCGCCGTACTCCTTGTAACGCTGCTCGTGGAACCGGGCGCCTTCATAAAACATCACCGTCTGGGCGGCGTCGGCGAGTTTCTCCAGCATGGCGGCGATATTGATCTCGCGAAGGGCGACTCCGGCGCCGCGCAGCACGTTTAT
>QHYR01000166.1 GCA_003223315.1 Acidobacteriota bacterium | reverse complement strand
GTGTTTGCTGCTCTTCGGGAGCTCTTGCGGCGCCGCTTAGCCGCGGGCGCCCAGACAACGTACATCGATGCCACGAATCTCACCCGATTCTTTCGGCGTCCCTTCTTGCAAATCGCACGGGAATTTGGCTGCGCTGCCGAGGCACTCTATTTCCATGTGCCGTTGGAGATTTGCCTGAAACGAAACCGCAAGCGGGAGAACCTACGAGCCGGCCCAGGCCGGGACGCGCGCGTTGTGCCGGAAGACGTTTTGCGCCGGATGGCACGGCGGATCGAACCTCCCACGCGGGAAGAAGGCTTCTCGCGCATCGTTGTGGTGCGGAGCGGGGCCAAAAAGTCGCGTAGGCGGGCGAAGCTGGAATGAGGTATGATGTGCGTTTTCATGGACTCCGGGCGAGGTGTAGCTTTGCCAAATAGTGTCCTGCCGAAGGGAAAGAAGCTGTTGCGAATCCGCCCCCGCGGATTTTGCGCTGGCGTGGTTCGGGCGGTGGATATCGTGCAGCTGGCCGTGGAAGCCTATGGTCCGCCGGTTTATGTGCACCATGAGATCGTTCACAACCGTTACGTGGTCGAGCAGCTGCGGCGCCGGGGAGCGATCTTTGTCGAATCGGTCGAGGACGTGCCGATCGGGGCGGTGCTCATCTTCAGCGCTCATGGCGTCCCCCCAACCGTGCGCGAAGAGGCGCATCTGCGCAGACTTCGCGTGATCGACGCGACTTGTCCGCTGGTGACCAAAGTGCACCTCGAGGCCCTGCGCTTTGCACGCGAAGGGCGCACGATCATTTTGATCGGTCACAAGGATCACCAGGAGATCGTGGGGACTTCGGGTGAGGCTCCGGAGCAGACCGTGGTGGTGGACAGCGTGGAAGCAGTGAACCGGCTGGTGGTGGAGGACCCCACACGGCTCGCTTACTTGACGCAAACCACGCTCAGCCTCTACGACACCAACGAAATTGTCACCAGGCTGCGGGAACGCTTTCCCCAGATCGCCGGGCCCGCATCCGACGATATTTGCTACGCCACTCAGAACCGGCAGGAGGCAGTTGAGCAGGTGGCGCGCGAAGTGCAGCTTATGCTCGTTGTTGGATCGCCGAACAGCTCGAACTCCAATCGCCTGGTGGAAGTAGCGCAACGCTGCGGCGTAAAGGCACGGCTGATCGATGACGCTTCGGCCATTAGCGCAGATTGGTTTGAAGGAATTGAAAGCGTCGGGCTGACGGCAGGCGCTTCGGCTCCGGAAGTATTGGTCGAACAGGTGAGCGAACGCCTGGCCCAGTATGGCTTTACCGACCAGAGCGATCTCGACCTGATTCGCGAGGATGTGCGATTTACATTGCCGCCCGAACTTGCCGTTATCGCGCCAGCGGCCAAGAGCAACTAGTGCCGTTCCAACTATTTCGAATAACGGGCTAGCTGGAGTTCGTAGCAACAAGTTGGAACGGTACTAGCAGTCAGAAGCGGCTGCGGGGGATCAGCCGCTCCCCAAGAGATAGTCAAGGAGAAATCTTGGCGGTCAAGATTGTCCGTCAGGTGAAGAGCATTGCGCTCTTGGGCGCGCCAACCAGTGCGGCCGGATTAGCCAGCGGTCAGGAGGGCGCTCCCGCAGCCCTGCGCTCGGCCGGTCTTCTCGACCGCCTCACCAGCGCGGGATTCCAAGTCACCGATTACGGCGACTGTGCGCCGCGCGTTTACAAGGCGGATGACGAACATCCCAGGGCCCGCAACGTAAACGAAGTGCTGGCGATTCTCGAAGAATTGCGGCCCAAAGTGGAGATCGCCGTGAAGTCGGGCGCGCTGCCAGTGATATTGGCCGGCGATGATTCGGTGGTCCTTGCCGCGATTGCCGGAGCCCGCCGGTACTATCGCCACGTCAGCCTGATCTCCGTCGATCGCGACGCCGGGCTGAACGTGCCCGCCACGACGCCCTCGGGGTGCGTGGATGGCATGGTCATATCCCACGTCACCGGCCGGGGAGCGCCGGAATTGGTGCGCTTCTGGGGCGAGCCTCCGCTGGTGCGCGAGCCGGACGTGGCTGTGTTTGGAATCGACCGTGTAGACGAGCCTGAACAGAGATGGCTGGTGCGCTCGCCTCTGCACCGTTATCTGGCTGTCGATCTGAAGAAACGCGGCCCCGCTGTGGCGGCACAGGAAGCGCTCGAAACTATGCATGGCTCTCGGCACGAATTTGTGCTGCTTCTCGATCTGGATGTCGTCGCTTCTGAGGATTTTGCGGCGACAAATTATCCGGGTTCAGGCGGATTGAGCCTGGACGAAGTGCGGCAGGCATTGGCCGTTTTCGCGCGGCAGCCCAACCTCGCCGCACTGGTTCTTGCCGGCTACAATCCCACACGCGATGCTGATGGAAGCGGGGCGAAGATCCTCGTCGATTTGCTGGTGGATGTGTTAGCCCCCCGGTTGCAGGCGCCGCCAGCCGAAGGAACCGAAAGTGCCACCGCAACAGCGGGCGCCGCGACGATCGAGGAAACTCCTGTGAATGTGAGCGAAAATACTGAGCCCGCAGCGGGATCAATCTCTGTGCCCGCGAATGCTTCCTCGGAGCCGCCGGACATCGCCGCACCTGCATCCGAATCCGTTGCTCCAGAGAAAACCGCTGTGCCTTCGAGCGACGGCACGCCGGACAAGCATTCCGATGTGGTCTCTGAAGGCGAACCGCCCGCCGAGTAGCAAGGAGTTTCTCGCGACTAAGCGATCCGATACCGGTCAATCGATCAGGCTGAGTGTGCTCCCGAAAGCGCGGCTTTGACGCGCGCCGGGGTAAGCGGCGTCTGGCGCACGCGGGCGCCCGTAGCGTCGAAGATAGCATTGGCGATGGCCGCAGCCGTGGCGCGGCTGGAAGGTTCCCCCGCGCCGCTCGGGGGAAGTTCGGGATGGTTAATGAGCACGATATCGACTTGTGCCGGAATTTCTGGCGCGCGCGCGATCGGGTAAGTAATCCAATCGACGCTCGTGACATTACTGCGATCGAAGGTGACTTCTTCCTTCATTCCGCGGCTCATGGATTGAATCAGATTTGCGGCGATGGTTCCGCGCAGGGCTTCGGGGTTGATGATTAACCCGCAGTCGTGGGCACAGATGAAGCGCGTAACGCGCGCGGCGCCCGTGCGCCGATTCACCTCCACTTCCGCGATGGTGCCGACGTAAGTGCCGCCGCGCGTGCTCAAACCCACGCCGCGCCCGGTCACGATGTCACCCGAGCCTTTGTTTGATTTTGGCGAAGGACGCCGCTCCCAACCCGCCTTTTCCGCCGCTGCCGTCAATACAGCTTTGGCGCGGGCATTATCGAGATGGCGCAGGCGGAATTCGATGGGATCAGCTCCGGTTGCGGCGGCGAGTTCGTCCATAAACGATTCCACGGCGAAGCTGGTCTGCGGCCCTTCGGGATCGCGCAGATGCGTGGTACGCAGGGGCGAAGCTGAATCGTAGAAACCGGGTAGGACGTGGGAGACGGCGTGGATATTCGCAAAAACGTATGCTGGCGCCTGCACGCCCCACTGGGCGAATTCGTCCACGCCGCCGGTATTGCGAACCCCGGAGAGTTGCGCGCCGAGATAGTTACCCGCATCGGAAGGCTGGAAATGGACTTCTCCGCCCGAAAAAGCGCGCGAGGTGAAGTCTACGGCGGCGATTTCTCCGCGCTCATCGATTGCGGCGGCGAGGTCATAGACTACGGCAGGGCCTTTGGTTCCCCATGCCGTCATATCCGCGCGGGACCACTGCACGCGCACGGGCTTGCCGACGGCCTGCGAAAGCAGAACGGCGTCGGCTGCGGTGTCCTCGAAACCGGGACGGCCGTAGGAGCCGGCATCTTCCACCCAAATCACGCGGACTCTGTCGAGGGGCACGCGCAGCAATTCGGCGAAACCCTTCTGAAGGGCATGGGGTTTCTGACCGCCCGACCAAATCGTGGATAGGCCATCGGTATGAATGTCGGCCACAGCGCATCCCGGTCCCATCGTCGCGTGCGATTGAAAGGGTACTTCGTAGCTGGCCTGCACTTTTTTGGCTGCGGACGCGAGCACGCCGGCGGCATCGCCTTTCTTGAGCGTTTCTTTCGTCGCCTTGGGCGTGACCGAACGCATGTGTTGATACAGATCCTTTTGCTCGGGGAAGGCCCTTTCGGGCGCACTCCAGCTAACCCGCAGGGCTTTGGCGGCGCGAATGGCGGCCCATTCGTTTTCCGCGACGACGCCGAGGAAATTGCCCTTGGTCACAGTCTGCAGGTAACCGGGAATTTTCTTGGCTGCGGAGTCGTCCACGCCCATCAGCTTGGCGCCCACTCCGGCCGGACGAACCACGCGGCCGTGCAACATTCCGTCCACGCGCACATCGGTGACGTATTGCCACTTGCCGAGAATTTTGGGCGCGAGATCGACTCGCGGGACGGGCTGGCCGACGACTGTGTAGGCCGAAGGATCTTTGGGTTTGCCGAGGCCCTCCACGTTCAGCGCAAAGCCTTCGCCGGAAACCTTCAGCGCGTCGTCCAGATCGCCGGAAGCAGCAAGCTCAGCATAAGAGACTTTTCGGGCGGGATCGGCCTTCACACTCACGACGCCTTCGCGAACCTGGAGTTCGTCGGGAGAGGCGCCCAGATTCTTGGCGGCCAGGCGCAGCAAAAGTGCACGCGCCGTGGCCGACACGTTACGCAGCGGCTTCGAGCCGAGCGCGATGGAGGTGCTGCCGCCCACCCCGCCCTGGTCGGCGGTGCTGGAAGTATCGCCCATCACGAAAACGACGCGAGCGAGAGGAACGTCCAGCTCTTCGGCGACGATCTGGGCGAAGCCCGTCTCCACGCCCATGCCAATTTCCGCTTTGCCGGTAAAAACGTGCACGTTTCCATCGCGGTCGATGCGCAGCCAGGCGTCCAACCGATTCGGGGATGGTGTTGCGGCTTCCGGGGCCGCTGCCGCCAAGACTCGCGGCAGAACCGTGCTATCGGCCAGACTGAAGCCGATCAAGAGCCCGCTCGTATCCTTCACGAATTCTCTTCTGGAGAGCACGTTCTTGGCGGTCATGGCTATGCGCTCCTCTTGGTTTCATCCGCGGCTTGCCGAACGGCGGCAAAAATGCGCACGTGGCTGCCGCAGCGACAGATCAGGTTTTCAAAAGCGGTGCGCATCTCCGCATCGCTGGGATGCGGATTTTTGTCCAGCAGGGCTTTGGCCGTCAGCACCCAGCCGTTCAGACAGTAACCGCACTGGAAGGCCTGCTCCTGGATAAAAGCTTTCTGCACCGGGTGGGGATTGCCGTCGGCCGCAAGCCCTTCGAGTGTGACGATCTCTTTTCCGGCAGCGGCGGACACGGGCAGGGTACAAGAACGCACCGCGCGATTATCGATGAGCACGGTGCAGGCGCCGCATTGTCCCAGGCCGCAGCCGAATCGGGGATTATTCAAGGCCAGATTGTCGCGCAGCACGTAAAGCAGCGGACAATCCGGCTCGACGTCGACGGTGCGGGATTGACCATTTACTTTTAACAATGTGCGGCTCATGAGGACCTCAGGCGCGAAATGGCTTATCTCGCGCGATTCTGCCTCGTATTTTACTCTTTTGGCAAGCCCGGGAAGAAGAGAACTAGGATTGCGAGGGCGCGTCGCCGCCTGCCTGAAAGAATGATCCGGAGAACACAGGCAAGGCTGGGACCGTAGTACGCGTTGTTGCCCGTTAGGCAATATCAGTTGCGTGGTATGTCGCGAAATTGGCAATTACTCCGATGGCGGCGCCGGGCTAACCTGGGCAAGGGAGGCAAAGCGCCATGTCCCGTAAAGTGCTCATTATGCTAGGAATGCTGTGCTTGCTATCCACTGCTAAGGCTAAAGCAGACGACGTCGCCTATGCATCTTGCCCGTTGGGAGAAGGATATGTATTTCTCTATGACAGCGTGACTGGCTTCCAAGTCTTAGCCAACCTGAAATGCGGCCAAAGGGTCACCGTTCTGGATGCGCGAGATAACGCCAGGACTAAGGTGCGGACTGCGGATGGGAAAGAGGGCTATGTGCCAAAGTCTTCCCTTAGTGCACCTGCGGGACAGCGGCCATCCGCGCCGCCCACGGCGCCCACGGCGCCCACGGCTCCCGCGGCTCCCGCGGCACCCCCGAACCCCAGCAGCGAACAGCTAAAACCGCAAGCACAAACAAAGCCGCAAGCACAAACACCGCCACAACCCCAGACGGAATCACAGCCAAAGCCGCAACCAGAACCACAATCGCAGCCACAGACCCAACTGCAACCACTACAACCACAATCGCAACCAGAACCACAGCCACAGGCGCAACTACAGCCGCGGACACAGCCACAACCGCAGCCAGAGCCAGAACCGCAATCGCAACCAGAACCACAGCCACAGGCGCAACCACAGCCGCGTATACAGCCACAACTACAACCGCACCCACAGCCACAACTACAGCCGGAACCACAGCCTGCGGCAACAGCGTTTACACCGTTTTCCACTTTAGGCTATGGAGAGAACGTGCCGCGTCTGGAGGCTTTCGCTGGGTTTTCGTATTTGAACGCGGGCACAAGCGGATTGACTTCTCGCCAGAATGTTGCCGGGTTCGAGGGGTCCGTGGCAGTCAACGCAACCCGGTGGCTGGCGGGCGAGGTTAATCTCAGCGGTTATTTCAAGACCCTCGACATCCTTAACGTGGGGACCTTCGCTTTTCACGATTATACAGCGATGGCCGGGCCGCGCTTCATGATGCGTAAAGCATTTTTTCATGCGCTGGCCGGCATCGACCATCTGTCGGGGAGCACGAACTTTTATGCCACCGGCAACACCTCGTCCGCTAACGCTCTCGCTGGGGCTGCGGGCGGCGGCGTGCAATGGAACGTTTCACGGCATGTGGCCCTGCGCACATCAGCCGATTATGTTCTGAGCCGATTTCAAGGGCTCATGCAGAATAATGTTCGCGTGACTCTGGGCATCGTGTTCGAGGCAGGTTCTGTAAGGAGCCGCGGCTTATAGCCCGACTTCACGCGGCGGACCGGGGCGGTCATCAGGATGTACAAAGTCTAGGAAGGGTTTCGCCAAGAGTTCTTCTGTGGTGTAGCCGAGTGCTTTCTCCCAAGCAGGATTAAGACGCTTGATGGGTCGTAGCCGGGTGCCCTGAAGTAGGAGGGCGGTTCGACCCTAGAAAAAAGGGACCTGAACCGAAAGGTCCCTTTTCCTTCGATTCCGCCATTTGCGCCGGCGCCGCAAGTGCTGCCCGGTGATGCCCAGAATCTCTGGCAGGTCCTCCCACCGGAGCGGTATTTACACGCATTGTGTACGGAGGCGCGTCGGTATATGTTAGTGCCCCCCGGGGACTCCAAAATCGCAGCCTCGAACTTCGAGTGAGTCCGAGACTCACAAAGGAGAATCATTCATGAAGAGGTCAAATCTATTACTGGCGGTCGGCCTGGCTTTTTTACTTGCCTCGGCCGCCGGCTTGGCCCAACAGTCCCAGGGCATCAATTACCGGATAACAAACTACTTCAGTGTGGCTCCCGAAAAAGTAGCTCCTATGCTCGGAGAGGCCAGAACCACGGAACGGAAGCTGATGCAGGAACGCATCGCCTCCGGCGAGAACATCGCGTACTGGGTTCTGCTGCGGGAGGCCTATCGCGGCATCCCGGCTAGCAGTTATAACTACGCGATCTCCGTTACCTTCGACGGCGCCCCTCAAACGCCAAACGCGGCAAAGCGCGATGAGGTTTATCGTAAGGCCACTGGGATGAGTTTCCAGGAATACACGCAGAAGCTGAATACACTCCGGACGAATGTCGGCAGCGTGCTTTACAGGGTCGAGGCCACCACGCCGGGGTCTCCAGCCAAGGACGGAAACTACATTGCTGTCACTCGCTGGAAGATCACGGCAGGCCGCGGCGGGGATTACGGCGACTACGTGACGAACATGCTTATGCCGTTGAACAGTCTGGCGGTGAAAGAAGGCCGTTCGCTGGGGTGGAGCGCCGCGCGCGTCGTTTCGCCTGGGGGAGCAGAGGCGCCCTTCAACGCAGTGCTTTCTAATACCGTAAAGGATCTCGCCGCCGCGATGCCGGCCACGGCGCCCAGTCCGGAAACAGCTCAAAGCCGGTTCGCCCAGGTGTTTCCGAAACAAAACTTCGCCGCGTTCGCCGAGCAAGGCCAGGCTCTGCGCAGCCTAGTTCGAACGGAGCTGTTTGAAGTCATGGTGGCGGTGGAGCGTCCGGCGACGGTAAGCTCAACTCGTTAGCTCCGCCAAAACAGGAAGAGACCGACATCGAGGGTGTCAGCTCCGCCGACCACACCGTGCGACCCTCTCTCTTGCGGGGCACGGGCCTAGGGGTTGGAGTGCGACTCAAGTGTAGCCCGGGCGTGCTCGATTTGTGCTCGGCAACACATCAAGCGCTCGTTGTCTCACTGGAGTTGGCTTATGTTCGCGATTCGCAATAGCTGGCTGCAATGAAAGGGGGGGACATGCGCATAGTTCTGTTCACTGTCATAGGCGCCGTCGCGTTGTTTGGCATGTGGGGAGCCGTAGCACGCGGTCAAGGGAGCCAGGGCGGGAGTACGGCCGTCCAGCAGGCGCCAACGGAGAAAGCCGCCTACTTTGCAAACGAAGACTTGCAGTCCATTTGGAAAGATCTGGAGGCCAGACAAGTCATCAATAAGCGGGTCTTGGAAGGGGGAAGCTACAGCATCAACATCAGAATCGTGAAAGAGGGCGACGCCCCTTTGGTTCATGCTAAGTCGGCTGATGTTTGGGTAATGACAGCAGGCACGGCAATAGCGATAACCGGCGGCCAACTCGTAGGTGCGCAAAAACGGCCGAACGTCGATGATGAGGCCGGAAGCTCAATTCGCGGCGGCGTCGAACGCGCGCTGAAGCCAGGAGATGTCCTTTACATTCCGCCGGGCGTAGCCCACGGCTTCAAGGATGTGAAGGGGTTTAGGGCTTTTCTCATCCGCTTCGACACAAACTAAGTACGCCAGGAACCAAGATTCTCCCGAGTCGGTGCCCGATCGAGAGGTTAGGAAATTCGGGCCGGGCTCATATCCGACAAGGGTCTAGGCCGGCCGAATTTCGCAATGGTCTGCATCACATCTGCAATGTCCTTACAGCTTCGAAGGTTCATCCACTGTTGGAGAGCGCGGTCCCTCTGTCCTTTTTCCACCTGCATGAAGCCGGCCAGGCGATTATATTTTTGGATGAGGTCCTCGTGTGACATCAGCGTTGCTGGTTGAGCCTTAAATACGCGTTCTTGTCCCGATTTCTTGCGTACAGTGATCGTGGTTCCTGGGAACTCGGGCGAAACGTTTGCGTGTATGGTAGTTTTGTTCATGAGATCCCTGGCCACGGGATCCATATATTTCTCTCTTGTGAACGAGTCGAGGTAAACCTCCCCATCAATAATGCCGCGGGCGACGTTGTACGGCATGCTGTGGTCTGCCGTCTCGCGGTTCCGTGGATCCCACTTTGGCGGATCGGAGATCTCCTGCCAGGCGAAATAGGAACATTCGACGTCAATGGAAGCGACCTCGTCAGGCTTAGTCCACTCATGGAGCGGTTTGGCGATCCATTCCCAGAACGTTTGTGTGTTACCTTCCGAGGCAAATTTCTTATATCCTCCGCCCTTTCCGTGGATCGTCTCCAGAGCCACTCGCCCATCAGGGCTGGTTGGAAGCTTTAGATCTCGAGTGAAAGGGCCGATGTGCGCGATCAAACCGTCTCTTGCCTCGAACGGCATGCAAGGGCCTGTCATGCCGGCGCGCGCCAGCATAGCGCCCCACACGCCATTACGGACCTGCTCCGAGCTATGGGTTCCCTTCCACATGGACTGGGTTCCGATGTGGCAGACATACATCGGCATATGTGGCACCAGAGCAAGCGCCAGCGCGTTAGCCAGTTGATCTTGGTTCAATCCCATCAACTTTCCCGCGCCCATCGCTGCACCGACGCTATGGTACGGAGAATCCCAGCCTCCGGGATCGTAATTGCCCTGTCCGGTGTTTCCGATGGCGGTTACGACTTCGTAGGCTATGACCATGGCGGCCATCACCTGCGGGCCGGTCGAGTGGAGCGCCTCGCCGACGGCCAGGATTCCACCAAACATCTCGTTGTTGTGCGGGACACAATTGAAATCGGTGTGCCGTATCATGAGACCATTGCAAAAAGCAGCCATCTCATAGGTGGTCTTTATACCGTAGCCCAGAACCGTACAAGGGCCTGGCATGGTCTCGGCCAACCGGGCACCGATTCGCGCCGGCTCCGATTCGAAGCCGCCATAAAGGGCGCCCAGCGTGTCCGCCATTAAGTAACCAATCGTTTCTAAGAGTGAGTCCGTCAGGTTCGATTCAGAGTATGAACTCACAAATTCGACGATCCGGCGGCTGCATTCGTCCATAGGCCCATTGCCGGAAGCTCGGCCTGAGTTGTTCACCCAGCCTGGTCCGGTCGAGGTAATGTATCCAGGACCAACTGACGCTACGACTTCTTGACTCTCGCGAATATCAGGCCAATGTTGCAGCCTCTCATGGTTCACCTGTCCCAGCGGTCCCGACGGCGGCGGTAGCGCTGCTTGCCCCTGCTGTGCCCATGACGCCGGCGCCGCCAGCATCCCTGCCATGGCGACACCTGCACCGACTCCGATCTTCATGAGGTCTCGCCGGCCGAGTCCCGATAGTCGTCGGCCGCCATTGTGTTTTTTCATTTCGTCCATGTTGTTCTCCGTCATTACGAATTCTGTATGTCAAGTGCGTACTTACAGGATGGCGCGCAAAACCAGCCAGAACCCACCGAACGGCGCCTTTCTATACTCATTGCGGTGATTGATGCGAGGGAAGGATCTTAGTCCAATCGTTACACTTCTGCCAGAGCTTCCGCCCCTGCTTACGTTTTTCAGAGCTGGAGGTTCATTCAGAGCGAACCCGCCCGGTAGCGATCAGCCTCGGAGGTGAAATGATATGGGAAAACTCTTGCATATAAGCAATAAAGGAATCTCGTGCCGCCTCATGGGCGCGCCACCGCGTTGGGTTTTTACTATTTATTCGTAAATCTTTTCTCGATGGCCCTGGCGCCCCTGATCGTCGGCTGGATTGCCGATCGTTCAAACCTGATAACTGCTTTGAACGTCCCCATCGCTTGCCAACTCTTTGGAGCCGCATTCTTCGTCCTTGTTGTACAATCCATCCGCCGAAATGGGCTCCGTCATCCAGCGCTTGCCCGCCACTGGCATGAGGAAGCATGTCCGGTGTGGCCGCAAGCGATCACTGTGGTTGCG
>QHYR01000033.1 GCA_003223315.1 Acidobacteriota bacterium | reverse complement strand
GTCGAGCTTCCGCGTGGCTTGTTGCCGCTTCTCGATTTCCGCTTCATACAGCCGCGATCGCAGGAGCTTCATAGCCAATTCGCGGTTTTTGTGCTGGCTGCGCTCCGCCTGACATTGGACTACGATGCCCGACGGCAAATGTGTAAAGCGCACGGCCGTCTCGACTTTGTTGACGTTTTGTCCGCCGTGACCTCCTGCCCGAAACGTATCAATCTTGAGGTCCTCCGGCCGGATGTCGATTTCGATGCGATCGTCGATTTCAGGGATTACAAACACGGATGCGAAAGAGGTGTGGCGGCGGGCCGCCTGATCGAATGGAGAAATACGGATGAGACGGTGCACTCCAGTTTCGGTCGAAAGCAAACCGTAAGCGTTTTCGCCCTCGACGCGCACCGTTGCGGATTTGATCCCGGCGCCTTCGCCGGGTTGGGAGTCGATCACCGACGCGCCAAAACCTTTGCGCTCACACCAGCGCAAATACATGCGCAGTAGCATTTCCGCCCAATCCTGCGATTCGGTGCCACCTGCGCCCGGCTTTATGGTGAGAATTGCGTTGAGGCGATCGCTTTCGCCCGAGAGCAGCGTCTCGGTCTCGAGTTGCGCGACGTACTCTTCGGCAGCATCGAGCTCCTGCTGGATATCGCGCAGGACAGACTCACGTTGCAAGACATCGCTCTCTTCTTTTGCCAAATGAAGATAGGTCTCGATGTCGCTTGAAATACGGGAGAGCTTTTCTTCCGCGGCTATGCGGTTTTCGGCGCCTTTGCGCTGCTGAAGAATCTGCTGGGCTTTTTCCTGATCCTGCCAGAAGTCCGGCTGCGAACTGCGAGTTTGGAGTTCGCTGAGGAGACCGCGGTAGCGAGGGACGTCAAAGATAACTCCGCACAAGTCCCATGCGATCGCCGAGTTCCTGAAAACGATGTTCGAGATCTTCTATGATCATAATTCGCCGTAAATAGGATACTAAAAATTCCCCAGAAGATCACGGCGAGCGACAATGAGAACCCGCTCCGACAATTCGCCTCCTAGAGAAATCGCAAGCTGCGGGAAGAAGGTAGCGAGAGCTTCTCCGGGCGCGGGCCAGCTATTCTCGAAATGAGGAAATTGCCTGTTCAATACGTGAAAGACGTTAGCCCTACCCCTTGGGCCCATGGCTTCCCTTTCGGCCAATGAGTTTTTCTTCGGTCGCATCACGCGCGGTCATAGCGAGGCGGCTGAGCAGAGGGATCAATTCGCGGTCGGCTCTTCCTTTCGAGACAAACCCATCTGCCCACGGCAGGATGTTATGCACGACTGTAGGGATAGCATGGGCGGTTAGGAAGACAATCTTTGTTGCAGGCGCAATTCGCCGTATCTCGCAGGCAGCCCGCACGCCGTTCATTACCGGCATGTTGATATCAAGAAGTACGATATCCGGTCTTAGCGCTCTCACCTTCTCTATAGCTTCTTCCCCATCCGTAGCCTCACCGCATATTTGAAACGAATACGGCTCCAGAAACGAACGAATCGTCGTTCGCACCATGGGAACGTCGTCTACAAGAAGTATTCGCCTCCGTAAGCCCACCGATGCTCCCCCTGCTGCCAAATGCAAGTGCCTTCGCCTAGCATTCCGCCCGCGAGAGGCAACTGATCGAAAGAACATTGTCCCGGGCAGATTGGTAACGAGACCACAGTCCACAAACAAGCGATAACGACAGCCCGCCCGTATGGACGTCGCTCCAGCGGCAAGGAGGAGTGTGCCGGGAGGCTACTCGTATGCCGCAGTATGTACCTACCCTGATGTTTTTGTCTGCACAATAGGTGACATGCCGTATTACAGTTCCGCTATAGCGTTGGCATTTGCCTCTTGAACCCTTCAGCAGGTCTATTTACGATCGAGCTAAGGGCCTGCCCCGCAACCCAACCGGCCCTTAATGGAGCGAAGGCGCCGATTTATGACCCGTGAGGCTCGTTCTCAGGGGACCGACGTAATCGCGGAAACCAGCACCTGGTACCCCCAGCGCGCGGGACTTCGTTATAGCTTCGTCGCAGCGGTCGAAGTCGTAGACCGCAAATCAGGCCAACAGGTCATATCCAAGACCGCTAATCTTAGCCACTCCGGTTGTCATGTGAGGACCCCCACGCCGTTTAATCCCGGAACGATTGTCAAACTGACAGCCATGGCCAGAGGCAAGAGGTTCCAGAGCGAAGGCAAGGTCATCTATTCGATCAGCAATGAGGGAATGGGCATTCGCTTCGATAACATCGAGAGCGCGGAACAGATCACCCTGAACGAATGGTTGATGCACGCGAGCCGCGAGGCGCAGGAACGCGAGTTGCTAAAGAATATGACGGCAACGGGTTCTGGGAAACGGAAGATTGCATTTGCTCTTGGTGTCCTCGTCCTAGTGGCAATCGTTGCCGGGCTGTTCGCATGGCTGGGCCTGCTGTAACGCCATATGCCGGACCCAGCGCCACTTGGCAACCGAAGAATCACCTGCCCGAAAGTAGTGGCTGGCATTTTCGCGGAGGGGCACGGAGAATGCGGATGGCGTGATCGTTTCTACCTGCGCACCCATGCCAGGAGCAGCAAAGCGAGACTGATTACGACGCACATTCCGGGCAGCCAATCGCCCCAGCGCGTGTAGATCGTCTTATCGCTGCGAAACGCGTAAGGAGCATCCAACTCTCCGCGGATATCCGGGGCCAGGCTGGCGACGATGCGCCCGTAAGGATCCACCGAAACGGTGAAGCCGTTATTCGTATCGCGCAGCAGCCAGCGGCGATGTTCCACGGCCCGGACGCGGGCCATCTGCAGATGCTGTGCGGGCGCCGCGGAGCGCCCGAACCACCCATCATTCGAGAGATTGATCAGCAGGTTTGCGCCGTTTAAGACAAACCGCCGGACCTCGTTTGGAAATACTGCCTCGTAACAGATAAAAGTGCTGAAATGCCCGCCAGGCAAGTCCCCTACAGCGTAGCGTGTGCCATGGCGAAAGTCGCCCGCAAGTCCCGTGAGATTCTTGGCGAACCAGAAGAAGTCGCGCCAAGGCACGTATTCGCTGAAGGGGACTAAGTGAATCTTATTGTACTGAAATTCCTCGCGGCCCTGGAGATCAAGCAGGGCCGCGCTGTTGTAGGCGGCGAGCCGGCCGTCTGGACCGGGTTCCCAGCCCACCACGCCGAGCAGGAAATTGCTTTCGGAATCGCGCGCGATCTCCTGCGCACGACGGGCGAAATCCGTCTGGCGGAGCGAAAAAGGTGCGGGAACTTCGGGCCAGACGACGAGCCCGGGATCCTTCTGCCCCGCTGCGATGCTGATGCGATCGAGTTCAGACATGTCCCCGGCATGAACAGCATCCCAATTGGCCGGGTACTCCATCGACTGTGGCAAGTCCGTTTGCACCAGATGGGCGACCTGCGAAGCGTGAGCTGCGGGGACAAATCGGGGACCTATGAGCGCGGCGGCAAGGACGAGCGCGCTGAAGGCGGCCAGTACGGCGACAGGAAAGCGCCGTGGCCTCTGGCCGCGCAAGCCGATGAAGGAGCCGATCAGCCAGACTACGGCCGCGTTATATGCGGCCACAACAAAGGATAGGCCGTAAATTCCGGTGATCGCCGTCAATTGCGCCAGCGCCAGATTGCCCGCGGCGGAATAGCCGAGGAGTTCCCAAGGGAAGGCAATGTCGGGCATGCGCGACCGTGCGAGTTCGAGAGCGGTCCAAAGAAATGGCGCGGCGAATAGCGCGAGGTTCTTATCGCGACGGGCGATCCAGGTAACACAGAGCGTGAACGCCACGAAGTAAGGCGATGCCGCCAGAATCATCAACGCCATCACCCCGGCGGCTTCCCACGCTGGCAACGGCCCATACTGGCGCATGACCGTATAGATCCACGGAGTGGAGAAAAGATAAAACGCGACGCCAAAAAGCAAACCACGGAGGGCCGCTTCGCCCAGGCCTCCTTCGAGCGAGGCGATGATCAGTACAGCAACCGCAATCCATGCCAGAAGCGGCAGATTGAAATTGGGGAAGGCCAGGGCCAGCAAGACGCCGGAAACGAAGGAAAGCAAGAGGCGCAATTTCCGCGGAAGGATTTGGGCAAAGGGGCGGGTTTGCGCAGAGGGGCGCGTTTGCGCGCTACTTTGGCCTCGCTCCGGTGCCCCCGTCGAGCGGCCCGCGTCAACGGCGGGTGATGGCCTTGAAACCTTGACTCTCAAGTTTCTGCCGCGCGAGATCGGCGGATTGCGCGTCGGTATACGGTCCGACTCGCACGCGATAATAACGGCCGGCGCCGGGCGGCAGCACGAAGGCGGGGAATTTCTTGCGCTGTAATGCCTGCGCCAACGCAACGGCGTCGGCCTGGCGGGCCATGGCCGCGATCTGCAAAACGACGGCGCCCCTAGGGACGGCTGGCGGATTCAGCGATCTCGTGTTTGATCGCGCGGAGCCGATGCGGAAAGCGGACTTGCCTGCCGCGGGCCCGTTCGCGCGGCTAGGCACCACGGATTTCGGTGACTCGGGCATGGGCTCGGCGGGCTTTGCCGGTTCCGCGGAATGATAAAAATCCCAATCCGCAGGCGCGAGCGGCTTCTCGAGTTTATCAGGATCAGCCGGACCGCGGCTTGCCTTCACCGGCTTATCGCTCACGCTGTCTGGTTTGACGGGAATAGTGCTCGCAGCTGCGCGGAGCTGCGCATCGTATTGATTGCGTCCGAGGAGGTAACCGAGGGTAAACACCATCCCGAATGATACGACGAGCAAGACGAAGATGCCGGCGAGATGGCGTCCTCCGAGCACCCAATCGCGACCTCGGCGATGCCCTGCTGCCATCAGCGCCCCGGCTCGAGTGACTTCTTCACCCAAGCATTGATGATGTCGATGGGGATCGGAAAAATGATGGTGGTGTTTTTCTCCGCCCCGATTTCCGTCAGCGTCTGGAGGTAGCGGAGCTGAATGGCAGCGGGCTGAGTCTCCAGCACGCCGGCGGCTTCGGCGAGCTTCGCGGATGCTTGCATTTCGCCCTCAGCATGGATGATCTTGGCGCGCCGCTCGCGTTCGGCTTCCGCCTGGCGCGCGATGGCCCGCTGCATCTGCTCCGGGATGTCAACTTGCTTCACTTCCACTTTGGTTACCTTAATACCCCAGGGCTCGGTGTCCTGGTCAAGGATGATTTGCAGCTTGGCGTTTACCTTTTCGCGTTCGGCGAGGATTTCGTCGAGCTCAAATTGGCCCACAATGCTGCGAATCGTCGTTTGCGCTTTCTGCGATGTGGCGTAGAGGTAGTTCTGCACCTGAGAAAGCGCCAGGTTCGCGTCCACCACGCGGAAATAGCACACCGCGTTTACTTTGACGGAAACGTTATCGCGCGTGATGATGTCCTGCGCGGGCACGTCAAGAGTTTCGATGCGCAACGAGATGCGATAGAGAGTCTCGATCGGCCAGAAAACCAGGCGCAGCCCGGCCGGCTTGGCGTCGGGCAACATGCGTCCGAGACGCAAAACGACTCCACGCTCCCACTCCTTGATGACGTAGAGAGAGTTCCAGAACCAGATCAGGAAGATGATTATGGCAATGAGCGGCCCAGTGAAGCTGAAGTCCATGATCGTCTCCTTGTGCAGGCAACAAAAGCCGCGAGTGGTGCTTCTCAACGCTCCACGCGATCATATCAGCGTGCGGCCGATTCCGCAGGCGTGACGTGCACCGTCAGTCCCGAGACCCGCACGACTCGCACCTGCGCGCCCGCCGGAATGGCTACCGGGGCCACCGCCCGCCAGAGCTCTCCACGCAAGCGCACCATGCCTTGAAATGACGCAGGCGCTGCGTCGCCGCCCACGGGCGCAATGGCTTCGGTAACTTCGGCCTGCACGCCCACCAGTTGCTCCGCTCCAGTCGACTGCTTCCAGTCGCGCGAACGCAGTACCAAGCGCATGAGAAAGATCGTGACTACCGCGGCGGGCGCAGTCACCCCGAGCGCCACGCCGAAGCTGACGCCGGCCCCCGTGAGCGGCGAGCGGATCAGCATAAACGCGCCCAGCAGCATGGCGATGACGCCGCCGGCGGCCAGAACACCGTGGCTGGTGTACTTCGCCTCCAAAATAAACAAGCCCAGCGCCACGATGATCAAAAGCAGGCCCGCAAAGTTTACCGGAAGAATGTGCATCGCGAACAGCGCCAAAACCAGAGCGATTGCGCCGATCACTCCCGGGGCGATCATGCCCGGATGCGTGAATTCGACGTACAGGCCGAGCACGCCGGAGATCAGCAGAATGAAAAAGACGTCGGGCTGCACGATGCGCGCCAGAAAGCGCTGTCGGGCGGACATTTGCATGGTTACGATTTCGGGATTGTCCAGGCTGAGGCGCGTTTCCGAGCCGTCAAATCGCTTGATCGTCTGCCCGTTGAGCTTGGAGAACAAATCCTCCGGCGAGTTGGCAACAAGATCCACGAGCTTGTCGTTGAGCGCTTCGGTTTCCGTGAAAGCCTTGCCATCGGTAACCGCCGTCTCCGCAATCTGCACGTTGCGCCCCCGCTTTCCGGCGTAACTGCGCAGAAACGCGCTGGCATCGTTCAGGATTTTTTTCTTCAGTGTCTCGTCTACATTCAAAGGAATGCCGCCCACAGCAATCAGGGGCGAGGCCGCGCCGGCGTGCGTTCCGGGAGCCATGGCGGCCACATCGGCCGAGAGAAGAATAAAAAATCCTGCTGAGGCACCGCGCGCGCCGGCCGGAGAGACGTAGACGACCACAGGCACCGGTGAAGAGAGAATGTGCTGGATGATATCTTCCATCGACGTTCCCAGGCCGCCGGGCGTATCCATGGTGATCAAGATCAAGCTGGCATGCTGCTTAGCCGCATCGCTGATGCCGCCATCGATGTATTCGGCCATGATCGGCTCGACTTCATCGCCGATCCTCAATTCGACGACCCGCGGCCGCGCCGCCGAATCTGATGCGCGGCTCGTCTGTGCGCTCGCGGCGGCGCCAAAAGCGAATAGCAGCGCCAGAATCATGGAGACCAGACGCATCATGCTGGCGACCGTTCGCTGCGGATTCGCGATCGGGTGTGAAGACACATAAGCCAGGGACGAAACCAAAAAACAGAAATGACCTTGCGGAGTCAGCGGGACCGCAAGCGCATCAGCCGGAACGCAGCGGCAGTACATTCCGGCCTCATTGTACCAAAGTGCCTTCCATTCGCAGCTATGGTAGTGTCACCGCGATGATACGCGTGGTGGCGGGGATCATCGAACAGAACGGCCGAGTGCTGATCTGCCAGCGGCAGGCGGGCAGAATCTTTGCTGGCAAGTGGGAGTTTCCCGGCGGGAAAATGCGTCCGAGCGAGACGCCGCGCCAGGCGCTCGAGCGCGAGTTACGCGAGGAACTGGGCGCCGCCCCGAATATCGGCGATTTGGTACAGATGGTGCGACATCGGTATGCGGAGATGAGCGAGGCCGTGCATATCTCCTTTCTCTCTGCCGCACTCCAGGACCCGCCGCGAAACCTCGCGTTCCAACGAATTATATGGGCGCCGAGGACGGAATTGCCGCGCTACGACTTTTTGCCCGCGGACCGGCAGGTGATTTCGCGGCTCGTGCGCGGAGAAATTTGACGAATACCAGGGCCTTTCAAGGCGCCCGTCTAGGACGGGATTGACGAGCCGCCGTCGACAACCAGAACTTGGCCGGTGACGAATCCCGCGCCGATTAAGTAGACCACGGCATTGGTAATGTCTTCGGCGGAGCCGGTGCGGCGCAACGGAGCGCCGCGAATCGCGCGGTCGGCAATCTCGGGCGCGTCTTCGGGGAACGAGATGGTTCCGGGAGCGATGGCGTTCACGGTGACGGCTGGCGCAAGAGCGCGGGCCAGGCAGCGCGTCAGCATGATCACTCCCGCCTTCGACACGCTATAAGCCGTGTACTTGGGCCAGGCCTGCAGGCCACCAAGCGAAGCGAAATTGATGATCCGGCCGCGCCCACTTTGCGCCAGCAGGGGCGCGGCACACTGCGCGGCAAAGAACTGTGCTTTCAGATTGGTGTCTAGGATGGCGTCCCATTGTGCTTCATGAGTCCTGCCGACCGGCGTTGGGGCAAAGATTGCCGCGTTGTTCACCAGAATGTCGAGACGCCCGAAGCTCTGCTCAATCCCCTGGAAAAGGCGATTGATTTCCGCGGTGCCGGTCAGTTCGGCTTGGATACAAACGGCCTCCCCGCCGCTGCGGACGATTTCCGCGGCGACCGCTTCGGCTTCGGATCGCGAATTGCGATAGTGCACGACCATTCGAGCGCCCTCGGCCGCCAGACGCAGAGCGATGGCGCGTCCGATGCGGCGCCCTGCGCCGGTAACTAAAGCGACTTGTCCCTGGAGGTTCACGCCGAGGCAGCAATCTAACACAGAGTCGAGGAACCCCGGGGCGGGAGCCGTTCGCATAAGGCGCCGGTGTAGAGCGCATGCGTTACAATCGGGCCGCCTAAATTCAGGAGGCGCAATGAAATTGGATCTGTTGGCGATAGCCGCACATCCCGATGACGCGGAACTCACCTGCGGCGGCACGTTGATCAAGATGGCCCACCGCGGCTATGCCGTGGGAATCCTGGATTTGACCGGAGGAGAGATGGGCACTCGCGGCTCGGTGGAGATGCGCCGGAAGGAGGCTGCCGCCGCGGCGCGCATCCTGGGCGTCGCGCATCGCGAGAACCTGGGCCTTCCCGATGCGCACCTGGAGATGCAGATGGAATACAAGCTGGCCATCGCGCGGCGAATCCGGGCGTTGCGGCCGCGAACCGTGATCTTGCCGTATTGGGAGGGGCGGCATCCCGACCATTACACAGCATCCCGGCTGGGCTATGAGGGCTGCTTTCTGGCGGGGTTGAAACGGCTGGAATTAGAGGGCGAGGCCTACCGGCCGTTCAAGGTGCTGTATTCGACGACCTATGATCGCAGCGTGCGCCCTTCCTTTGTGGTGGATATATCGCGCGAGTTTTCCCGGCGCACCAAGGCAATCCTCGCCTATAGCTCGCAGTTCCGGCCGAAGGGACGCGAGCGGCGGCGCTCGAAGGTCTATCTACCGCTCGACCGGCTGGTGCACGAAGTGCATCTTGTAGCGCGATTTTACGGCGAGATGATCGGCGTGGAGCACGCCGAGCCTTTTTTGGTGAAAGAAGTGATGCAGGCCGAGGACGTGGTGGAACTGCCGGTGCGGTCGATTTAGAATTCGTCGGAATCCTGGGCCATAGAGAAGCCGGGGAGGGCCTGGGCGGCGCCTTTTCGTATCACCTTGACGCGAAGCAGCGCGGCGGTTTCCTTGCCGGCGGGACGGAGGACGGCGAAGGTAGCGAGGGCCTCGCTATACAGGCGGGTCACCAGGAAACTCTCCTCGCTTCCTGCCTTTTTCCACACCTGACCAACCTGTACTTTGGAAACTGACATTTTGGCCGTGTGTTTCGACCTGAATCTTGGGGGAAGGGGCGTCCAGTGTCAACTGAACGAAAGTACAGGTTGTTACAGGCGGGACGCAAATGAACGGGAGGCTGGAAACAGGGTTTTAGCGCGGCAGGCGAGGGCTAAACGGCCACGTCTACCCATGGGCCGGGCGCCTAAATGCTTTCAGGGGCGGATCATAAATTCTTGCACTTCGAAAAAAGCGGGAAACCCGGGGTGACGTGAGGCCATCAAAAAGAACGGATCTATCTTCGGGCGTTTAGCGTCCAAGGCGGAAATCGTAGCTCGCGCTACCCAGGGCGCACGAGTGGATGTATAATTGGCTCGAGCAGAAGGGCCGGAGCGAACCATGACACAGTCGCGTTTAGCAATACGTAGCGGCTTATTGAGCCGAGCCCTTTTGGGACTGGTATTGTCAGCGGCACTGGCCTTCCCCGTTTTCGCGGGGCCGCAAGCGCCTGCGCAGCCGGCGCCCCCTCCGGCCAATCCCGCACCTCAAACTGCACCAACCGCCGGGCCGACGCAGGATTCCGGGCCGCGGCAGCCGCAGGCCTCGCCGAGCGATTCGCGACAGACCGATTCGCAGGCGTCGCAGAAGAAAGCGAAGAACGATAAAGATAAAGAAAAGGACAAGGAAACAAAGAAGTCGAAATCGGCCGCAACTGACACGCAGCACTCGCAAGCGAAAGATTCAAAAGACGAAACTCCCATTCCGCAAAAGGACAAGCCTGACGTCAAGCCGGGCTCGAAAGCGGACGTGGAGGCCATCGGGAATCGTGGAGTCGGCAAAGGTGTCAACTTCTATTCCCTCGAGCGCGAAATGGCACTCGGTAAGAGCCTGGCGCAGGAAGTGGAGCGGTCGTCGAAGCTGATCGATGATCCCGTCGTTACGGAATATGTGAACCGCGTGGGGCAGAACCTGGTGCGCAACTCGGATGCAAAGGTTCCGTTCACCATCAAAGTGATTGACTCCGACGCGATAAACGCGTTTGCGCTGCCGGGCGGATTTTTCTACGTGCATAGCGGGCTGATCCTGCGCGCCGATTCGGAGGCGGAACTCGCCGGCGTGATGGCGCATGAGATCGCCCACGTAGCCGCGCGGCACGGCACCAAGAACGCCACCAAGGGCGAACTGGCGCAGATGGCCACGATTCCGCTGATCCTGCTCGGCCCGGGGGGCTGGGCGGGTTATGGACTTTATGAGGGACTGAACTTCGCCATTCCAATGTCCTTCTTGAAATTTTCGCGCGATGCCGAATTCGAGGCCGACTACCTCGGCTTGCAATATATGTATGCGGCGGGGTATGACCCGAACGCGTTCGTGACGTTCTTCGAGAAGGTGGAGGCCGAGGAGAAGCGGCAGCCAGGGACGGTGCCGAAGTTTTTCTCCACGCATCCGCCGACGCCGGAGCGCGTCGTATCCATTCAGAAGGAAATTGGCAACGTATTGCCGGCGCGAGAGCAGTACATCGTGACTACTTCGGAATTCGACACCGTAAAGGCGCGGCTGCGGGGCATCGAGAACCGCAATAAGCTGCAAGAAAATAAGACCAACAAAGACAAGCCTACACTGCGCACGCGCACCGAGCGCGGACAGCCGCAAGCCGGTCAGGGCGGGCAGCAACAGCCCGGCGCGCAAGGCGGCGATAGTCCTTCGGACGATCCGGATCGGCCGACGCTGAAGAGGCGTCCCGAGGACGATCCCAACAACCAGAACAATCAGTAATCTTCGGAATTAAAGCGAAAAGAAGGACTGCAACGCGCCGAGCGCATTTTCTAGATGCCTCGGCGCTGCTGATTTCAGGCGGGCGCTGTTCTGTTTGCCGCAGAAGCTTGCGAACGGGGAAGCATCCGGGAAGCTGATGTGCGGCTCATCTGCTGCTGGTCGCGCTAGGCTGATGCCCGATGCCCATCTTGCGCATCTCTTCCGAGTAATACTTGCGATAGAGGATGTCCCATTCCTCGCTGCCCTCGAGAATCTCTTTTTTTTGAGAACCGATCTTCTGGCGCGCCTGGGCGTCAATCTGCTCTTCTTCTTTGAGCAGGCTGAGCAAAATGTCCACGACGTTCTGGCGAATGGTGGCGCGGTCTTCGATGAATTCGACGTCCTCGCCGGCAACCAGAACGTCGGTAATAACGTGGGACAAGCGTACCGTTTTTTCCCGGCTTAATCGCATAACGTTGCGCGAAGGCTCCTGACGGCGCGCGCTGCTTTCGCGCGGATTGCGCTCAGCGCAGAATCAGTTTGCGCTGCCGCGCCAGCTCCCCCTTCACTTTTTTGTACATCTCCTGATAAGAGGCTCCTGTGCGGCGCATCTCCTCGGCATGCTGGCTGAGGATTTCGCGGACTTCCTCGTTCAGGCGGTCTTCCAGGCCAATTTCCTCGGCCATCTTGAGACGGATGCGCTCGGCAAGAGCAGCGGGCTTGCCGGCCTCGATCATTTTGTTGGCAAGCAGGCGCTTGACCACCTCGTTCGCCATATAACCTACGAAATCGCGTGACAGCAGCATTCTCGCTGAAACTCCGCCGAAAAATGTGCGCGTTTTGAGTCTACTGGCAGCCGCGAGAGGGTGTCAAGGAAAGCAGGGGATAGCGGATACGCACGCGAAAAAGGGACCACACCCCCTCCCGACCGCCCGCGCGCGTGCATCCCGCAGCGCGGCGACATCACCGCTCAGCGCGCCCGATCCCCTTCCGGCGCGGTGACCACGGGTGCCGGGGTGCTGGAATCGCGGGAAACCTCTCCATCACGCGCCATCCACTACGAATGCGGCGTAAGCCTGTACCTTGGGAACACCGTTTATCCAGCGCGCCCCGATGGGGAACGCCAAATCAAGATTCGGGCGCGGGAAGCGAATACGGATCAGCTCCGCGCATATACCTGTAAGTTCTAAATCCCCCCGCGGCCTTCAATGGACATGAGACTCCACGTGCGCTATTACGGAGAGGAAGTGGTCAACCAGCATTCCGTCTAACCAGCCGCGTTCAACTTCTCTAACCAGCATATCCAGCGCGCACGACGGCGCTAGAGCCTTGCGGTACGAACGGTCCGTCGTCAAAGCGTCGTAGATGTCCACAACCTGGAGAATCCGCGCGGCCAAAGGAATGGAATCCCCTTCAAGACCATCGGGATAGCCGCTGCCGTCCATTCGTTCGTGGTGATGGCGAATGATCGGGAGCACACGACGAAAGGACTTGAGAGGCGCGCAGATGTGCTCTCCCACTACGGGATGCTGCTCCATGATTTTGACTTCTTCGCGGCTCAATCGGCCGGGCTTGAGTAAAATAGCTTCCGGCACGGCGACTTTGCCGATGTCGTGAATCAAGCCTCCCGCGCGTAGCGCTTCCAGGTCATGTTCGGACAACCCGAGACTCGTTGCCAGCGTCGTTGCATAGAACGCCAGGCGCTCGCAGTGTCCGTCAGTGTAGGGATCTTTCGCCTCAATGCTGCGAGCAAGGCTGAGAATGACCGACTCGGCCTGCTCGTCAATATAGGATTTCAAGCGCAGAATGGTTTGAACGCGGGTGAGTGCCTCCCACCTCGACGATGGGTGTTCCCATAAATCATCCGCGCCTGCTTCACGAGGTTGCCAAACGTTAGCGCGATGGGACAACGGCGCCATCACTACAACCGGTGTCATTCGATTTCGCGGATCGGCTTTTAATTGGTCACAAAGCTCAAAGCCCGAAATGTCCGGCAGCGCAGCAGCGAGCAATACCAGATCGGGTTGAACGCGCGGACATTCGTCAATTGCAGCCTTTCCATCTTCCGCCGTAAACACCTCGTATCCGTGATTCTGTAAGATAGCCTGCCAATCTGCACGGCTGGAGAAATCAGCGTGCACGAGTAGAATCGTAGCAGCCATGGGCCCCTCCTTCGCCATACGCGCCAATCGAACCCACAGGAAAGCAGTTCACTGCTGGATGGCGAGCAAGAAGCGATCCGGTGCCTCTGCTTTCAACTAGAGTCTAGCTGTAGGTCGAGGAACTTCCATCTTGGCTGGGATTCCAAAAGGGGGACTTCCCAACTAAAACGCAAGGAGCTTGCCATTCATTGCAGCCCGAAACCCCTGCAATCTGAGGACGTTGTGTGCCGAGGCCGGGCAGCGATGATCCGCAATTTTTTCACCACTTGAGTAAGGACTACGCGAAGACAGAATCCGCCATTGCGTCTTTCGATTAAGGTTCGCCCAAATTCAAAATACGCGCACCTTAACGCGCCGCGAGTGGTGGGATCCCAGGCACCGGAAGGGGGGTGGTCAATCTTTTCCGTCCGTATCCGCTACCCCGTCAAGGAAAGCAGGGGGTATATGGGCGCACTCCTGTCTTTCTTGTCCAGGGTTAAATGAGATCACGAGATCAGAAGAAACAATTTCTTCGCCAGCATTCGAGGCCCCTCAAAAGATGTGGAGATACACTCCTTGATGCATCCAGGAGCCACAACGCCGATCATACAGGTCGTGCCGTCCGCATTGTGGATGATGCCACTGCGGGCATCCGCGGAAGGGGCGACATCAGGCGACGTAAGGCTCTGGACCTGACGGAATCCTTCGTAGTTGGTAAAGAAGAAGGTCTTATCCTTTTGGATGGACCCCCCAAGGATGCCCCAAATTGGTTGCGATGAAAAGCCGCGTGGTTCCGCGACGCCTCGGTCACAAATCGAGGTCCTGATATGTTGCGACCAGAGGGCCCTTGTTAGAAGAGCAGCTTCAGGCCCAACTGAATTTCGCGGGCTGCTCCGGTTCCGAGTAATGGGTTCTGCCCCGCGGCGTCAGGCGTGTTCGCAGACAGGCCGAGAGTCCCGTCACCAGTAAGACCGCCGCCTCCCGGATTCGCAAGAATTGTGTGATTTAGAATGTTGAAGACTTCCGCGCGGAACTGAGCCGTAAGCCGTTCCTTTATCGTCCAGTTCTTGAACAAGGAGAAGTCCCAGTCGCGGAAGCCTTGGTCGCGGAACAGATTGCGACTCGATGTTCCAAACGTGCCGGTTGGCGGCGCGATGAGCACCGAATTGCCTTGCGCAAAGCAGCCGAACTTCGCCAAGTTGCCGCCCGCGCCCGCGGTGCCGATGGCGGTAGCTTCTTGCGTGCACATCGCCGGCATAGTGGCGAGGTTGCTATAGAACGGAATCGGGGTTGTACCCGCGGTGAAATCGCTGGGATTGCCAAAAAAGTCCCAGCGGCCCGTCGACACCTTGTCCCCGTTTTTGCTGATGTCGCGCTTATCAGCAGGATTAAACGGCAATCCGCTCTGGAGCAACACTGCCGAATTAACAGCCCAGCCCTCGAGCATCTGGCCATAGCCCTTCTTCCCAGGGATGGCATAGTTCAGCGTCAAGGAGAAGTGATGCCGCTGGTCGAAATTCGCAGCGCCGTAATCCCGGGCCCCATTCAAGTTGTCCTGCGGCACGTTCTGGTTGCGATTTGAGGAGGCGTCATCCAGGGCATGGCTATAGGTGTAAGCCGCCACGAAGCCGAGCCCATGATAGCCCCGCGCGGTCAGCGTCGTTTGCAGTGCGTTGTAATTGGAGACGTCGCTGTTCGACATGACGTTGATGTACTGCAAGTATGGAAACTGCGCGTAATACGGCCGGTCGCTCTGGAGTTCGCAGTGATTCTGAATAGCCCCTTTCTTTCCACAAGGGAGAAAAGCGAGTTCGCCGGGAGATTGCGGGTTGAACGCATTGACGTCTCGATTGGCAGCCAAATTGCCGCTGTAATCGCCAATATAATTCACTTCCAAGGTGTAGTTCTTGGTCAAAGTGCGCTGAATGCCAAAGGTATAAGTCTCCACCCGGGGTGGAACGATGTTCCGGGCCATGGTATAGACGCTGCAAGGCGCTGGGTGTCCGTTGAGGCCATCGCCGCATAGAAACCCCGACGCGGAGCCGATCTGGCTTGCAGGAAAGATCGGACCTGCCAGGGACCAGTTGAGGTTGGTGCTAGTGCAACTACCCGGTAAGCAGCCCGAAAAGCTAAGAGAGGACGTTCCGATGCCACCGCTTGTAATCGGCAGGAGCGGCGGTGCCGTCCCATCGGCTCCGGTTTTGTAAGCTGTGGGAATCGAAGTGATCCCCGACGGTCTGCCAGGAAGATTTATGTTATCCACCATTGCGCCGATTACGAGATCCACGTAGTAGACTCCGCCGCCCGCCCGGATTACAGTCTTTCCCTTCCCGCCGATGTCCCAAGCCACGCCCGCTCGCGGAGAGAAATCCTTGTAATAAGGGTTGTAAGGCGTGCTGACATTCACCCCTACCTGAAAGAGTCCTATCGTCGGATCCCAGCCGCCAATTTGATTGTTGCTGTCCGCAAGCGGAGTGAAGTATTCATAACGCAGACCGTAGTTCAGGGTTACATGGGGCTTTATATGCCAGGAATCTTCAAAGAACCCGGAATAGTCCCCCTGTTTCAGGTTGCGGAGCGGGGAGCCATTGAGTACCGTTCCACCCTGGCCCGAATCGGCGACCCCAGCCAGAAAATCCTCCAAGGGCGTAGAACCCGGGAAAGCATTACCACCAGTTGTGAAGTTGAATGTGCCCCTACCTTTGGAGTAGTTGCCAAAGAACGGCCTGATGAAGAGCGTCTCCACACCAAACTTGAAGGCATGCTTGCCGCGCAAAAAGGAGACGTGATCCACGAGATCGTAATCCTTGGTCGGACCATAAGACTTCGGCAAATTTGCATCGCCTCCTATTTGCGAGAAAGCACCGACCTGTACAGTCGGGAACCCGCCCAGGACCGGATTCGTTATCCCCGTGTTGATGCCGTAAGTGCTGAGAGAAGTTGCGATGTCATCTACGTGGTCGAAGCGATGATGGAAATTCCAGCCGAACCGGAGATCGTTCACCCAGGTGGAATTCGGCGTCCAAGTCCAGCTCGTGGTCACGAATTGGGCCCGCAGTCCCGCGTTGTCCCTAAAATAGGGTTGCGTGATTCCCGGGAGCGTTATGCTCTCCGCCAGAGTGGTACCGTTCCCGAAGAAATACGATCCAGCGATAGTATGATGATCGCTCAGGTGGTAATCGATCTTACCGAGGACGTTGTAAATACTGACAACGTTGGGAAAACCATAAGATTGGCTGCTGGCCAGGGGACCCGTGTTTGTGTTGGTCCCGAAGAGCGGCAATAGTTTTAGGCTGAGCGGGCTCAGCGGGATCGCTCCTCCAGGGGCGGCTGCCAAGCCTGCCTCGGCGGCAGGAATGCTCAAGTTCGGGTCCCCGGTGTTCGCTGACGTTGGCGTTTGAACTGGATAGTTACCCGATACGTTGTAAGTCTGCCGCTCGAATGCGCCGTAGTAAAACAGCTTGTCCTTTACGATGGGCCCGCCCGCCGTGAAGCCCCACTGCTCCAGTTCCGCGGGGGGTTTTAACGACGGGGAAGAGGTATACTCCGCCGAGTTGAGCTTATCCGAGCGCCCGAGGGCGAACGCAGAACCGTGAATGGTGTTGGTGCCCGACTTGAGGCCGACGTTTATGACCGCGCCGGGCCTCTTGCCGAATTCCGCCGGTGAATTGGTCTGGACGTTGACCTCCTGAATGGCGTCAATGGGCACAAACGTGGCCGCGTCCCCAACGGGGAGCGTCGAATTGATGATGCTCTGCCCGGTGAAAGGCTCATCGTTATCCAAGCCCTCGACATAGTAATTGTTGTCCTCGGCGCGAAGGCCGTTGGTCGAGGTCGTCAGCGTTCCGCCGCCGGGCTGGGTCGTCACGCCCGGACGGTATTGAAGCAAATTCTGGTAGTTGCGGCCCTGCACCGGGAGATCGGCGATCGTGGACGTGTTGAGGGTTCCGGTGACCGTGGCGCTGGTAGTATCCAGCAGCGGAATGCTCTCTGACACTGTAATCGTCTGTGTGACCTGACCGGGCGTGAGCTGCGCGTCAATACGTTCATCCTTGCCGACTTCCACCTCGATGTTCTGGCGCTCGAAGGCCTGGAAGCCAGCGGCCGAGGCACGCACCAAATATTTGCCCGCATTCAAGTTGGGCGCGAGGTATTCTCCGGCCCCGTCCGTGACCAAATTTCGCGCCACGCCCGTCTCCGTGTTCGTCACCGTCACCATGGCGCCGACGATCACACCTCCGGTTTGGTCCGTAACGGTTCCCAGAATGCGGCCCGTATTAACCTGGGAAAATAGCGGGAATCCAAAGAGAAGCACAGCAGAACCCAAACCAGCGACCACTCGTATCGCTTTGCTCAAGATCACGCATGCTGCTAAACGAGCCACTAGACTTCGAAATTTCATCGGATCACCCCACCAACACACATTTGGAAGCGAAAAAGCTAGAGAGCGTATATTCCACGTGCTCTCTCATGTCAAGGACGATTTGGAAATGCAGATAGAAGAGGCTTGCGAGATGACCCTATTTAGGGGCTCGCGCCCGTACGCGGATAGATCAATCTGGCCTTAGTGCTCTTGACCCGTGCGCAAGTAGGCCATCCCGAGAGTCTGGCCATTAGGAAGCACGACTTGAAGGACACGCCCGGCCGGATTGCCGTTCTTGACTGGCTCGACCGTGACAGTCACTTCGTCCCCAGGCTTGAAGCTGCGCATGCTCCAGCCCCGCTCGATCATGTCGGCCAGATTGTTCGTCTCGGCCACCCAATGTGCGACATTGCCTTTGTCGTCCTTCACGTCGAACTTCAGCCAGCAGTGGGGATTAGCCCAAACCCATTCTGTGACGGTCCCCTTCAGGGTAACTTTCTTCCCGACGTCAAATGCGGCGTTGCCATGATGTGCAAATAGCGGAATGGAAACAATCAAGGCACCCACGGCTAACGCGAAAACCACTGAGAATTTGCCCCTCACAGTTGACCTCCGTATTTGCCCAGTATTATAGGAACGTTCCGGCTATTTGCTTTGCTTACTGTCTATACCGCTGGCCTGGTCGCCATAATCTTTGTAGTACTGTTCCTCTTCCGACGGTATGCACATCATCTCCACGACGTCGTAATCGGGCGATTGCAGCCGCATCGGGAATTTGTTCACGGCGACCCACGGCTTAGTGTACATCTTTGGGTCGTCAATCGTTACGGTCAGCTCCAGGCGGTCATGATCCACGCGATGAAAGCGTTCTTCCACGTGCATGGCGTCGCTAGCAGGCCGGCCAGTTTCATCGAGCCAGATCTTTTCGTTTCCTACGGTCCCTATGGTATCCACCACCAGCGTCGTATCGTCCGCCCACTTGCCCACCGAATACCCGTAGTACCGAGGCGATGGAATTTCCTTGGGGAGTTCACGCCCGTCCGCCCAAATCACGCGCCATCTTTTTTCAAATTCGTACAAGATCACCACTTTGCGATCGTCTTGCATGATCTGCGTATGCCGGATTTGATAAAAATCGGCGCGCGGAAAGCCGAGCGGATCGCACCTATTTCTCGGATCATTACTAAGCGACTCGAGAACGGCAGCATACCCGAACAGCGCCTTGTGAGACTTTAGTGTCTCTAGCCCCAAAGGAGTGTACGGGGGATCGTGTTCGGGTTTTCCGTCGTAGGGCATGTCCCTAGGGCCATTCGCCTGGATTCCGTCCCCCGGCCCGCGAGCCGGTTCCCAAATCCCGGAAATCTCGTGGCGCGGAGCAGGGCCCGGCTTCTCACCAGGTTTCAACGCGTCCGTTACCGGCCGACCCCAGCCATCCAGAAGCACAGGGCCAGGATGGGGAGTCGCCTGCTGCTCCGTCGTTGCTCCCGAGTTAATACGCGGAGCATTTTGAGCGCCAGCAACCAGTGAGAACGCCACTGCTGCAAGTACAATCATTGGAGCGCCAAAGCGATCTGCCATTTGCGGGAATCCTTTTCGCAGGTGAGACACCTTTGAATTTGATCTCGCGTTGCCGCTCGCTTTATACCACCAATGCAGCATTAGTTTCTGGAAGAGTTTGGGCGAACTTATTGATTATCCTTGTCGCTCGCGGGACTGCCAATCAGCTTGTTATATTCTGTGAGCTCAGACGGCGAACAAATCATCTCCCGAACATCGAAATCGGGTGGCTGCAACTTCATGGGAAACTTGTTCATGGCCGCCCAGGGCCTTGTATACATTTGGGGGTCATCAATTATCACCGTCCACTCCAAATGGTCATAATCCACGCGATGGAATCGCTCCTCCACGCGCAGATCAGCGGTGTGCGGGCGCCCAGCATGATCCAGCCATGTTCTTTCATCCGTTCCTGAGGTCTGCACGACGAGCGTGTAATCATCCACCCACTTGCCGACCGAATAGCCGTACCACCTGGGTTCGGGATCTTTGGGGAGTTCTCGACCGTCCGTCCAGATGACCCGCCAGACCTTGTCAAATTCATACAGAATGACCACCGACACGGGCGTCTGAAGGATCTGGGTCGTCCTCAGTTGAAAAAGATTTTCGCGGGGAAATCCCTGAGGATTACAGACGAGTTCTGGATCATTTGTCTCCGCGGGGGGAACCATTCTGGCTCCATTGCTCGGTTTCGTGCGTTCATAAGCTTCCAGGCCCAACGGAGTGTAAGGCGGTTCATGTCCCGGCTTGCCGTCTACCGGCAGGGTCTTCGCACCAAGGAACTGGCCTCCGTCATCGGGCCCGTTGGCCGGGTCCCAAGTCCCGGAAATGTCGTGCCGAGAAGCCGGGGCTGGTTTCTGGCTCTCCACATGTGAAGGTATTGGCCTTCCCCAACCATCGACATCGACCGGTACTGAGGCAGCAAGGGCTGTCCTCTGGTCTTTCGGAGTTCCTAGTTGTGGCGGCGCGGTTTGAGAACACGCTAGAGACGAAAATATCAGCACCGCGAGTGCGAGTCGCGGGGCAAAAGGTGGTTTAGCCATAGCGGGACTTTTTCCATGCGTAGAATCCCATCCTCGAATTCAGCATCGGGATGTTGCGCTTCTGACTTGCACGGACCCAAATTTTACAGTCCTAATGTTGAATGCCAAAGCGATTATTTCTAAGTCTCGGGTCGATCTGGCGAAGCTTGGCTTTTGGGCCATAGGTATTACCTATACGGCAGAGGCTCAAAGATAGATTATTCTAATTCGGCTGGTTGATGTGTCAGAATAATATGCCCACAGATTTGGACCGTGTGGGCTGCCGCATGATGACCCCGCGGCGCCTAGCCGCGTCGCGGGGCTCCTTCTTGCGATTCGGGGCCGGAGTCTTGACGCTTCGCAAACGTAATTTTTACGGCCCGCTTGCTTTGACGTGCGGATGTTTCGTAGAGTTTCAGTGGCAGGCGGTTGGTCATGCTTCTTTGTGGCAATCAATTGTGATCAGGAAAATGGTGGGTACTCCAATCCGTGCCAGACGTTTCCTGCGCGTCTTGAACTGCGCCTTGGCGTTGCTCTTGGTTGTCGCGGTTGCCGGCCTATGCACGATTGCTAAAGTCAACTGGTACTTACCGCAGTCGAATCCGGGCCATTATCTGACGACCGCGACCAAGATGAAGGTCGCTCATGGTTGGGTCGCTCTCCACACGGATGCTTTGCAATCTGTCCGCAAGCTCGTCGTTTCACTGCAGCCAGAAATTGCGATGTTCCTGGAGGAGCGGCGGGAAACCTCGGTCCCGCGGATGCTGTGGACGGCGATTCTAATCCATCGGTCCCCTCCTTCTGAATCCGCTTAGTTTCATTCCGTCTTTTCAAGGCCAAAATTAGCCCATCAGATCTGCTCTCAGCCGGCTCCGGCGTTCCGGAGCAAAGGGGAGGCAAGCGACCATGGAAATTCACCAATTGCGCTATTTCTGCGCGGCAGCCGAAACCGGCAGCTTCACCCGCGGAGCTCGCAGAGAACGTGTAACGCAGCCGACGCTGTCACAGCAACTGCTGAAGCTTGAAAATGAGCTCGGAACCAAATTGTTTGACCGGCGGCAGCACCCTATCCGCCTGACGACATCTGGACGAACGTTTCTTCGTTCCGCCAAGTTGATCCTCAGCCAGCTCAATGAGGCCAAGCAGGAGATCCGCAAGTCCTCGAAGGAACAGGCGGGGTCCATAACCGTAGGATCGACGCCGACCCTCACTCCATATCTGCTCTCGCCCATCGTTCGCAAGTTCACTCGAAGTTACCCCTCGATCAAAGTACAAATGATCGAAGATCTTCAGGTCCGTCTTCTGCCCGCCGTGCGCGCGGGCTTGCTGGACCTGGCATTAGTGCATCTACCCGTCGCCGGACGGGAATTTCGCACCGAGAAGGTAATGCAGCAGTCGCTCTATGTTGCTCTGCCGAAAAGCCATGCGCTGGCGGGACACAAGCAGATTCGCTTGGCCCAGATCCGCCACGACCCTTTTCTTCTTCTTCGGGAAGGCTTACGGTTCGGAACGATCGTGCGGGAAGCCTTACGCACGGCCCAGATCGACCCGGACGTGGTATTTGAGAGTTCGAGTATTGACAATATCCTGGCAATGGTTTCCGCCGGCGCTGGAATTTCCCTGGTCCCCCAGATGGCCGTAGTGAAGCGAGGGCCATGCAGATTTATTCCCGTCGAAGATTCGCGGCGAACTGGAATCGGTTGGGTTATGCTGAAAAACTATACTTTGAGTCCGGCGCAGCGGTTGTTCATCGAAACAGTGGCGCACGGCCGGAACGTCCATCACAACAACGGTGCGCCCGCATAGGTTCTGACGATTTAGTTCTTTGTCGGCAGCCGTTGCCGGCAGTAGAATACCGCCCCGCCATAACTCCCAACTCTCTTAAGCCGGAGGTCGCCAATGAGGTCGTCTGTTAGGTTACTAATCCTGCTGCTCGTTATCGGAGCCGGCGTGACCCTGGGTTACGGCCTCAACAACATGCCACCACAGGCTGGTTCAGGAAACGGCTCATCAGGAGCCGCTTCTTCCTTCCCAAAGGATATTTATCCCCAAACTGGCAATCGCCTTCCGGCGGTGAACCGGGACAAATTGGATGAGGCGGCGAAAAAGATTTATGACGCAGGCGCTCCCGGAGTCGACTACGGACCTCAGAGGCTACGACTGTATAGTGGCGGCGCCGAAGTTTTCTCGAGCGGGTTAAACGATTTTCTTCGCCACAAAGCCGGGCTGGAACCGGCCGTCGTGGAGTTGAGCATTCTGGCCGCGGTGCGCGAAATGGATGGGGAATATGAGTGGACGGCGCACGAGCCCGCCGCGCTGAAGGCCGGCGTAAGCCCGGAGATAGTCGATACCGTGAAATACCGCAAACCGCTCAACGGAATCGGGGAAAAGGAAGCGACGATTATCGAGTTGGGCCGAGAGTCGGTTGGCAAGCACAAGGTGAGCTCGGAGACGTTTGCCCGCGCCCTCAAACTTTTGGGGGACCGGCAACTCGTCAACATCGTTTGCCTGATGGGCGATTACTCTTCAACCGCCATTTTGCTGAACACGTTCGATCAGCACGTGCGCCCGACCGATAAGCCGCTGCTGCCGATTCCGTGAGCGGATGGCTGGCCGAATCGAGCGTCTTGGGAGTTGCGCTGATGCTCGACTGGTGAAGAAATCTTCTTTTTTCGCGGGCTGTAGGTCACGTCAAAGTATTGCACTCTAGGTGCGATAATCCACCAATCAGCGGCGGCACTCCGCTTTAGGATGGCGTGCTCAATCTGTTCCCTTCTGGAGCATTGCGTCCGATTCTGGCACTCGTACAGCGTCGCGTCGATTCGCTCACCACTGTGTCGCTTCTAGCCCATTGATTCCTCACACTCTAGGGCTCGCCCAAGACTCCTGACTGGCTGCGGACGTGCACTCCTCAGCCACGCCGAGCGCGACTGCGCCGCAACTGCTATTTCCATGACTAGGTTAAAACTTAAGCTCTTTGAGACGGTAATTGTGGTCTGCCTACTGCTCTGCGCCCGAGCCGCCTTGGCGCAAACAGAGCAACCGGACCTGCGCCAGATGCCTCTTGAAGACCTGATGAAAGTCCAGGTGGACACGGTTTCCGGCGCTTCCAAATTCCTCGAAAAGTCCACCGACGTACCCGCATCCGTAACCATCGTCACGGCCGACGAAATCCGCGAGTTCGGATACCGCACGCTTGCCGACGTGTTGCAGAGCGTGCGCGGCTTCAACGTGATCTACGACCGGAATTATTCCTACGTCGGCATTCGGGGCTTCCTTAAACCGGGAGATTACAACGCCCGCATTCTCTTTTTGCTCGACGGCCATCGTGTGAACGACAACATCTACGACGGCGCGTACGTGGGAACCGCCTTCCCCGTGGACATTAACCTGATCGACCGCATCGAAATCATCCGCGGAGCAAGCTCCAGCGTTTACGGCACCGGCGCATTCCTTGCCGTCATCAACGTCATCACCAAAAGAGGCCGCGACCTGAATGCAACGGAGGTCTCTGCCACAGCAGGCAGCTTGCGCACGTATAAGGGACAGGGCACCTACGGCACTCGGCTGGACAACGGCCTGGAAATGCTGCTCTCCGGGACCGTCTATCGCAGTCACGGAAACCCCTCGCTCTTTTTCCCGGAATTCGATTCGCCCCAGACGAATTATGGTGTGGCGGAAAATGCAGACGGCGATCGCGCGTCCAGCGTGTTCGCAGACGTCATCTTTCGGGATTTCAATATCCACGTGGTTGATAATTCGCGAACGAAGCAAATCCCCACCGCTTCCTTCGGCACCGTATTCAACGATCCGCGTACGCAGACCACCGATTCACATGGCTATGTGGACATCCAGTACAGCCGCAATCTCGGCGAATGGGACATCATCGGGCGCGCCTCAATCCATTCGGTTCGGCTCTCCATGAATTTGCCGCAAATAACGTGAATGGCAGGCCCTTGGTCATTCGCCGATTACAGCGGGATGACGATGCTCACGGCTGTCACCTGGTCTATGTGAGTTCTTCGGAGCGCAAGGTTCTTGCGCAGATACTAAAGACGCTGCAAGGCGGACCTACTCTGACGGTTGGCGAAATGGACCAATTCGCGCTTCGCGGCGGCATGATTCAACTCACCGTTGAAGAAAAGCAAGTGCATTTCACGATCAACCTGAGTGTCGCTTCTCGCAAACAACTTCGCATTCGCTCGAACCTGCTGGCGCTTTCTCGAATCGTGGAAAGTAGCGTTAACCCCGGAACGGAAACTGGCTTACTACCTTGAGCCTAGGCCTGCTAGGGCTGTATTTGGAAGATTTGGAGCGCCAATTTCGCGTCCGGCTTCCCCTTCCCTGAGACTGCCACATAAAGCCGATTCAGTTCGGGTACGAGAATCGACGTCTTGGCGCGATAGCCCGTGGGCACTTCGGCGACGTGTTCATAATGATCGGCGTCGCGCTGCTGGATGACCGTGGTGGTCTCGCTTCCGGTGGCATAGATTCGTTTTCGCGGGCGATCGAACCACATATCGTCATTGAACGCTGCACAAGGAAGTGAAGTCACTACTTTCCCGGTATCCGTGTCGAAAACGAAGAACGTCGGCGGCTGCCGGGTGGCGATAAACAGCCGGTGATTGGGTTCGTCCAGCACCATGGAGTTCTCCACTTTCGCGTTCGGAACCGGCCATCGTGAAATCAGCTGTCGAGTTGCCAGGTCGACGACGCCGACTTCGTTCGTCCCCGTCAGGTTGACGTATAGCTTCTTTCCCGCGCGATCCACGGCCATGGCCTCCGAGTGGTTGCCCGGCAGCGTTATGTCTCCGACGTGCTTGAAATTTTTCGCGTCGATGATATTCAGCAGATGTGTCGCGGCGCCCGTCCCGCCGCCGCTTTCGACGTAATAGTCTTTGGTCTGGGGATTGAAAATCGCGCCGTCAACGCCGGGCGGCAGCTTGATCGTATCCAGGACTTCGTAACTTTTTCCGTCCACTAAAGCAACTCTGCCGAAATCGTCTCCGTCCGTCACGATTAATTTGTTCGTGTCCGGGAGGAAGAGAATCGCATGCGGCTGCCCAAACCCTGCGATGCTATGGAGCGACTTGCCCGTTCGGAGGTCAAAAACTTCGACGGTCTTATGATCTTCGGCGGCCAGAAATAGGCGGTTACCCTTTAAGTCCACGGCAAAATGGTCGAAATCTCCTGAAAAACCCGGCGAAGGAGTGGTGGCAATTAGTTTCAGCGGCGCTTTTTCTTGGGCATTTACGCTAGTCGAGGGGTGGAAAACTGGCAGGAATAAGGCGATCAGTGTCTCGACAAGGACCAGACAAACCGCCGGCTTTAATCCAGTCGAACCGCAGCGACCAATTATAGTTTGTGATCTCACCTGGAACTCCGAAAAGAGGATCTATGTCCCGATATAGATTTCATGCTGCCTATACATCCTGCCTTCCACGATTGTCAACTAGTTGGCGTCCACTTCTGACGGCAGCATTATATTGATGCGTTGCGCGGCGAGTGATAGGGTTGTCGCGACGCGAAGAAGAGCCGGTTTTTACGTCGTCGGAGGATAGAAGAGAGAATGAAGACCCCGCGGATAATTTTTCCCAGTTTGTTCGCTTTCCTCGTTTTAGTGGCAGCCGGAGCTCAAGAGTCGCCGACCACCCCGCCATTGATGCCTATGATGCACATGTCTGGGCTTCTGCGGTTGGCTGAGACAATCCCCTTGCCCACCGATGGTTACATGGACCACCTAGCAGTTGACGTCAAAGGTCAGCGCCTGTTTATTGCCGGGGAGGCAGCGAGGAGCGTTTTGGTGGTGGACCTCCGCGCCGGCAAAGTAATCCACGAGACGCCGGGGCTCCCAGCTATGCCCAAAAAACTCTTTTATCTCCCCGACACAAACGAGGTCTGGCTGACGCTTACCGATAGCAGCGTTATGGCCATCAACGGCGCTGGCTACGACGTTAGCAAAACCGTTAAATTGCCTGCATATGCTAATCCTAATAAAGGAGGCGATAACGCCGCCTATGATCCAGGCACACACCTCTTTTACGCGGCCGTCGAAGTCTTCACCAGTGCGGAACAGGTTGAGTCTGGGGGCGGCAGCGATCACGCAGCCGGCGGTGCTTCGATCGACATTGTGGATACAAGGACCGCCAGACTGGTGGGCAGTGTCAGTTTGCCGGGTGGCGACCCCGCGGGCGTGGCAATCGATGCATCCGCAAAAAGATTGTACGTCACCATGGGAGATATCGTCGCGGGGGAGAGCCATGTAGCCGTTGTGGACCTCGAAAAACGCACCGTCATTGCGCAGTGGCCGATCACCGGAGGCCCCGTGCCCCATGCCGCCGGACTAGACGCAATCCATCATCGGCTGTTTGTTGGCAGCCGCATGAAGCCCCACATTGGCGAAATTGGCGGCGGGCACCAATATGAACCAGGGAAGCTTATCGTCATGGATACGCAGACAGGAAAAGTAGTGCAAGCATTGGATAGCGTTGGCGGCGCGGACAACGTTGACTATGACGAAGCGACAGGGCGCATCTACTTCACGGGAACCACGGGGACGGTTGCTGTGTTTCAGGAGATGGACCCGAACCATTTCCAACTTCTCGGAAAAGTTCCTACCGGTGCCATCGCGAAGAGCGGACTGTGGGTTCCCGAACTAAAGCGGTTCTATGCGGCGGTCCCGAAGCATTTCGTTCTTACGCCGCCGCGTCATACTGCGAATATACAAGCCGACCTCGTTCAGGAGTTGGACTCCAAACAAGGCGCCGTGAAACCGATTCTTTCTAACCTGATCGTGGAAGAAGCCCGTCTCATGGTCTTCGACTACATGCCGTGAGCCACCGATTATGCCAACAGCTTGTGTGCTGCGAAGTCCTCGTTCTCACAGCACGTGCAAAAAGGGTGTCAGCGAAAACCGGAGAGCCATGAAAAAAATCATGGCGATGTTCCTGATTGTATTGGCGGTCGGGGTGGTGCGGGGTCACTCCCAAGTCCCCGGACCATTGAAGCTCGTGCAAACGATCACGTTGCCAGGACTGAAGGATGGGGACTTCGACCATTTTCAAGTGGATCCCGCGGGTATGCGTCTCTTCCTCGCTGCTGAAGACAACTCGGCCATCGAAGTGATCGACCTGCGGACCAATAAGCTCATCCAGAAGCTCACCGGCACAAAGGCGCCGCATTCCATGGGCTATAACACGGAATTGAAAAAGCTGTACGTCGTCGATGATGGCGGTCCCAATCAAGTAGAGGTTTTCGATGGAACATCGTTCCAGCTTCTGGGAACGATTCCCATGGAAGCTCATGCCGACGTCAGCATCTACGATCCCGCTACCCAATTGTTTTACGTTGGCAACGGCGGCAGGCAAGCCAAGCAAGACTATACGCTCATCAGCGTTGTAGACACCAAAACAGACAAAAAAGTGGGAGACATCAAGATTGATGCGGATCGTATTGAAACGATTCGGTTTGAAGCTAAAGGGCCACGGATGTTCACCAATATGTATTCCAAGGGCTCGGTGGCTGTGATCGATCGCACGAAGCAGTCTGTCGTGGCCACTTGGTCATTTCCCCAGGAAGGCAAGAATTTCGGCTCAATGGCTCTTGACGAACCGGACCACCGTCTGTTCGTACATTCTCGCGATCCGGGGAAAGTTCTTGTCATTGATTCCGAGTCGGGCAAGCTGATTACGACGCTGCCGTGTGTGGGCGATTATGACGACGCGATTTACGATCCCGGGACAAGGCGCCTTTACCTCATCGGTACGCCTTTCCTGAAAGTGTGGCAAAAAAGCGAAGAGGGCGATCGCTATGACACGCTCGGACAGGTTCCAACCGCTTTTCACTCCATTACCGGAATTGTTGTCCCACAACCGAATCGGCTTTATATCGCCGTCAACCATCACGGGACTACCGATGCGGTGGTGCAGGTCTACGACGTCGTGCCCTAGCCGAAAATTGACCTGAAGGAGAAGATTGCTTAGGCTATTCACAATGTTTGGACGAATGCGGGAACGTGGGCGGTTAGCTCAGCGGTAAGAGCATCCGGTTTACACCCGGAAGGTCCAGCGTTCAAATCGCTGACCGCCCACCACATTCAATTTGCAGCGAAGAACGGTGCTCCCAGGCTGAGGCGGATCGAGTTTAGCCGCCGAGAGGATCAAAGATTTCCGCCAAGCTCCGTGCGGCTTTTTTGCCTCCGCCTTTGATGGAGTCGTATTCCTCGATCGCTTGCTTCGTGCCATCTTTATCGAGATCCGGAGTAAGGGTGCCCTTGAATTCGTCGTACAGGCGGACCGTGTTCATGACGATCCGCTCCGGTCCCATCCAGTTCACAAATTTCCCCATGTTGATATCTGCCGCGGCCCGTCCGGCGCTCATGCCGGCATCGTAACGCTTCCTGGCCTCGGCCTTGAGGACCCGGAAGTATTCGGCCATGTCGGCGAGTTCTTTCTTTCCGCCCACTGGTCCATGGCCCGGGACGATTACATCCACGTCCATCTTCATGATTTTGTCGACGGCCTCGAGCCACTTGGTGATGTAGCCGTTATGCGCGTACGGCACCAGGTGGAAAAACGCGAGATCGGCAGCGAAGAGAATCTTGTGCTGCGGCAAGTAAGCCATGATGTCGCCCCAAGTGTGTGCCGGCCCCGCGAAATGAAATTCCACGACATTGCCGCCGATGTAGTAGGTCAAGTGATCTTCAAAAGTTACGCTCGGCGGCACCAATTTGCGTACTTCGGTGCCGTCCGCCAAGCCCTCTTGCTTGGGCCAAGATGCCGGAGTTGTGGCCGCAGCCTTCACCACCTCTTGCCGGCAGTACGGATGGCTCAGGATCTGCGCCGGAACGAAAAACTGGTTGCCGGCCACATGATCGCCGTGGTGATGGCTGTTGATCAGATGACTGAAAGACTTGCCTCCGCCAACCTTCTTGGCTGCGGCAATAAACGATTTGGTCTGCATGGGAAATCCCAAAGCGTCAAAGGCGACGAGCGAATCGTCTCCGACGAACAGGCCGGCATTGGAAATTCCCGCGTTCAAGAGGCCCGTGCCACCTTGTTGCTGGTAGACGTAGACGTTGGGCGCCAGTTGCCGCAGTTGGGTCTTCCAGGTGGGCATTACGGGGTAGCGTGGATCGAGCGGCGGAAGCGGCTTAACGGCCGGCCACCCGATGCGCTCCGACGACTCATCTACCCTTGCTTGAGCTTGTGGCTGAGCCTGGCCCCAAAGCGATTCCAATGCGCCAAGGTTCGTCGCCGCAGCGGCAACTCCGAGTCCCGTCCAAGCTGCGCACATCATCGCTTCACGACGGCTGATTCTTCTTTCCCGTACGTTCTCCTCAGAGGCCATGTAACCTCCTTCAAGTCCGGCTTTCCTGATAGGTGCTTCCGTTATGGAAGCCGAGAGTATAACTCAGCGCGGGGCCGAGGGGATGAAGAGCGGATGTTTGCAAGGGCTGAGGATGTCTCCCCTTCCGCGACGGTTCAAAGGCGATTCTTTCTCTTGGCAACTAGGTTTAGAATCGCTCCAGCCCTGGGACGGCCGTGCAGGACCGGGGTGCCGTTCCATGCAAGGAGTATCAAGGAGCGCCATGAGAAACAGACTCAGGACCAATCCCCTCGTTGTTGTTGGCCTGTTGGCGGTTTCCCTTCCGCTCGCCGCACACCACGGGACCGCGGTGTACGACACGTCCAAAACGATCACGGTGAAGGGAACCGTGACGGAGTACGTGTGGGCCAATCCCCATGTCTACGTGAAGGTCGACGCCAAGGACGACACCGGCAACCCGGCGCATTGGGTTCTCGAGGCTCAAAATCCAGTCTCCCAGACCGAAGTAGGTTGGTCGAAGAATACATTCAAGCCCGGAGATGAAGTCGAAATTGAAGTCAAGGCGGCCAAGAACGGCAAACCGGTCGGAATTATCAATAACGCAAGCCGCATCATCATCAATGGCAAGCAATTCAAGCCATGAGGAATCGCTCCGGTGAGAGTCCGTGCTGCAACGACTCGCGGCGCGAACTCGTTCGGCTGATCTTGGGCCCGTGCGGCCAGCACTAATTTCGGGTAATTTCGTCGCAGGTAGATTCGAAGCTTGGGAACCGAAGAAGCCGCAGGAGGATTTCGGAAATGTCTAAGCGCGTGGCGTTCTCGATGGCGGCCCTGATCGCGGCCCCGATTGCAGTATTGACGTTGTCACTCATTCTGCGCCCTCAGACCACTGCGCCCAAGGCGCCAGGAAATGAGGTGCAGCGAGAGAAATGGAATAATGTGCCGCCGCCAAAATCCGCCTACGCCGGCAAAAAGTCAGCCCCGCCTCCGCGCCGTGATATTTCTGGGATCTGGGATGCCGCAGCGGAGGATGGAGGACGCCAGGTTAGTGGCGCGTTAGAACACCCGGCATTTTTCTCACGAGGAAAGGGTCCCAATGGACGGGCCGACCAGAACGGAGAAGGTTCCGAAGGGGGATACACCGACGAGACCGGTATTGTGCATCCTTTGCCTTACACGCCCTTGGGGCTGGCAGCACTCAAGGCCAATAAGCCCTCGGGACCGGGAGTGAGGCAAGTCCCCTCCGCGCTTGCCAATGATCCAGCGGACCATTGTGATCCGCTCGGGTTCCCGTACATGGAGCTTTATGAATTGCGGACCCTCAACCTCGTGCAAACCGCGAAACAGGTGATTCTATTAAGTCCGTATTATGGCAATTACCGCGTCATCTGGACAGACGGGCGGCCATTCCCCAAGGACCCAGAGCCGCGCTGGAACGGGTACTCGGTGGGCAAATGGGTGGATGACTACACCTTCGTCGTCGAGACCGTGGGGCTGAATCCAAAAAGCTGGCTCGACCATGCGGGTCGTCCGCATAGCGAAGATTTGCGGGTGGAGGAACGGTTTCACCGCGTGGACCACGACAACATGGAGTTGACGGTGACGATTAATGACCCGAAGATGTACACGCAACCCTGGCTGGGCCTCAACAAGTTCCCTCTCCACTTGCAACCACCCGATTTCGATATCCCGGAGCTGCTCTGCTCACCATCGGAGATGGCCGCCTATAACAGGGATATTGGCGACGTCGTCGTTCCCGAACAGAAGTAGCGAACGCGCTGCGGTACCACCTGTAGCCAAAAGATCTAGCGACTCAACACCTCGAAAATGCTGCAATCCTTAGCTCAGCGGCAAAAATATCCCGCCGAGCGTCAATCCATAACCAGCGCATTGACGCGGCCGCAATCCACGAGTACGATTGGCACTCGTTTTTCAAGCGGCACGCCAAGGAAAATGCCGCCAAGGGTGGTTCTGATTCGCGCTAACCAAATCGAAGCTCAGTTGCAGCCGACTATCGGGTATCGCTGCTGTCCGGAGCCAACTTTGGGCGCGTGGAGGCGAATGAAGTAGAAGAATACTTCTGAAAAGATCGCAAGCGGCCACTCGCCAAAGTTATTTCGGGCAGTGGCCGTTTTTGTTTTAGACCAGTACGTCAAGGAGAAGCAGCGTGAAATCCCTGCCAAAAGTCCTTCTCGCGGGATGGTTATACGCCATCAGTTGGGCAACACCACTCCTTTGGGCGGATGAATGCAAGTTTGCTGACACCTATTCGTGCGCTCAATCGGCAGCGAATGGCTCGTCGGAGGACTCCACGCACGCGGCGCCCACGACTCAGGTCTCACAATCCGCCTCCGGATCAGAAGAGCGGGGCGGTGCTTCCGGTCTCTTCCGGAACTGGTTCAGGATGGGAGAACGTATCCAAGCAGAACAGCCGGACTGGCTTTCCCCAATAGCAACGACATCCGGACGCCTGAAACAGGAATTTCGTTACGACCTGTGGCGGCAACCCACAACGCTCGGCGGGACGGATTACAACTTCGGAGGCGGAAAAGGACTGGAATTCATCATTGCTCCGCGTATCCAACTGATGGTCGGACCTCCGTCGTACGTAGCGCATATGGGCCTGGCTACCCCCGACGGTTTCGGGGACATCCCGGTGATGCTGAAGTTCCGATTAGCCGCATCGGGGCCAAGAGAAGGCGATTACCTGCTGACGCTGTTCCTAAGCGCCACGGTCCCCGGCGGCTCAAACGCAATGCGCGATGCGATTCTTTCTCCGGCAATCGCCGTCGGAAAAGGCTGGGGAAGATTCGACGTGCAGTCCACATTTGGAGCGAGCCTGCCCAGCGGGGATACAGCCGCGTTGGGCAGGCAACTCGTTTCGAACACGGCTTTCCAGTACCGTATGTTTTGGAAGCTGTGGCCGGAGGTCGAGGCCAATTCCACATACTTTCTCACGGGGAAGAATGCGGGCGCAACGCAGGTGTTTCTAACGCCGGGGCTGGGATTCGGCAGAGTGCGGGTCTGGCGGGCTCTGCGGTTTTCTACCGCCGCTGGCATGCAAATCGCGGCCACGCGGTTTCATACGTACAATCACCGCGCGGTATTTTCCGTTCGATACTCTTTCTGACGCTCGGCTGAACGGGGCCAGATCAGCTACCGCATTGCGGCTTTCCCCTGTGACCCCGATGGCTCCGGCCAGGAAGCATCCACCGGACCAATGTTCAACTAAACACAGAATAGGCATGTGACGATCATCACTCGTTCAGGTTAACGGAAAATGGTTGTGCGCCGTACGACCCTCAGCATACGCAAAGGCGGCGCAAGCTGGGGACCCGCATTTGTCTCGGGTGAGGAACCGGAATGGCACGGCTTCTGATTATCGATGACGACGAAGCAATCCGCAGGATGCTTCGCTTTCGCCTGAAAGACGCTTACGAAATTATAGACACGGCATCGCCGGAAGAGGGTTTGATCCTCGCGCTCCAGCGCAAACCGGATGCCATCCTCGTGGACTTGATGATGCCTGCGCACACCGGCTTTGAGGTTTGTCAGACGCTCGCGGGCCTGAGTTTCACCCAGCTCATTCCCGTCTTTGTGATCTCCGGAGCTCCCAAAGCCATTTATAAGGATTTCTGCGATGCGCTTGGCGCACGAGGTTACTTTGAGAAGCCGATTGATTTTGATTCGTTGCAGGCGCGCCTGGCCGCTGTTGTGAGCAAGGACCGCGAAAATCGCCGAAGAGAAGCGCGTGTCAGGCTGAGGGTAGGTTTAAAGCTACGCGGAAGAGACACCAAGGAGAACCCTTTTGAATTTCTCACCTTTACTGAAAACGTCTCTCGCCGTGGCTTTGCTTGCGGCCTCAACGTTCCGTTGGGCCGCAATGCGGTGGTTGAGGTCTTCTTGTGGATGCCGGAGGCCCACCGATTTACCGGAGAGGCCCGACTCGCCTGGGTCAAGTCGCCTGGAACACCGGAACAGATGTGCGGATTCGAGTTTCTAGGAGAGCCTCGCGAATGGATCTTCTGAGGCCCAGACTTCTAATTTCTAGCAGGCAGGAAGGAACCTGAACGACAACAAGGGCTATCTCGGCTCCAGCCCGGTATAAGCCTTCTCAAAGAATCACAGCGCCAGGGCGAATAGAAGGCGAAGATCTATGGTATGCTCCCGCCGTGGGCCAGCCACGCAGATGCGTCGTGAGCTTCCGAGACGATGACGGCGTCGAGCACGTCGCGGAGGTAACAGCGGGAAGCCTGTATGAAGCCGGGGCACTTGCGCTGCAGCAATTCCGACGCAGCGAATGGAGCCGTGAAGCGTCGTTGGACACCGGGACGTTGCATGTTGAGGTCTGCGAGTCGACGTTCTACAACATCAAGCTGGCCGAGCTGGAAGATTGGCTCAAACGAACCGGCGGCAAGCCAAGCGAGGTGGCACTGCGGCAGAGAGTGCGCAGCAGACTCGGCGGGTAGCCGAATCTTCGTGGGCTCATCGATTGGCCGCGACCAAGTTCGGGTTTTCAAAGTGCCCGCCTGCTTCATGGCTTCTTCTACAGGCCAAGCGATTCCGCGCTATTCAATTCGAGAGAGCGTGTGGTAAAAAAGCAGCCTCCCGCCTCCGGCGGCGCTTTGCGAACATGGATCGGACTGGCGCTGCGGTCGCAGGCGAGGAGGGGGTTACGAATGCCGTATCGCGATCTTCGAGAATATCTACAGGTTTTGGAGGAAAGAGGGCTCCTTTGCCACGTCACCGCCGAGGTTGACAAAGATTGGGAAATCAGCGCGGTTTGCCGGCATACGTTTCGGACCATCCCAGAGCAACGGCGTCCCGCGCTGATGTTCGACAGAATCAAGGGGAGCGCCATGCCCTTCGTCGTCGGAATCTTGGGTGGTTCCCGGCGGATTTACGCTACGGCCCTAGAAACGGACCTCGATGGCGTCTGGGAAAAGTGGGAACGAAGCAAGAATCCCCTGCCCCCTCGGCTGGTAAAGAGCGGGCCATGCCAGGATGTAGTTCATATGGGAGATGAGGCCAATATCGAGACGCTGCCTGCCGCGGTATGGACAGTGGGGCAGGACCCCGGCCCCTACCACACCTCTCCGTTTGTTATCTCGCGCGATCCGGAAACTCGAATCCCCAACGTGGGCGTTTATCGGGTGCAAGTTAAAGGGCCCCGAAAAACAGGGCTCATGATTTACCCGCCGCGCAACATGAACCAGCACATCCGAAAAAATGAATGCCGCGGCTGCGCCACCGAAGCAGCCATCGTGTTCGGCACTGATCCGGTAATCGGCCTAACCGCCGTGAGTCCCTTTCCTTATGGCGTGGACGAATTGGCCGCAGCGGGAGCCATCCGCGGCGAGCCCGTCGATGTGGTCCGCTGCCTTACTGTGGATCTGGAGGTTCCCGCTACGGCGGAAATCGTGGTGGAAGGCAAGATTCCGTTTCAGGCTCGAGAACGAGAAGGACCTTTTGGCGAATATGCCGGCTACATGGGAGAAGGCGGAATCCATCCGGTGTTTGAGGTCACCTGCATCACGCACCGGCACAACCCGATCTATCAGGCTTTTCTCAGTCAGATGCCTCCCAGCGAGTCAAGCTGTATCAAGAGCTTTGGCCGCGAGATGGAAGTTCGCCGCCACCTCAAGAATAATTTGGGCCTTCCCGTACACGATGTATGCATTACGGAAAGCAGCGGCGCCACGGCCATTTTGTTGATTTCCATGCGCAAGCAGAATCGGTTTCAGCCACTCAAGGCCATGATGGGTGCGTGGTCGTTAGCTATCGGAGTCGGTAAGATTACGATCGTAATGGATGAAGACATCGACATCCGCGATCCCTTTCAGGTTGAGTGGGCACTCAGCTTTCGCATGCAGCCGGCTGAAGATATCCATATCATGCGAAACACAGACCCCATGGCACTGGATCCTTCGCAACCCCTGAAAGAGGGCAAGAAAGTGGCTCCCTCGGAGCAGGTGAGTTCCAAGATCGGTATCGACGCCACCCGTAAATTCCCTTATCCCCCGCCTGCTGTGCCGCCCACGGAGCACTTGGAGAAAGTCGCCACAAATTGGGCCCACTACGGGATTCGAGAACTTCGGTGGCCCTGAACAGAAATGAGGGCCGCGGTGCCCGGCGGCGGATTGCTGCGCGTATTCCGTTGCGCGTCTGGGCATCTGCAGCGGCCAATTCGGGCAGCAAAGCGATAGCACCAGCAAACTGTTTCTCGACGTGTAATTATGGCCTGATTATACTCGGTGAAGATTTAGCCCAATACGACGGTTAATCGAATGTCTTCATCCGAGGCCACCACAAGAAATATCCGGGTCCAAGTCAAAGCCGAATATGATCCGGGCCGCTCTAGTCCTCATCAGAACCAGTGGTTCTTTCTCTACACCGTGCGCATTACGAATGAAGGTGCGGACACGGTACAGCTCATCAGTCGCCATTGGGTGATTACCGACGCGATGGGAAAGGTGCAGGAGGTTCGAGGTCCGGGCGTCGTCGGGAATCAACCGATCCTGGCTTCGGGCCAGAGCTTTGAGTACACCTCAGGTTGCCCGCTGACGGTACCCTTCGGCTCGATGCACGGCACCTACCAGATGATTAACGAGCGTGAGGAGCATTTTGACATCGAGATTGCGCCTTTTGTGCTGGCGGAGCCGCATACCACAGTAAATTAGGGCAATAATATACTTGACTAGCCAGTGGGAAGCGAAAATAAGGCACCGTGGTCCATTCAATCGTGTATAGTGGCGCGCGTTGGCTCCGCAAAATTGGCTGCGGCATTTCGAATCCAAAGTGTGGTGAAAAGGTAGCTGCAAGTGAAATGGAGGAGGAAAGGTATGAGGCGCGATCTCTATAAGGGCGCAACTTTTCTCGTGATCATCGGCCTGCTCGGGATCGGATCCTCTGTATTAGAGAAGAGAGCCGCTGTTGAGGCCGCCGGACTTCAGGCGCCGATGTTTGAAGTGGACCCGCTCTGGCCCAAGCCCTTGCCGAACCACTGGCTCCTCGGTATGACCATCGGAGTTTCGGTCGACGGCCAGGACCACATCTGGATCATTCATCGGCAAGGCTCGTTGGAACGCGGTGAACTGCACGCCACCACGAACCCACCCATCGCGCAGTGCTGTGCTGCGGCGCCACCCGTTCTAGAGTTCGATCAGGCAGGAAATCTCATCGGGCACTGGGGCGGCCCTGGCAAAGGTTATGATTGGCCAAGCTCAAACCACGGAATCACGGTCGACTATAAGGGCAACGTGTGGATTGGCGGCAACGGCCGGGGCGCGCAAGGTGGCGGCGACGAGACGCAGGTCGCCGGAGGAGGCAGCTTCAACGACAACATGGTCCTGAAGTTCACGCAGGACGGCACGTTCCTGATGCAAATCGGTCATCCGAACAAGAGCAAAGGCAGCAACGACGTGGAGAACCTCCGATTGCCTGCGAAGACATTTATCGACAAGGCGACCAACGAAGTCTACGTCGCCGATGGTTACGGCAACCATCGTGTGATCGTGTACGACGCGGAGACCGGCACGTACAAGCGCCATTGGGGCGCCTACGGCCATAAACCCGAGGACACCGACCTGGGCGCTTACAACCCGGACGCGCCACCCGCGCAGCAGTTCCGCAATCCCGTGCACTGCACTGAACTCTCGAACGACCGCTTGTTGTACGTCTGCGACCGCGCCAACGACCGCATTCAGGTGTTCAAGACCGATGGCACGTTCGTGAAGGAAGCATTCATCGAGAAAAGGACGCTCGGTTCCGGGTCGGCCTGGGATATCGCCTTCTCGAAGGATCCTCAGCAGACCTATATCTATCTTGCCGACGGTGAGAACGACAGGGTGCACATCATTTTGCGCGATACGCTTCAAGTTCTCACTACCTTCGGCGAGGGCGGACGCCAGCCGGGCGAATTTTATGGCGTGCACAGCATCGCCACCGATTCGAAAGGCAATATCTTCACCACGGAGACCTATCACGGACAGCGCGTGCAGAAATTCGTTTACAAAGGTCTCGGGCCAGTCACAAAAGAGGACCAAGGCGCATTGTGGCCGAAAGGCAAAAAGTAGCCTGGCTCGTGTCCGCCACGAACCACGTTGACGGCTCAGGTACTCGCGCCGAGGTAAAGGCCGGCTGGTAAGCATCGAACACAACCATATCAAGCTAGAAAGTGCGCGCTACAACGTCCAGCGGGCGGTCTGCTGAATTCTGTAACTCTCTTGGAAGGACAGGCCGGGCAAAATTGTTGACAACTGAGCCTAAAAATCGTAAACAAGCTGTACAAGAGTGGGCCCCGAGAATCAAAGATCGAAGTCCCGGAGTAATTTTCTAGATCAAGAAGAACCTCGGCAAATCCAATTCGCGCTGAAGCTTCTGCTTTGATCTAATCTGAGGCCGGAGGCGTGCCATGAGAAAAAGTAAGTTACGTGTGCTGGTTGGCGGTATCGGCTTGCTCGTCGCGGTGCTCCCGGCGGTTGCGCATCACGCGTTCGTAGCCCAGTACGATGCCAGCAAATCGACCACGCTGAACGGCGTGGTGACCAAAGTCGAGTGGACCAATCCTCACGCCCGCTTTTATGTTGATGTAAAGGACAAGGGCGGAAATGTGACCAATTGGAACCTGGAACTCGCCAGCCCCAACGCGCTTCGGCGGCTGGGCTGGACCAGGGATATTCTCAAAGTGGGCGATCAGGTCAGCGTGTTCGTCGCTCCTGCTAAAGACGGCGCCAAAATGGCCAATGCCAGAACGGTTACGCTGGCCGACGGCCGGAAGATGGTTGCCGGAATAGCGGCCGAGCAAGGAGGCGTGCAATGAGAAGGAACCTTGTTTGCTCTATCCTGACTGCGCTCTTCTTGGCGGCCCTTTTGGCCGTCTCCGCGACTCCCCTGTCCGCGCAGGGTCAGCCCGAACCGCCAGGGGTTAATCCCGCAGGCGGAGGCGTGCCCATGCGCAGCCTGGAACGCCTCAAGTCGAAGGCCTCTGGAGCAGCGCCGCGCACCGCCGATGGCAAGCCAGACCTGTCTGGAATTTGGGGGCCGGAGCCCAACTTTATGGGCGATATTTCAAACGCCCTCAAATCGGGCGAGAAACTTCCCTTGCAGCCCTGGGCCGTCAAGGTCTCGCGAGAGCGGCTGTCGAAAGACGACCCGGAAGCGAGTTGCTTGCCCGCAGGCATTCCCCGTCAGACTCCGTTTCCGTTCAAGATCATCCAGACCCCCAAGCTGATCGTGTTCCTGATCGAAGGGAACATGCATACCTATCGGCAAATCTTCGTGGACGGCAGTAGCCATCCCAAAGATCTGGATCCCACCTGGTTCGGCGATTCTAGGGGTACTTGGCAGGGAGACACGCTGGTCGTAGACACGGTGGGATTCAACGACAAGTTTTGGTTTGATGGCATCGGCCACCCGCATACCGAAAAGCTGCACATAATCGAGCGCTACCTGCGTCCTGATGCTGCGCACCTCGCATACGAGGTCACCATTGACGACCCCGGCGCTTACACCCGGCCGTTCACGATGTACGGGAACTCACCCTTGCTTCAGAACACCGAAATCATGGAGTACTTCTGTAGCGAGAATAACCAGGACGTCGCTCATGTTCTCGGCAAAGGGAGACCCGCGAAAGAGTAAAATCTAGGTAATCGGACGTGCTGATTTTTATGGCTACTCTCAAGGGCTCCAGCAAGTAGAAAAGCGAAGGAGGTCCAAAATGAGAAATCGGTTTTGGTTCTCATTGAGCGCTTTGGCGGTGGTGATGGCGGCGGTCCTGTGGGCCCCGACATTTACTACGGCCCAGGCACAATCGGGCGCAAGCACGAAGACCGCTACCAAGACGGACACAAAGGCGACGACAAGTAAGAAGTCTTGGGTCATGCCCCGGACGCCGGACGGCCAGCCGGATTTGCAGGGATATTGGACGAGCCTAAGCTTTACGCCCATGGAACGCCCCGCCAAGTACGGAAACCGGGAGTTTTTAACCGACAAGGAAACGCAGGACGCCTTCAATGCGGGTGTGAAGGGTTCGTTTGACGGCGCTGCGGGCACCGGCGACGCAGAGAACGATCCCACTTCCGCCGATTATGACTTCAAAACCTACGGGCTTAGCCCGTGGCAAAACGGGGTCAGACCGAACCATCGAACGTCGCTGGTGGTAGATCCACCGGATGGCAGAATTCCGCCACTGACTCCCGCGGGTGAGGTCAGGCGCAAGGCTGCGCAGGGTTACTTCGTGGCCGAAGAGGGGAATTGGCAGGGCGTGGTGCACGCCGATGTAGCCAAGGATTTGGGTGTCGGCGTGACTTGCGTTGCCGAGCATGGTGGACCGCCCATCATTCCCGGTGGATACAATAGTGGATTGATGATCGTGCAGAGTCCCGGATCCGTGGCCATTCAAACCGAGTACGGATTCGAGCTGCGCATTATTCCTCTGGACCGGCAGCCCCATCCTTCAGCAAACATCCACCAGTGGCATGGTGATGGGCGCGGCCGTTGGGAAGGCAACACGCTGGTCGTGGAGACCACCAATTTCCGTCCCGAGAATGCCTATCGCAACTCCGATGCCGCGACCTTGAAAATTACCGAATACTTCACGCGCATAGACGCGGAAACGATCGAATACAAATTCACGGTTGACGATCCGTCTACATGGACGAAACCCTGGACGGCGATCGTTCCCTTGAGCACGGTCGCGGGGCCGCTGTGGGAGTACGCGTGCAGCGAGAGCAACAACGACGCCATTCAGATCCTGGCGGGCGCTCGCCTCGCGGAGAAGGCCGCCGCCGACAAGGCTAAGACTCCCGCGGGAGTCCCGATTTCGCAATCAAAGTGATGTAAATAGACCAAGGCGCTGGCGGATTCGCCGTCTGTTTAACCATTCTTTTTGTAGAGTGGGAGATTAGGTCCAGCACGCCGAGGTACTCCCCGATGGTTTCTTGCCGCCCCGTCTGGTGTAAAAATATCCAGATGAGCGCCCGCGTAGCTCGTATTGAGACTCAGCTGGCTTCAATTCTTTCTCGGCGCCGGAGAAATGGTCCTTGAGCCTTTGCAGGTCCTTTTCCCCGTAATTTGGCTCGACGTGTACTTAACCTGGCCTGTTTAGCCTGGAGTTTGGCATCCTGTCGGGCGCGTAGTTCCTGGGCTTTCCAAGCTTCCACTCGGGTGGTCTCAGCCCGGGCCTTCTCCTGAATCGCAGGTGGTAGCGTCTCGCTCCACGTTCTTATGACGCGGCGCAGGATGTCTGTCTCCGTTAGCTCTTCCGAAGCAGCCGCCAGTTTCAGGCACTCCCAATAAAATTGGCCGAGGTCTAAGCCGACGTAGCGTGAGCCGAGGCGGATTCTCAGGAGTTTTTCTTCTTTTACGCGGTGTTTGGCCATTTGGCTTTACCCCAATCTTTCTGGGCTGCTTTAGGCCCCCGGCCAAAGGGAGGAATCTTTTCTATATCAGCGGCTGGTGCGAGGGCACCTTCTGCCCCCGCACCTGCCGGATGGAGTTAGAACGCGAGCTTCAACCCAAGATGCATTACGCGGGCGCTTCCCGAACCGAGCAGCGCATTGCCGTTTCCTACGTCGGGCGTGGAGCAACCGCAGCCAAATGTTGAGGACCCCGAGGGGTCACTGCCCAAATTTGCACCAGCCGCCGCACCGTAGGGATTGGCGACGATGGCAGCATTGAGCAAGTTAAACACCTCGAACCGGAACTGGGCGCCTAACCGCTCCGTAAACTTGAAATTCTTGAATACGGAGAAGTCCACGTCCTTGAAGCCACCGTCGCGGAAGATGTTCCGCCCCATGTTGCCAAAGTGGCCCGTAGCGGGAGGAGTCATGACCGAGTTGCCATTCACGTAGCAGCCGTCGTTGTAAAGCGTACCGTTGACGGCCGTATCCGCGCCCTTGGCTGTGCACTGATTCCACATGGCCGTGGACTGCGCGGCGGAAAACGGGGTCACG
>QHYR01000165.1 GCA_003223315.1 Acidobacteriota bacterium | reverse complement strand
ATACTTTTCGTTCCAACCGTTCGTGAATTCGTGCCGAATTCCGGCTCGCAGCGTCAGATTGGGGCGCAATTGGATGACGTCCTGAACATACCAGGCGCCTACCGTTGACCTCCAGTACATGACCGTCTTATTGGGAACGCCCACGAAGTTGATGGGGATCCCTTCCAGGAAGGTTTGGAGGCTGGTAAAGTCTGCCTCTCCATTTCCCCGGCCCGCCGAGTTCGCGTTCACCTGGATGCGCTGAACCCAGACGCCGAAACTCATTTGGTGCTTCCCGCGGATGAGCTGCACATCATCCGATCCGGTGAAGAGGTTTCTATTGTTCCAGATATTTCCGGAAATGCCGCCGCCAGCCGGAGTGAATGAATTCACTGCGGCAGCGGAGGCGCCCCCGATGGCAATGGGCCCAGACGGTCTGCCCGCAAAGAGCGTAAGGTCCGGAGTAAGAGTAGGATCCAGGGCGGGCGAATCGTACCAAAATACCGCGCGCGAGAATCCCGCCCGGACCGTGTTAATGAGTTGCGGGGAAAAGGCGTGGGTTTCCTGCAGGCTATCGACTTGGCTGCGCAGCCGCGCGACCGTGCCGAAAAGCGGGTTAATGAGAGGGGAAAGGTTGTACCCGTCGTCCCCGGTGGCCGCAGCGGTGAAGGTATCCTTAGTCGAAATGTTTTCATCGAACCGCACCGTGCCGAAGTCTTCTCGAATTTGCTGCAAGGGGCTGTTGAAATTCTCAGCGGTTCCAGTGGGCATGCCCTTGACGAGCTGCTCGGGGCCGTTGGCAGCCGGCCACAACTTCTGAGCGAAGGTCAACATCTTCGCGTCCGCATTGACGTCGAATAGTCCCGAGGGAGGGCAGACGAGAGGCTTCTTATAAGTGTAATTGAAGGGCTTGTTAGTGCTGGGGTCGATCACGTTGCCGAAGAGGTTCTGAGGGATGACCACGTTGCACGGCAGCATGGCCTTGCCTGGATACAGCGGGTTCAAGCCTCGCGCACTGTCGTCGGGAACAATGGCCACGTTCGGAAGTCCCAGCCGCTGACGGAAGCCTTCGTAACTGCCGTACAGGAACGCTTTATCTTTTTTGATCGGACCTCCCAGCGAGCCGCCAAATTGGTTTCGCTTGAAGGGCGGGATCCTCTGTCCTCCCAGTCCCTCACTCGGGGGATCGAAAAAGTTCCGGGCGTCCAACGCGCTATTGCGCAAAAACTCGAAGAGCGAACCGTGCAGTTGATTGGAGCCGGACTGCGTGACCGCAGTGACTTGCGCGCCCGCTCGCTTGCCGTATTCGGCCGAGTAGGCATCGGTCAGCACATTGAATTCCCGGACGGCGTCAATGCCCAGCAGTTGCCCGCTGACGCCCCCCGGTGTGATCCCGATGTTGCTGCTGCCCGTGTATTCAATACCGTTCAGCAGGAAGAGGTTGTCGAGCGGCCGCCGGCCGGCCACAGTGAAATAGGCCCCTTCCCCCGAGCCCACCGACGGCCCGGATTTGAGCGCAGAATAGTTGACGGCCCCGGGATTGAGAGTGATCAAGTTATCGAAGCTGCGACCGTTGAGCGGCAAGTCCTTGACCTCCCTCTCCGCCACCAGTCCCGAAATCTCCGCCGTGGTGGTGTTGACCAGCGGGGCCTCTCCGGTGACCGTGACACTCTGCGTCTGCTGGCCTATCCTGAGAGTGAGGTTGATCACCTCCTCGCGGCCCACCGTGAGCGTAATTCCGCTTCTGATCTCGGTCTGAAAGCCCGATTGCTGGCCTTGTACTGCATAATTGCCCACGGGCAGAACGGGAACGATGTAACGGCCCCCCTCGTCGCTGGTGACCGTTCTGGCAGTTCCCGTATCCACGTTCCTGATGGTGACCGTCGCTCCAGCGATGACGGCTCCCGAGGAATCTTGCACGACCCCGGAGATTGTTCCCGTGTTCACCTGCGAAAACAGAGAGAGAGAGAACAGCAACACCCCCAGAATCGCACCGAGCACGTGGATGGCTTTTCCGGCTCGGGCCGTCTTCGAAAGGGAATTCATAGCGCCCCCTTTTTCAAATGTCAGAAAATATGTACAAACCTTGGAAAGGGCCTTCGAGGAAAAGGCCTCCGATTTGTGGCTCCGTATAGCACTCCCGGGTGAAGAGGTCAAGAGGAATCTGGTCCGATTCTGGTCCTTGATAAGGCCTGGAAGTCTGAGCCGGTCAAAGCGGTTGTGCGGGAACCCTTCAGCGTCCTGATCCGGCTTATACATGATGACTCCAGTTGCGGGCGCCGTGAACTCGGCGCCAAACTCATGGCTGGCTGAGGTTTTACACAGGCGGTACACCATCGACCATAATGTCGACAGATTAGCTCTTGTGGTTGAAGTACTACGCATTTACTACAGTGCTGTATTGTGGGGCACCGAATCCTAAATGCAATTTCGCTAACCAGATGCTAGATTAGGGACTTACATCCGGGGCCTGTAGCTCAGATGGATAGAGCAGCGGTTTCCTAAACCGCGTGTCGGGAGTTCGACTCTCCCCAGGCCCACCATCCATCCTTCAAAGGGAAGGATTTGTGAGAGGCTAGTTCGGAAGCGTAGTCCCTTATGACAGGGTAGTATCAGGGGACCGGCACCTCTAGATAGCGGAACGGTGTTTCCACGTTCTTATACCAATGGAGGGTGTCGGGAGGAACAATATATACATCCCCTTTGCTGATACGATGTGACTCGCCACCCTGGATGGATTGACCGCCAAACTTGTCAGGCGCCGTAGTTTTGGCCGTGCCACCAATGACCAAGGTCGCCGCCCCGCTCACCACATACACAACGGTGGTATAGCCCTCGTGGCTACACCCCTCAGCCTTGCACGCAGCCTTCACAGATTCCCGGCTATGTGTATCCACATTGTAGGTCCCTCTGCCGGACGTGTGGCTCCATAGAAGGTCGCTGCCTCCATTGGAGACTGCTTTGGTAAAAGAAGCGTCCAGTTTTTCATGGTCGAAGACGGTGACAATTCCGGAAGATGAATTTTCCTGTGCGATTGTTTTGGCATGCCAGATCGCGCCGCTCGCAACAATTGCCAAACCTATCAGGACGGTCTTTCGAATGTCCGACATAGTTGTCATACCTCCATTGGTTATTTGTGCAGAAATTCGCCCTAGGAGGGTACCCAATTTCCGATAAACGCATTCTAAAACGGCGCTCTTTTTCGGTCATGGGTCTTCGCGGTCGTGGCCACCATCGCGTCTCGGTGGTGATCCCTCTGTCTAGGAAGCAGACAACTCCTTGAGCAAAGCCTGCCCCTTTCGAAACCATGGCCGCTCGATCCGCTGCCAGTAGCGCGGCAGCGTGCGTTTCTTTTGCAAAAGCTGCCGCAGCAATTCGCGCGCTTCCTCGCTTCGGTTTTGCGATTTCAAGAATGCCGCGTACATATAGAGTGTCTCCGGAGTGTTTGAATGCTGCACGACCTCGGCGAAAAGCGGCGCCGCTTCCTGATCCCGTCCCGTAGCCGCGTAAGCCTCCGCCAGCATGAGCTTGGCGCGATAGGAATCGAACTTCGCATCGCCGCGAACCACCCGCTCGAAGTCCGCCAGAGCAGCCGCCGGCTGCCCCAGCGCCATCAGGCACAGCCCGCGCCGGTAAAAACAATGCGGTGAATCGTTCCGGGTAGCGATGGCGCGGTCAAATGCCTCCTGCGCCTTCGCGTAGCGCTTTTCATCCCAATAAAGCTCGCCGAGTTCCTCGAAATTCGCCGCCGACGGATTGTCGAGAATGGCCGTTTCCACCGCGGTGATGCGCGACCTCCGCCCGTATCCTTGGTACACGTTCCGCAGCAAACCGGCATCCGGCAGCATCTCCGCCGCGATATACACCAAGGCACCGAGGAAGCCACCGAAGAAAATGACCCACAGCCAGAATCCGTCCGGCCTTCGGCGAACAAAATGCACGAGCGCCACCAATTGCACGACGAATCCCCAAGGATAGAAGAGATAGCCCAGGCGGAAGATTCCAGGCATTACGCGCTGTCACCTCGCTAGCATGAGGCGCAAGGATACCCCAGGCGTAATTCTGCGTGAAGCGTGCCATGCGCCACCAAACAACTCGTACCCTCTTCCAAATTGTAGTGGTCAGCCACTTATCGGGGTGCGTTGGAAGGCTTGCCCGTTTAGGCAAATGGCTTTTCTTCGGTCTTGGGAGTAAGGCAAAGGTGATATTCACTATCAAGGACCGATTGTCCCAGCCTAGGTACGGATTCACCGAACAGCGAGCGGAGAAGGACTGTCCTCACTCGTCAACCGAATTGAGACAGGTCTCCAATGGCAGCTCAGGGTCCAATCCAACACGTAGTGGTGATCTTCAAAGAGAACCACTGCTTCGATAACTACTTTGGGACGTTTTCGGGCGCGAACGGCGTCACCATGGTGCACTCGCCAAACCCGCCAACCAAGGATCCCGACCATCGCCACAAGGCGTGGCTGAATCGGGCACAGGGGGCCGTGCGCCAGCAATTCATCGAGTCCGATATTCCGGCCTACTTCGCCTACGCGCGGCAGTTCACTCTCTGCGACAATTACTTCACCGATGTTGCCGGACCCTCCACACCCAACCACCTGATGCTACTTACCGCGGACTCTCCCGTCATCGATAATCCTTCGGGCAATCCAGTCTATGATCTACCGTCCTTACCCGCCAGCCTCGATGCCGCCGGCCTCACTTGGGGCAATTATGGAGGCTACGCCTTCGGACTTATCAAGGCTCTGGCTCGGCGCCCCCAGCTCTCTTCGGTTCAGTTCGCCAAGGATGCGGCGGCGGGGAAACTGCCATCCGTCTCCTGGGTGTATGCGCCTCACGCGCTCAGCGAGCATGCGCCTGACCCTCAGGATCGGGGCGCAAATCCGCCTGTCGGCAATGTCACGAGCGGCATGCAGTGGACAGTCGATCAGGTAAACGCCATCGTGCAAGGCGGTCTTTGGCCGCAGACGGCGATCTTCATCACTTGGGACGATTGGGGTGGCTGGTACGATCACGTCGATCCACCTGAAGTCGAGAAATGGAGCGATGGCACGCAGTTCCGCTACGGCTCACGTGTCGGTTGCCTGGTGCTCAGCCCTTATGCCAAGAGCGGATACATCTCTAAAGTGCTGCATTCGCACGTGAGTCTGATGAAGTTCTGCGAGACCACTTTTGGACTGCCCTCTATCAATTCTCGCGACCATGCGGCCGACGGCATGTCCGACTGTTTTGATTTCTCTCAGAAGCCCCTGCTGCCGCCGTCAGCTCAGAGCGCGCAGCCGGGACGAGGATCGCCGCCTCCACCCTCTCCGGGCAAGAAGCCGGCGCCCAAACCCAGGCCCAACCCTGGGCGCCGGCCGAAGCCGAAACGGAAAGGCACGGCTTGAAGCAAGACATGTGCTGTCCTCAATCGTGAGCGAAATGAAGACGGTACTCGCTGCGAGAAGTCCTGCGGCGAGGAAAGCTGAGGAAGGGTCATGACAACGCGACAGCAAGTTGCTTTAGGAGCATGCGGCGCATTCGTTGCCGCAGTTTTGGCAACGTCGTGCGCTCGCACCCCGGCACAAACGGCGAATGGGCCCGTAGATCCTGGCGTACGCAGCGGCGCGGCCGGTGCTGGCGCTCCCCTGCCGGGCCTTACTGCGGACGAAACCGCGTTCTTCAGAGACGGGTTCGTCAAGTTCGCTGATATCGAAGTTGTGACGGGAGGCACCAACAATGGGCTGGGGCCGCGCTTCAACTCAAACCAGTGCTTCGCTTGCCACTCGCAGCCGGCTGCCGGCGGATCGAGCCCTGCGCGGAACCCCGAGATCGCCGTTGCCACTCTCAATGGGGCAAAAAACATGGTGCCGTGGTTCATCACGCAAAATGGCCCCGTCCGTGAAGCACGCTTCAAGCGCAATCCGGACGGAACCAACGATGGCGGTGTGCACGACCTCTTCGTCATCACCGGCCGCAGTGACGCCGCGGGTTGCGACATCGCCCAACCCAACTTCCTGCCTGCCGGAAACCCGCTCTCCGGCCAGGGCGGGAATCCGAACATCATTTTCCGCATCCCGACGCCTGTATTTGGCGCTGGGCTCATCGAAGCAATCTCCGACTCGGCAATCCTCGCGAACATGAAGGCCGACGCGTCCCTGAAGACGGGGTTGGGCATCTACGGTCATCCGAATGCGCACCTGAGCGGCAATGCGAACCGCAGTGCCAACGATGGGACCATTACCCGCTTCGGATGGAAGGCACAAAACAAGTCCCTGCTCATGTTCG
>QHYR01000032.1 GCA_003223315.1 Acidobacteriota bacterium | reverse complement strand
TATTGTAAACTCATGGCTTTCGCGAAGAGTTCGGTTTTGACCACGACGCCTGAAAACGCGAGGAAAATAGGTGTCGGCGTGCTCGAGCGCGTCGGCAATACGCCCTTGCTGCGCCTGGAAAGAGTAGGCCGGGAATACCCCAGGGCGGAGTTCTACGCTAAGGCGGAGTGGTTCAATCCCGGCGGGTCGGTAAAGGACCGCGCGGCCCTGAGCATGATCCGCGAAGGCGAGCGCACCGGCGCGCTTCGGCCTGGCAAGACCATCATGGACGCCACCAGCGGCAATACCGGCATCGCCTATGCCATGATCGGTGCGGCACTTGGATATCCGGTCGTGCTCTGCCTTCCCTCGAACGCCAGCCCGGAAAGGAAGAGGATTTTATCGGCCTACGGAGCAAAGATTATCTTGACTCCCGCCGACGCCGGGTCCGACGGAGCTATTCGCCGAGCGCGTGAAATTCACGCTGGCGATCCGCAAAAATATTTTTATCCCGACCAATACAGCAATCCAGCCAATTGGCGCGCGCATTATCAAACGACCGCGCTCGAAATCTGGGAGCAAACCGAACACAGCATCACCCATTTTGTAGCCGGTCTCGGTACGAGCGGCACTTTTGTGGGCACCGCGCGGCGGCTGAAAGAGCTGAATCCGCGCATTCAATGCGTCAGCCTGCAACCCGACGCGGCCTTCCACGGACTGGAGGGCTGGAAGCACATGGGTTCAGCGCTCGTACCGGCGATCTACGACCCCCGCGTTGCGGATCGCGATTTGGTAATTCGCACCGAGGACGCCTACCTCATGGCCAAGCGTCTGGCGCGCGAAGAGGCCATGTTGGTGAGTCCCAGTGCCGCCGCGGCCTTCGTCGGCTGCTTGCAGTTAGCGGCCTCGCTCGGTCAAGGCGAGCGGGCCGTCATCGTGACCATCTTCCCCGATGCGGCCGAAAAGTATCTGAGCGAGCGCTTCTGGGACGAAAGCGAAGGCGCATAGCGCCTTGGGAAACGGCTCGCGAATGGTATGCTCATCATCAACTCAGAGATCGCCCAGAGTATCCGCGGCTACGGCGCCCGCGATTATCCGAACGAGACCTGCGGCGCCATGCTGGGCGTCGACGGTGCGGAAGGCCGCGAGGTGCGCGCGCTCTTTCCGCTCACCAACCGGCGCGACGATTCCCCGCGCAATCGCTTTTCCATTACTGCCGAGGATTTCCGCGCCGCTGAGCGCGCGGCCAAGGAGCAGGGATTGGCGCTGGTGGGTTGGTATCACTCCCATCCGGATCATCCTGCCAGGCCCAGCGAATACGATCGCGAGCATGCCTGGCCGTGGTATAGCTACGTCATCGTGAGTGTCGCGAGCGGCGAGCCCCGTGACATGACTTCCTGGCAGCTCTCCGACGATCGCTCCGCTTTTCAGCCGGAAGAGATCACCTGGGCCGTTCCACCGGGGATGATCAAACGATGAGGAGCCGTCCCCCAACGATTTTGCGGGGATTCTGCTTTTGGAGAAACAGGCTCTGCGTGCTCAAGTTCAACTGCGGAGTTACACTGGAGGCAGGACAAACATGGCAGTGAAGATGGAAATTCCGACCGCCCTGCGGCAGTTTGCGGGCAAGCAAGCAAGCGTGGAGTTCAATGCGGCCACCGTCGGCGAGGCCCTGAAACAGCTTACGGGAACCTACGCCGATCTGCGCAAGCACCTTTACACTGACGACGGCCGCATTCGCAGTTTCGTGAATATCTACCTCAACGACGAGGATATTCGCTACCTGCAGAAGGAAAACACGCCCACCAAAGACGGCGATACGATCAGCATCGTGCCCTCGATCGCCGGCGGCGCGAAAATATAAGGGGTCGGAAGGAGAGCCATCATGCCGATCATTACCGGCACGCCCACTGTTCCTGACACTGGGCGCACACTTTCCAAGCAGGAAATTCAGCGCTACAGCCGCCATCTGATCATGCCCGAAGTGGGCATGGACGGGCAGCTCAAGCTGGCCAAAGCCAAGGTGCTCATGATCGGCGCGGGCGGGCTGGGCGCGCCTCTGGGGCTTTATCTGGCCGCGGCAGGCGTAGGGCGGCTCGGGATCGTTGATTTCGACGTCGTCGATTACACCAATCTCCAGCGGCAAATCACATTTTCCACGAGCGACGTCGGGCGGCCCAAAATTCAAGCCGCCAGAGAACGCCTGGCTGGCGTGAATCCGTCGATTCGCATCGACACCTACGAGACGCGCCTGACCAGCTCGAATGCTCTCGATCTGTTCCGCGAATACGACATCATTGTCGACGGCACGGATAATTTCCCCACGCGCTATCTGGTCAATGACGCCTGTGTGCTGCTGGACAAGCCCAATGTGTATGGCTCGATTTTTCGCTTTGAAGGGCAGACCACCGTCTTCCATTATCCCGGCGGCCCTTGCTACCGCTGCCTCTATCCTGAACCGCCGCCGCCTGGTCTCGTGCCCTCCTGCGCGGAAGGTGGAGTCCTTGGAGTTCTCCCCGGCATCGTGGGCGCGCTCCAGGCCATGGAGACGATCAAGCTCATCCTCGGCATCGGCGAACCGCTGGCCGGCCGGCTCTTGCTTTTCGACGCTCTGGGCATGCGCTTCCGCGAACTGCGTCTGCGCAGGAATCCGTCTTGCCCGGTCTGCGGCGATCACCCTACAATCCGTGAGCTCATCGACTATGAAGAGTTTTGCGGAATTCGCGGAGAGGAGGTTGTTCCTGTGACCACAGGCATTCCCGAAATTACGCCCCGGGAGCTCAAGTCCCGGCTCGATCGCGGCGACGACATTTTCATCCTCGACGTCCGCGAGCCGCACGAGTACCAGATTTGCAATTTGCAAGGACATCTGATTCCGCTCGGCGATCTGCCCAAGCGCGCCAGTGAGCTCGATAGTTCACGCGAAATCGTAGCCCACTGCCGCAGCGGAAAGCGCTCCGCCGATGCCGTGCAGTTTTTGCAGCAGGCCGGTTTTCGCAAAATCTGGAATCTCAAAGGCGGGATTCTGGCGTGGTCGGATGAGGTCGATCCTTCCGTGCCCAAGTATTGATCGGCATGGCTATTCGCCACGAAGCGGCGATCACTTTGAAGTTGTCATCCCGAGTCCGCCCGCTTTTGAGCCAAAGTCCCCGGCAAGGGGAGCTTTGGCGGTAAGAAAGGCGGACGAGTGATCCGCTTTTGCAAAACGAAGTGAACCAGACCTGCAAGGACTCATCACTCCACCGGAGGAACACATGGCACAAGTCAGAATCATGGCGCGAAAAAACGGTCCCTTCCGTGTGGAGGCTCCCGAAGGCTCCATCGAACTCGTCGATGCCGACGGCCACAAATATGATCTGACCGGAAAGCCTAATTTCGCGCTCTGCCGTTGCGGCGGTTCGGTCAATAAGCCATTCTGCGACGGCACGCATAGTCGCATCGGTTTCCAGGCCGCCGAAGCCGCCGTCCGCGCCGAGGAACAAAACAAAGGCCAACAAGCAGACCAGCAGAAACCAAAACCCTGAAGCTACACCTCTAACGGTGGCCGGGCCCGCCCGGTCATACGGTATCCTCTGAATCATCTCGTAACTTTTCGAAACCCCGCCGCGGCACTTTCGGGATTCCGGCTAGACCAGCCTGTCCCTCCGTACGTTCCCCAACGCCCTTGCTTTCAAGAGCTTGCTTCCAGGTTTGTAGGGGAAACCGGAAAGGTACAGTACTTGCTGTATCCATCAACACCCGCGCTTGTTTCCGTAGCACCGTGGGGAATGATTTGGGGGGCTCGTGCTTGGCGCGCAAAAAATCCGCCGGTACCTTTCCCGTTACCAATGGGTGCTTGGCATTTTGGCTCTTGGCGGGGTATTCGGACTTTCCTGCTGGTTGCGACAGCGTGATTTTTCTTCTGGATTCGTACTCTTTTGCTATCTCGAAATCGTCGGCAGCCTGCTGTGCTTCACTTTTGTCGCCAACGCCCTGGTGCATTTCCGCGGCACGCGTGATCGTTTTACGCTGATCCTGGCGCTCGGATTTCTCCTCGCTGGATTGATCGAAACCTTTGCCATTTGGGGGCTCTACGGCGGCTCCATCACGGGCGCGCAAGAGGCGCTGGTCTTTCTCACCTGGATGATCGGCCAAACGGCGCTCGCGGCGCTGCTGGTGTCCGCGCTGGCGCTGGAGCATCGCGTGCCGCACTCTCTCCACCCACGCGGCGAAACTACCGTCGCGCTGGTGCGGGTCGGCATTGTGACTTACCTGACCAGCGCCGCTTATCTCAGCGGCGTTATCAATACGGCCACTCATCCCGGGGCCCGGCTGGCGCGCGCCTCGGAACTGCTTCCGGCGGCGCTGTTCCTGGTGGCGGCGATCGCCCTTAGCCGCGCCCACCAGGCGCGCTTCGGGTTCAAACGCACGCTTTGCATCGCGCTTTGGATCAACGTGGCTTGCCATATCGCGGCCACGCAGTCGTTGCACGCCTTTGATGCCCCGTTCACTCTCGCTTTGGGCCTGCGCACGGCCAGCTATGCCCTGATTCTTGGCGGCACGCTCCTCGATAATGCACGTCTCTTCGAGCAGGTACGCCAGCTCGCCGTCAGCGACTCGCTCACCGGCCTGGGTAATTACCGCGCCCTGCTGAACGCGCTCGAGGCTGAAATCCAGCGCTCCAGCCGCAGCGGGCGCAGTTTCGCCGTTATTTTGATGGACCTCGACAATCTCAAGCAGATCAATGACCGCCATGGTCACCTCGCAGGTTCGCGCGCCATATGCCGTCTGGGCAACGTTCTTCGCGTGCACTGCCGCGCCATCGATACCGCCGCGCGTTATGGCGGCGACGAGTTTGCTCTAGTGCTTCCGGAAGCCGGCGCGCAGGCAGCCAGCCGCGTCGGCGAAAGAATTCGCGAGCGGCTCGGCGCAGATGGAGAAGATCCGCCGGTTACCGTGAGTGTAGGAGCGGCCGTCTTTCCGCAGGATGGCCGCACGGTCGAGGAGTTGTTCGATGCCGCTGACCGCAGCCTCTACGGCATGAAGCGCGGCGGCAGGATTATGGGGTTGTCGCGTATCGCGGCCTGTTTATAGGCCGGTTTTCCGGTTCGCTTGTCTGGGGGCAGCGTGCAGAAAACCTATGACGTATCGCGTGTCGAGAAAAGAGTTCCCATGGCCATTGCCGTCCACATCTCGGGTCACCAGGAGCTGCCCGGTGTGGAGACCACCTTTACCGAAAACGTCAGCGCTCGCGGCGCACGCGTCCTGTCCGTCCGCCGCTGGAAGCGCGACGACCGTTTATCTTTCGAATCGCTTCCTGGCAATTTTCGCGCCAAGGCCCGCGTCGCTTATTGCGAGCGCCTGCGCGACGACGGCTTTGCCGTCGGCCTCGAGTTCCTGGAACCAGTGGGCCATTGGGTTCTCGGCCCGCTGTCTGCTTCGGGAAATAACCTGCACGGATAAGGAGGACGAGAGCGAAGAAACTGGCGCAAATAATTTCAGAGATTAGCGCCGGCGGCCCTGGCAGAGGGCTTCCGGCGCTTTTTTCTTTTGCGCCTTCTCGAAAATTATTTGCCGCCTGCCCCGCCGGAAATCAGCTGCTCGAAGATACCCGCCGTATGATCCACCAGGCGATCCGCGGAGTATCGCGACGCCACCGTCTCCCGTGCAGCCCGCGTGAGCCGTTCCCTCAACGCGGTGTCCCGTAGCATTCGCGCCGCCGCCTGGGCCAAGGCCTCCGCGCTCGCTTCCTGCATCAAGACTCCAGTTCGTCCATCTTCGATGATTTCGGCCACCCCGCCCCGCGCCAGCGCCAGCACAGGCAAACCAAAAGTCATGGCGCGAAGCAGCGAGCTGCCGGCTCCTTCTTGGAGCGAGGGAAAGATGAATAGATCGCCTGCCCCATAAACAGATTCCACATCGCGAACAAAGCCGGCAAAGAGAATCGCGGATTGGAGACCGGCCTCTCGCGCTTGTCGCTCCAGTTGCGCGCGCAAGCTCCCTTCGCCCGCGACGAGAAGCCGGCACATCTTTATTTCCCGCCGCAATTTTGCGAATGCCTCGATCAGCAGCGCGTGGCCCTTTTCGGCCGTCAACGCGCCCACGCATACAACCACCGTTTCGTCAGCGCGAAAGCCCCATCGTTCCCGCGCGTGCAGGCGCGCCTCGGGCGTTATCGGGCTGGGAATTTCCACTCCGTCGGGAACCACCTCGATGCGCTTCGCATCGAGCCCGGCAGTCAGAAGCTCGCTCCGCACGGTCTGAGAGATCGCCAGAATTCGCGCTGCGGCGCGATAACGTGCGAGCGAAACGAGGCTGCGCGAAAGCGGAAAAATCACGCGGCGCGCCGCCACCAGCGGCACATGGCGATGGCTTCGCGCCAGCCATGCCGCCGTGAGTGCGTGGGCTTCATTTGCGTAGACGAGGTCGAACGGCGTTTCCCGGAGCAACTGACGCAGCCGCCGCGCCGCGCCAATTCGGCGCACGCTGTCGCTGATGGGATGGACTCGAATGCCCGCGGCTTGCGCTCGTAGGGCAATCGCGGAATCCCGCACCGCCACGAGTTCCGCGCCATGGCCCCGGCGCTTCAGTCCCATCATGAGCAGAAGCGCCTGCTCCTGGCCCCCACGCCATACGCGTTCCAGATCCGCCACGAGTATGCGCGCCACGTCAGACGTCCCGCGCTTGCGGCCAGACGCGCGCTTCGAGCTTTCCTCCCCGCACCAGCACACCCAGCTTGCGGTACTTCAGCCAGACGTAACGCGCCGAGGTCCAGGCGATCAGCGCGCCGCGATAGCCGTCCAGAAACCCCAGCTGAAAGAAAAATCGCTGCAGCAGCGTCCAGGGCGCCGCCAGACACATGCCGCAGCGCCAGTGGCGCCGCCCTCTGGCATAAAGATCCTCGGCCGCCCGCGTGGTGAACGCTTCCATCTTGGCATAGTGCTCCCGCAGCGAACGAATCGTGTAATGCAGAAGTTCGCCACGCAGGCGCCCCACCCGCCCATTCACCTGCACGCTTTCATGTAACGCGCCCACGAACCGCGCGCAATCACGCCGGTACAGCCTCACACAATATTCCGGATACCACCCCGAATGGCGGATCCAGCCACCCAGATAGTTCGGCTTGCGATTCATCTGATAGGCCGCGTATTCCGGCTCGCTTTGTTTCCAGGCGGCGATCGATCCGCGCAATTCGCCGCTCAGCCGTTCATCCGCATCGAGCGAGAGCAGCCAATCGTGCGCCGCCTGCGCCGCGGCAAAATTCTTTTGCTCGCCAAAATTGGTGAAGGGGCGCGAAACCACTCGCGCCCCGAGGCTCTGCGCAATTTCGCAGGTCCGGTCGGTGCTGCCGGAATCCACGACGACGATCTCGTCGGCGATGCCGCGGAGCGATTCCAAAGCCTCGGGCAGATCGGATTGTTCGTTGCAGGTGATGAGGATAGCGCTGATCGCCGGCATGCTGGTGCGCACGAGCGTACCGTACAATCACCTCAGCCGCAAAATTCTTCCGGCAAAAGTTCCTACTGCACGAATCCGACGTTCGGAGGCGGCGCCGTCGCGGGCGATTCGCGAATGGGCCCGAATTGCGCTTCGAATCGGGCGATGTTCTCCCCCAGCGCCCGCCACAGCCTCTTGGCGTGCCCCGGACTGACGATCGTGCTGGCCACGAGTTTCCCATGCGTTCCGTTGGTAAACACGTAGATGAATTGCATCGTAAATTCTTCCGGATTGTGGTGAATCATTACGAGGTTGGAGAATTGGCCAACCAGGTCCTTCTCATCGACCTTGATTTGCACTTGAGGCGTCTGCTGTTCCGCCATTTTTCCTCCGTGAGCCTTCGCTTCAAGCTATCACAAATGATGCGACGCAAGCACGGCACGCAAGCCAACTGCGCGGTCTGTCAAAGCGCGATTTCGAGCGGCGCGTGTCTTTCACGCCACACTGCAGGAGAGCCCGTATTGACGGCCTGGGATGTTAAATGTAGTTTATATTTAACCTTTATCTAGGTTAAGATCATTGAGTCCATCGTGGATCCCGTTTCCGAATCTTCGCCCAACGCTGTGCGGCTCGAATCCGAGGCTCCCGGTTTAAGTCTTCGGCCCGCGGCCAGCAAGAACTCCGCCGCGATGCGGCCCTCCTTGCCGGAGGTCTATCGCAGCGTCCCCATTGCCGGCGGCGCTTCGTTCCTTCGCAAGATGCTGGCGTTCGCCGGACCCGGCTATCTGGTGGCGGTCGGTTATATGGACCCGGGAAACTGGGCCACCGACATCGGCGGCGGCTCGCAATTCGGCTACGCCCTGCTGAGCGTCGTGATTCTCAGCAGCTTAATGGCGATTTTCGTGCAGGCGCTCTCCGCCAAATTGGGAGTCGCCTCCGGGCGCGACCTGGCGCAAGCCTGCCGTGAATCTTACTCGCGCCCGGTGGGGCTGGCCTTGTGGCTGCTGGGCGAAATTGCCATTGCCGCCTGCGACTTGGCGGAGGTTCTGGGCTCCGCAGTCGCCCTCAAACTGCTTTTCGGCATCCCGCTGCTCGCCGGCGTATTGATAACCGGCACCGACGTGCTGATCGTGCTGGCCCTGCAAGGCCGCGGTTTTCGCTGGATCGAAGCGTTGGTGATCGCCCTGATCGCGACCATCGCCGCCTGCTTCGCCTATGAACTCTTTGTCGCCGAGCCCCTGTGGCGCGAGGCGGCCACGGGTCTGGTTCCTCCGCTGCGCCTGTTGCATGATCGGGACATGCTGTATCTCGCCATCGGCATTCTCGGTGCCACGGTGATGCCGCACAATTTGTACCTGCACTCCAGCATCGTGCAGACGCGCGCCTTCGGACTGGGCTCCCCTCAAAAGCGCGAAGCCATCCGTTTTGCCACGCTCGACTCGACCATTGCGCTCGGGTTTTCGCTCTTTGTGAATGCCGCGATCCTGATTCTCGGGGCCGCGGCCTTCCACCATCGCGGGCTCACCACCGTTGCCGACATCAGCCAGGCCTACAAACTGCTGACTCCCGTTTTGGGCGCGGGCCTGGCCAGCACCCTTTTCGCCGCGGCTCTGCTCTGTTCCGGGCAGAACTCCACGCTTACAGGCACTCTCGCCGGTCAGGTGGTGATGGAGGGATTCCTAAGCCTGCAGATCAAGCCCTGGTTGCGGCGCTTGATCACGCGTTCCGCGGCCATCATCCCCGCAGCGCTGGTGATCGGTATTGCCGGTGAAACCCGGGCCATGGGCCTGCTCATCCTCAGTCAGGTCATTCTCAGCTTTCAGTTGCCGTTCGCACTCGTTCCGCTGGTGCAGTTCACGGGCGACAAGCGCCGCATGGGTGAGTTCACCAACTCCTGGTGGGTCGCGGCGCTCGCCTGGTTCACCGCGGCTGTCATCATCGCGCTGAACGCCTTGCTGATCTTCCTCATCTTCCGCGGCAATTCTCAAGCCGCATAGCATACGCTAAAAGCCGCAACCTCCCGAGCGGATTCGGCTCCCAGCCCTCACTGGACCTTCGACAGCGCCTGCGAGACTTCCTTCATATCGGGCACAGTGAGAATCTCGTAATTCTTCAGCCAGGCAATCTTGCCGGCCTTGTCCACGATCGCAATCGCCCGGCCGGTGATCCCTTTATCCGGCAGATAGACGCCGAACTTCTCCGCCACCGCGCCGCGCGGTTGGAAATCGGCCAGCAGTGGGTAGCGAATGCCCATCTTTTCGGCAAACGCCTTGTGCGACCAGGCGCTATCCACGCTCAGCCCCAGCACCTGCGCATTCAGCTTCTCGAATTGCTTCAAATCATTTACGAAGCAGGCGTGCTCGTTCGTGCACACCGGACTCCAATCCAGCGGATAAAACACGATCACCACATTTTTTCCGCGATACTCAGAAAGCTTTACGTCTTTTTGGTTCTGGTCCTTCAACGTGAAATCCGGCGCCGGCTGTCCCACCGCAATGGCCATAATTCCTCCCGATGAATGAGATGTTTCGGCTAATCCGCTCCGGCGAGCGGTTCGCATCGAGCGGCGTCCATCATCTTATCCGACCTCTCTCCCGCCTCCAACCTTTAGACTCCTGCTTGCAGTCTGTTACTATCACGGAAAGCATGCGTCTCGAGCAGGCCTATCCCGAAATTCGTTTTCGCTGGCGCTCCCGCAATTGGTGGGCACGCCTCACGCGCATGCCTGCCGAATGCCAGCACCTCGAGAATGAGGGCGCATGGATGGCCACATTTATCCCCGACACTCTCTATTTGCGTGGCAAGGCTTCCCACCGCCGGCGCCCCGCGCGTCCCGAAGTGTCGCTCTGTCTGGCTTGCCTGAAGCAGCAAATGGAAAAGGAACTGCCGCACTTTCCGGGCCGCGTCATTGCCTTTGAGCCCGATGGCGCTGAATTCAGTCAATACTTCTTCGTCGGCAGCGATGAATTTTCCGCCGCGGGTCTGCAACCGGAAGTAGCCGCCGCAATGAGCCGCCGGTTGGATCAAGCCATGGATGACTGTGCATCCTGCGATCGCCCCGCGACCTGGCTGTGGTTTTCGCGTGACGAAGTGCCCAGCCTGGATGACGTCGCCCGCATCGCCATGGCCCGTGCCGAGACGCTTTGCTCCTGCCATGGACCTCGAAAATTGCTCGAGAGCTTCGCTCGGGCCCCGGAGGCCAATCTGTTTTACGTCAACGTGCCCTACGGCGAATCGGGCGCCTATGTTTGGATATAGATATGTTTGGATATAGAGAAGTCTGGATACAATCTGTGGATATGAGTAGCCGGATATGAGCATCGCGCCACGTCAGTCCATGAGCTTGCGTGACGTGGTCGAAAAATACCGGCAGCTCGCCGGCGGCTTTGGGCGCCCGCTGGCCCTGGCCGCTTTTGGGCTATCGCCCGAAGAGACCGCGCGTATCTTCGGCATCTTTGACGAGGATTATCACATCAGCCGTTTTCTCCATTTCTCTTTGCAACCCGCCGCTGCACCGCGCTCCGTGCAGACCTATCGCATCAACGGCTTTCCGCAATCGCACGTCGCCCTGGATGCCGAAATCGAATCCATTCTTTAGGCCGATCGCTGCGATGGCTCCGCGGCCGCGTAATCCAATTCCACTTCCTCGGCGCTGACCTTGCCCGCGCCCGGATTGCGCCAGAAGTAGGGCATGGCCGCGGTGAACGAGAATGCCACATCGATCCCGCCGCCCAGCCGCGCACCTACAAACACGACGATGCACGGCAGCGCGCACTCATTTCTCTGATTCACCACGAGCAGGCGCTGTCCAAGCTGCACGTTCCTCTCCATGCGCATCGATCCGCCATGAACGTTCACGGCGTTCGTGAAGCTCTCCTCATAAAATGGGTGGCCTTCGGGCGTGTGGCCATACACGAAGAGTGGGATCGGAAGAGGACGGCGCGGCGTGCGCCTGCGCTCCGGCCGTATCGGAGTACATAGCTCGGCGGGTTTCGACTCTCTTTGTGGAATGAAAATCCGCGTGACTTGCGTAGCTAAGATTTCGCTCACCGTGGCTGGGCCAGCCTTTCTGAAGTAGAAAATTTCTTGGGGAGCATACTTGAAACGCGTGGAGTCCGTAAAGACTTCGAGAGGCCTTTTGTCGCTCCAGTTAACCCCGTTGGAGACGCGGCTCCAGCGGCTTACGAATAATCACTCGCTTCAAATTTCACGTGAATTGTGAACGGAAGGCTTGAGCCCGGCCTTCAGCCCTTTGCGCTGGCCACCAGATGGAGCCGTTCGGTCAGATGGGCCTGCTCCGCGCGGAGTTCCGGCGGCAGGCGGTCCCCAAATTTATTGAAGAACGTGCCAATCTCCTCCGCTTCCTTCTGCCAATCTGCGGCATCCACGCGAAGCACTTCCTTCAGATCTGCCGCGGAGATAGCGAGACCATCCAGCGTCAACCCTTGAGGCGTGGGAACAAATCCAATGGGCGTTTCCTCCGCCAGACCTTTGCCGTTCACGCGCTCGAGAATCCACTTCAGCACCCGCACGTTTTCGCCATAACCGGGCCACAAAAATTTCCCGTTCGGGCCCTTGCGAAACCAGTTCACGTGGAAAATCCTCGGCGGGTGCGGAATGCGCCGGCCCATCTCCAGCCAATGCCGAAAATAGTCGCCCATGTGATAACCGCAAAAGGGCAGCATGGCCATGGGATCGCGCCTTCGTACTCCCACTTCCCCGGTGATCGCGGCGGTCGTTTCCGAAGCCATGCCCGCGCCCACGAAGACTCCGTGCTGCCAATTCAAGGATTGGTAAACGAGCGGCGCCACCCGCGCGCGTCGGCCCCCAAAGATGATCGCCGAAATCGGAACCCCGGCCGGATCTTTCCAATGCGACGATATGCGCGGAGCCTGCCGCGCCGGAACCGTGTAGCGTGAGTTCGGATGCGCCGCGGGGCCTTGGGCGCCAGCGGAAACCTTGTGGCCCTGCCAATCCGTCAGCTCTGGCGGCGCCTCCGCGGTCATCCCTTCCCACCAAGGCTCGCGCGAAGCCGTCATGGCCACGTTCGTGAAAATCGTATTTCGTTTTACGGCAGCCATGACATTGGGATTCGTGAGCGCATTGGTTCCCGGCGCGACGCCAAAAAATCCCGCCTCGGGATTGATGGCATGCAGATAACCGTCCGGCCCCGGTTGCATCCAGGCGATGTCGTCGCCTAGGGTCCACACGCGATAGCCGGAATCCTCCAGCGTGGAGACCATCATGGCCATATTCGTCTTGCCGCAGGCGCTCGGAAACGCCGCCGCCATATAGGTGACTTTGCCGGAAGGATCTTCCAGTCCCAGGATCAGCATGTGTTCCGCCATCCAGCCCTGCTCGCGCGCCATGCAGCTCGCAATGCGCAGCGCGAAGCATTTCTTCCCCAGCAGCGCATTGCCTCCATAGCCGGAGCCGATGCTCCAGATCAGCTTTTCTTCTGGAAAATGCAGAACGAATCGCCGCTTTGGATTCAAATCGCCGAGTGAATGCAGCCCCGGCACGAAGTCGCTCGTTTTGCCGATCCGCTCGAGCGCGGCCTTTCCGATGCGCGCCATGATATGCATGCTCACCACTACGTAGGGACTGTCGGTCACCTCCACGCCCACGCGAGTCATGGACGAGTCCGCGGGACCCATCAGGTAGGGCACCACGTACATCGTCCGGCCGGCCATCGCGCCATCAAACAGCGCGCCGACCTTCTGCTTGGCCTCCTCCGGCGCCATCCAGTTGTTCGTCGGCCCGGCGTCCTCTTTGCGCCGTGAGCAGATGAACGTCACTTGCTCCGTTCGCGCCACGTCGCTCGGATCGCTCCGATGCAGGATGCAGTTGGGATAGGTCCGTTCATTCAGGCGAACCGTCCGCCCCTCAGCAACCAGTGTTTCCACCATCTGCTGCGCTTCGGCTTCCGATCCGCCGCACCAGACGACCTGCTTTGGCCGCGTCTTTCGAGCGGCATCTTCCACCCACTCCTCGAGCGGTGTGCCCAAGTTTTTCTCCCGGTTCGGATCTTATCGGAATCTGAGATGACGATTACAAGCGGCAGGGCTCCGACTGCGGCTGCCAGGCCATTACACCGCCTCCTTCGCCACGAACGTGTCGCCACGAGAGCTTCGCGGCGCTAGAGACCAATTCTAATTCCCGGATTCGGTAGCAGCAAGGAATTTGGTGTCGCACACGCATTCACCGCGGCCGGCACGCTATACTGTCGTCGTGTACGCTCAGAAGCTGCGCGTCGAAGTCGTTATAGGCGCCGAGCGCCGTCCCTGTCCCCTCGAGTGGCTTGACAATTTTTGTATGCGCAACTTCACCGGGGAAGCCGAGTTTGATGACACACTTCCTCTTGCAGAAGGCCTCCTGGAAGCCAGTTTCCGCGTCCAGCCCGAGCGCCTGGCGGAAGCCATGAGCGCCTGGTTCACCCAACGTGGCAAGGGACTGGGCCAGCCGGTGCGTCTCCAAATCCGTCCGGCCTAGCGATTTCCCCGCCCAGATCCTCCCATAGCCCGCGGCTCTTCCGCGGCGACGCGCTCCCTGGCAGCTTCGAGTGCGGCTCGCACCCGCGGCATGGCCGCCAGCGTGGCCTCTTCGCCCGCAGCGATCAACTGCGGCGTCTTTGCGAAATCATCCCACGCAAAATCCCGCACGCGCGGCTCGATGACCACGTCGGACTTTACCCGCCACGCCAAATCGGCATGGCGCTGAATAATCGTGAACGAGCGCCCAATCACATCCGTGAAGTTCGTTGGCTTGACCATCGCCTCCGCATCCAGGAAGACCGCGATGATCACATCGGCGCCCATTCTGGCCACCGCCTCCACCGGCACCGTGGCTCCCACGAATCCATCTACCAACGTTCGTCCCTCATATTCGACCGGCTGAAAAAGACCTGGATACGCGCATGAGGCACGCAGCGGCGGGCCTAGCGGACCGTGATCAAAGTACACGGGCTCGCCGGTAATCAAATCCGTGGCCGCAATGGTGAGTGGGATCCGCAGCTCTTCGAACGTGCTGATGTTCAGATACCGCTTGGGATAAAACTCCAGCTTTTGATTGGAAGCCAACCCCAGCCAGGAAAATCTCCATTGCCCGAAAGCGCCGAAGCGCAGCGCAGCCGCCCGCTTTACCACTTCCTCGAAGGGCAGTCCGCTCGCATACGCCATTCCCGCCAGAGCCCCCGCGCTCGTGCCCGCAATATAGTCGATCGCAATGCCGTGCTGCTCCAGAGTATGCAGCACTCCGGCGTGCGCGATTCCTCGCGCGAAGCCGCCGCCCAGCGCTAGTCCCAATTTTGGCCGCACCGAAGCGTTCACCTGCGCCGGGCGTTCTGCGTAGGCAAATTCACGCACGCGTCCGAGTGCCGCCTGCACCCATCCCATTAGGGTTTCTCTCCTATCGGCTCCCATTCTATTAGACAGCATAAGACGACTTAGGGATGCCGTCCTCACACGGGTTGACCGCCTTTGTCTGTTCTGTAACACTCACTGCGCTAGCCTTGGCTCAGGGTGCCTGACACTGAGTTTAAAGGAGTTACGCGCAACCCTATGAGACCCCGCCCTCAGATCAATACTGCCGCCGTACTCGGCGCCGGAACCATGGGCGCCCGCATCGCCGCTCATCTGGCCAACGCGGGCGTCCATTGCTTTCTGCTTGACGTCGTGCCGTCCGAGCTCGCCCCGGAGGAAAAAGCCCGCGGTCTGGTGCTCACGGACCCTCGCGTCCGCAACCGCGTCGTCCGCGCTGGCCTGGAAGCCGCACAAAAGGCACGGCCGGCCGCGTTTTTTACCCCGGCGGCTGCTAATCGCATCACCACCGGAAATTTCGAAGACAATCTCGCCTGGTGTGCCCAAGCCGATTGGATCATCGAGGCCGTGGCTGAAAACCTCGCCATCAAGCGGAGCCTGCTGCAAAAGCTCGCACCGCATCGCCGGCCTGGCACGATCGTAACCACGAACACCTCCGGCCTTCCGATCCACCACATTGCCCAGGGCTTCGATGACGATTTCCAGCGCCACTGGGCCGGCACGCATTTCTTCAATCCCCCGCGTTACATGAAGCTCGTCGAGCTCATCCCCGGCCCCGCAACTTCCCCGGAAGTCCTCGACGCGCTCGGCGATTTCTGTGATCGGCGTCTGGGCAAAGGTGTAGTCCGCGCCAAAGACACCCCCAATTTTATCGCCAATCGCATCGGCACGTTTTCCATGCTCACTTCGCTGTCGCTTATGGCCCGCTTCGGCATGAGCATCGAGGAAGTCGACGCCTGCACCGGCCCGGCCATCGGCTGGCCCAAATCCGCCACTTTCCGCACCGCCGATATCGTGGGCTTGGACGTCCTTACCAACGTCGTTCGCAATATCTATGAGAACGCGCCAGAAGACGAATCGCGCGAGCTTTACCGCGTTCCGCCGCTCGTCGAAGAAATGACGCGCCGCGGCTGGCTCGGCGAAAAATCCGGCCGCGGCTTCTACCAGCGCGTAAAAAAGGCCGCGGAAAGTGAAATCCTGGCTCTCGATCCCCGCACCATGGAATATCGTCCCCGGCAGAAAGCGCGCTTCGGCTCGCTCGAAATGGCGCGCACCATCGAAGATTCGCACACACGTCTTCAGGCCATTCTCGCTCCCGTAATCGCCGGCCAGCCGGGCGATAAAGCGCAGCAATTCCTTTGGGGGCTCATCTCGGAGACGTCGCTTTACGCGGCCCGCCGTGTCCCTGAAATTGCCGATTCCATTGTTGACATGGACCGTGCCATGCGCTGGGGCTTCGGCTGGGACCTCGGCCCATTCGAAATATGCGATGTGCTCGGCATCGAGGCCCTGGCGCGCCGCTGGACCGCCGACAACCGCGACTTGCCTCCCTGGTTCGCGCGCCTGCTCTCCGCCGGCCGCAAATCACTCTACGAATCGTCTGCAGGAGAACTCTCCGCGTTCGATCCCGGTGCCGGAACCCCCGTCAAAGTTCCCGAACCGCCGGGCATCATCGTTCTCAAATCGCTCAAGGAACGTTCGAAAGAAATCGCCAGCAATTCCGGCGCCAGCCTGATGGATCTTGGCGACGGAGTCTTGTGCTGCGAATTTCACTCCAAAATGAACGCCATCGGCGACGACATCACCGCCATGGTGCAGACTGGTTTGAAGCGCTTGAACACCGATTTCGATGCGCTGGTGGTGGCCAATCAGGCGTCCAATTTTTCGGTGGGCGCCAATTTAATGCTTCTCCTCGTCGCCGCGCAGGAACAGGAATGGGACGACATCCACGACGCCGTGCGCCGCTTTCAGAACGCCAATCTGGCCCTGAAGCACGCTGCGAAACCCGTCGTCATCGCTCCGCAGGGAATGGCCCTGGGCGGCGGCTGCGAGATTTGCCTGCACGGCGCGCGCATTCATGCCTCAGCCGAAGCCTATATGGGCCTGGTCGAGACCGGCGTCGGCCTGATTCCCGCGGGCGGCGGCTCCAAAGAAATGATGATCCGCGCCAATGAACACGCCGCAGGGGCTGATTCCCTCGATCTGTTCCACGCTTTCAAGCCCGTCTTCGAAACACTGGCCATGGCCAAAGTTTCCACCAGCGCCGAAGATGCCCGCGGCTTGGGCTTTCTTCGTCCCGCCGATTTCATCTCCATGAATGGCGATCGCCTCGTCGCCGATGCTAAGGCCACGGCGCTCGCCCTGGTTCGCGAGGATTACCGCCCGAGTCTCCCGCCGCCCAACGAGCCCTCCATCCGCGTCTTGGGCGAAGAATTACTGGCGGGCGCAAAGCTTGCCATTCACATGATGCTGCGCGGCGAATACATCTCCGAATACGACGCCCACGTGGCGCGCAAACTCGCCAACGTGCTGGCCGGCGGACCCCTTACGGAATCTCAGCTCGTCAGCGAACAATATCTGCTGGACCTCGAGCGCGAAACTTTCGTCAGCCTGTGCGGCGAACGCAAAACTCAGGAACGCATTGCCCACACCCTGAAAACCGGCAAACCCCTGCGCAATTGATCATCCGATCAGGATGATCATCCCGAGCGACGAACCGGAGCGAGGGATCTCTCTGTGCTTTCGTGGAGAACAAAATCGAGCTTGGCCGAAGGCCCATACGTTAGCAACCCGTCCCCCTAGCAGCTTGGGTGTGTGCTCCCGCCGGCTTCCAGGCTCTCGAGCACCGCTTTGACCTCCTCGATCCTCGTAATAAGGCCCTCCAGCTCTTTCTCTTTCATCTCCACTTTGGTCAGAGTATGAAACGCTGCGTTCATGGCGCGTCGCGCATTGAGTCGGTGCTGTCGCGTCTTTTCTGGCGAATTGGACTCCAACGCGAGTTTGCAGAATGTATCTGCCAGCTCCAGTTCGATCCTTACAAAATCTGCCGCTATATCGTTGTGCCGCTCTAACTCCACCTCGTTTGATTTCGAAATCTCTTTTAGAGTCGCGCGGCTCATGACCACCACCTCATGGAAAAATGATGTCCCCTTCGCTCCTCCGCATCAGTGATGGACATCACACTCCACGCCGGAGCGGCTCCACCCTCGCACCAATCGGCTAAGCGTAAGTCCGGACGCCCCAGCCTGCTAAAAGGAGGTGCAAAAATATCTCCATTGGTACATACTTCTTTGTAAGTACTAATTAATGCGCTTCATTTGGGACGAGTATAAGAATCGTCGCAATCGATCCAAGCACAACGTTAGCTTCGAAACAGCCGTCTTGGTTTTCGATGATCCTCACGCGATTAGTATTCAGGACCGTTTCGTCCAAGGTGAAGAGCGCTGGCAGACACTGGGGCTGATCGAAGGTGTCATTGTGATGCTTGTCGCCCACTCCGTTGAAGTTGAGGGCGATGAAGAACCTATTCGCATCATCTCCGCTCGCAAAGCCACGCCTCGGGAAAGAGAGATCTATGCTCAAAGCCAACAGAAAACGAAATAAGGAAATCGCCGCTCTCAGGAAAATGAAGGACCTCGAGATCGACACATCCGATATTCCTGAGATTACGGATTGGAGCAGTGCCGTGGTGGGCAGGTTCTTTCGTCCGGTGAAGCAGCCGGTCACCGTCCGGATCGATGCCGACGTACTAGCCTGGCTCAAATCAAAAGGAAAGGGTTATCAGACGCGCATCAATCAGATCCTCCGTGGCGCCATGCACCAAAGCAGGACCGGAAAACGCGCGTAATGAATTTTTTCCCACATCCCTCGCTCCGCTTTCAAGGGCACTTTCAAAACGATTGCATGTGCCGGGTGGGCCGCTAAGCGTGTTGCGGGTGCCCCACCCTTGCCGTTGTTGCAAGGTGGGTTGGCGGGGTCTGCTTCTCGCCGAGCGCGGCGAATTGGGCCGCGCTTTCGTAGCGCCGCCTTCCGGGGCGCTAAGCGCAATGCAGCCCTGGGCATCGCAGAGCGCGCCTACTTCTCTTTGAGCTTGAGCTTGCCCTCAGCCTTGTTCTCGTCTAGAAACTTCCGCAAATCGCTGGCGGCGTCGAGGAGGCGTACCCACTGTTCGTAGTAAAGTGTCACTGGGAAGCGCCCCAGCCCGTAAACGCTCACGCCGCCCTTCTCTCCGACCCTGAATTCAAGTTGCCCTCCCCGGCGCCCTGTTTTTTGCTTTTCCAGTTCCGCCACGCGCGCCCGGAGCTCTTCATAGGATGGTTCCGCCATTGTCCCTCCCTCCGTCAATGAGAAGAGAATCATAGAACACGCGTCACTCGTCTTCCAGCCCTGCCCCTTTGCACCCGGTGCTAAAATAGAAGATGACGCTGCAAGCAACGGTCACTGCAGTGGGGAGTCGCGGCGCGTGTGGGCGCGAGATCTTTATGCCCGAGGTCTCGCGAACAGCAGTTGGGTATTGAGACGCCGAAGTCGCTGACGAAGAGGAGGTCGCGCTTTGCTCTTCTCCGGCCGGGGAGTCGTCGGCTTCAAAGGGAGCGAGGGTGCGAATCGAACGTGGAGATGAGGGTACGGCCCGGCAATTATGGTTACGTTCCAAGTTCTCTGTTTTCAACACTTGCATAAATGGTGAAAAGGGGCCACTTAAACCCCTTTAGAATGCGCACTTATAGAAAATGAGGGAGGAGTACCCAGTCCATTGAAGCGCATCTAAGCATTCAGTTATTGGGAGTCTAAACCATGAAAGAAGCTGTGATCGCGAGTTCCGTCCGCACCGCCGTCGGTAAAGCCTACAAGGGTACGCTGCACGCCACCCGCCCCGACGATTTGGCCGCGGTAGCTATCACCAATGCGATCGGGCGTGTCCCTGGACTTGATCCCAAGGAGATCGAAGACGTTGTTTTGGGTTGCGCCATGCCCGAGGGCGAACAGGGCATGAATATCGCCCGCATCGCCTCCTTGCGCGCCGGTCTGCCCGTGGAGTGTTCCGCCATTACCATAAACCGCTTCTGCTCTTCCGGCTTGCAAGCCATCGCCATGGCTGCGGAGCGCATCATGCTGGGCAACGCCGAAGTCGTCATCGCCGGCGGCACGGAGTCAATGAGCATGGTGCCCATGGGCGGCAATAAATCTTCGCCGAATCCCTGGCTGATGGATCATTATCCGGACTCTTATTTGGGCATGGGCCTTACCGCCGAAAATCTGGCCCGCAAGTATCAAATCACGCGCGAGAAAGCCGACGAGTTTTCTTATTGCAGCCATCAAAAGGCCCTCGCCGCAATCGCTGCGGGAAAATTCAAGGATGAAATCGTGCCCGTCGAAGTCCGCAGCACAATCGTCGCCAATGGCGACGGTCGGGGCGGCCGCGCCAAGACGGCCACCAAGGTCTTCGACACCGACGAGGGACCACGTGCCGATACCTCGCTTGATGCGCTCGCGCGGCTCAAGCCTGCCTTTCATGCGCACGGAACCGTCACTGCCGGGAATAGCTCGCAGATGAGCGATGGCGCCGCGATCTCCGTGGTCATGAGCGCCGACCGCGCCCGCGCCCTCGGCGTGAAGCCTCTGGCTCGGTTCGTCTCCTTCGCCACAGCCGGCTGCGCCCCCGAAGAGATGGGCGTGGGCCCGGTGTTTGCCATTCCCAAGGCGCTGCGCCTGGCAGGTTTGAAGCTCGAGCAGATCGACGTCATCGAGCTGAACGAAGCCTTCGCCGCGCAGTCGCTTTCCGTGATCCGCCTTGCGGGTCTCGATCCCGCGCGCGTCAATCCGAATGGTGGCGCCATCGCTCTCGGCCATCCGCTCGGTTGCACCGGAGCAAAGCTCACCGCCACCATTGTGCGTGAACTCCAGCGTCGCAAGGCGCGCTATGGCATGGTTACCATGTGCATCGGCGGCGGCATGGGCGCCGCCGGCATATTCGAGTGCCTCTCGTAATTCTTTGGAGGAGATATGGCTACTACGGCGACACCCGGAACCCTCGCACCCGGAGGCGGCTTTCTCCTGGAATCACCCCGCGCGGAAGACGTCTTTACTCCCGCTGAACTGACCGACGACCAGCGGCTGATCGGCCAGGCCGCCGAGGAATTCGTTACCAAGGAAGTCGCTCCGCTCATCCCCGAACTCGAGCAGCACAAAGAAGGACTGATGGCCCAGTTGATGAAAAAAGCGGGAGAGATCGGCCTCTTGGGCGGGGGCGTGCCGGAAGAGCATGGCGGCTCGGGACTCGACCGCATCTCCTCCACGGTCCTCTCGGAGAAGATTTCCTCCTACGGCTCCTTCAGTGTGAGTGTTGGCGCGCACTCCGGAATCGGCACGCTGCCCATCGTTTATTTCGGCACCGAGGAGCAGAAGAAAAAATATCTGCCCAAACTCGCCACCGGCGAATGGCTGGCCTCTTACTGTCTCTCCGAGCCTCAGGCAGGCTCGGACGCGCAGAATTCCCGCACCCGCGCCGTGCTGTCTCCGGACGGCCGCCATTGGATCTTGAACGGCCAGAAAATGTGGATCACCAACGGCGGATTCGCGGATGTATTCACGGTTTTCGCGAAAGTGGACGGCGAAAAATTTTCCTCCTTTATCGTCGAGCGCGGCTTTCCGGGATTTTCGGCCGGCGCCGAGGAAAAGAAAATGGGCTTGCGCGGCAGTTCCACCGTCCCGATCTTCTTCGAGAATTGCCGCCTGCCCCGCGAAAACCTGCTGCACGAAATCGGCCGCGGGCACATCGTCGCATTCAACATCCTCAACGTCGGCCGGTTTACGCTCGGCGCCTCCTGCTTGGGATTTTCGGCTGATACGGGCTAAGCTCGCGGAGATCGCCATTCGGACCTTCGCTCTGGAATCCATGATCTATCGAACGGCGGGCACCATCGATCAAGCCATGAAGGCCAGCGCTACCGGCGGGAACAAGGCCACGCACACGATGAAGGTGCTCGAGGAATACGCCATCGAATGTTCCATCGCGAAAGTATTCGGCAGTGAAGTCCTCGACTACACCGTGGACGAAGCGGTGCAAATCTATGGCGGCTACGGCTTCCATGAGGACTATCCCGTGGCGCGGGGTTACCGCGATTCGCGCGTGAACCGCATCTTCGAGGGCACCAACGAAATCAACCGCATGCTCATCATTCAGATGCTGATGAAGCGTGCTCTCGCCGGCACTCTGCCCCTGATGGCTGCCGGCGCAAAACTTCAGGAGGAAATCCTCAGCGGCTCGGCAGGGGACGATTCAGCCGATGGGCAGTGGGCCGAAGAGGACCGCATCGTTCGAGGCGCCAAGAAAGTATTTTTGCTCGCCGCCGGCGCGGCCATACAGAAATATCGGGATCGTCTCACCGATCAGCAGGAGATCATCGGCGCGCTGGCCGATATCGTCCTGGAGATTTATGCCATGGAATCCGCGCTGCTGCGCGCCCAGAAAGGCGTGGCGGCGCGCAGCAAAGATTCCTCCGGCGCCATTGCGGCCGCGGCGCGAGTCCTGCTGCAGGATGGTGCAGCGCGAATTGAAGCCAGCGCCCGCACGGCGCTCGCGGCTGCGGTCGAGGGCGATATGCTGCGCACGCAATTGGCAGTGCTGCGCCGGATGATAAAGCGCGAACCGGCCGACACAATCGGGCTGCGCCGCACGGTGGCCGATGCGGTGATAAATGCGAATGGTTATCCCTTCGAGGGACGCTAAGGCCATTGAAGCCGCAATTTGCAAAATCGAATGTCCGGCGCGGGCAGTCTCTCACTGGCCCGAAGTCTCCTGCAGACGTGAATTCGGGCGTTCGGTCGCCCCGGTGGAGTTGCGACTGGATTCCTTCGCTGGCGGAACCATACCTTCGCGGCTACGCGTCGCACTTTGAAAGCGGCAACTCCCTTTTAGGCTGTCGTTTCCTGGCGCAGCGTTCCGCTGTATCGCCGCCATCCGGCAAAAAAGTGCGATCCGCCGCCTCGGAAAAAGCGTCAGCGGGATTCTTTATCGGTTATCTGCTGGACCATCGCGGGCTGCCTTTTCTCAAGTCCACGCCGCCGGAATTTTTGGTGTTCTGTTTTATTGAGCCGCTCGGCGGACGCTTGCATCGGCGGCTCGTAAGCGAGCCTGATAGCCTGATGCGCGGCACCGCCGAATATATACGCTGGTTGACGCACCACCCGCCGCGCTTCGAGCTATTCACCGAAGAAAAGGCTGCGCTGGTTCGTCATGTTCCCACGCAGCAATGGCCGGCGAGCCGAATCGAGCACTACGCCCGAAATTTCGCCATCGAAACACTGGCTTGGCTGGTGCGCAGCGCGCTGGTGCGCCGGCTGCCCAGGGAAATCACGGCATCCTCCCATCCCGCATCCAAGAGGCGCGCCGCGCGCAAATAGCTGCGGAAATGGATTTTTCGACGCCTCCGGTCTTTCCTGTATTTTGATTTAGGTCACGTAGCCGCTCCGAATATTTCCGAACCGAAGCCCTCTTTGCCGTTCCCGCATCTAAACTAGCGAGAAGGGTAAAGGACAACCTTGGACTAGAGGCCCGAAATCAGGCCCCGAAAGGATTCCCAGTGTTCTCCCCGTGGTCGGTTCCAGAGAAGAAAGCTCGCAAGTGGATGTGGATTGGTCTGGCAATTGTCGCGGCGCTGCAATTCTATTACGTGCAGGAGATGATCGCCGCTTTCGTGGTTCTTGGCGTGCTGTTTGCTCTCGCGGCGGGAGCAGGCCTTTTGGTCTTCTTGGCCGATCGCGCCAGCGCACGAACTCTGACCTGGGCCGAAATGTGCGTGCTGGATATCCTACGCGCTCCGCGCCGCGGCATGAATTTCGTGGCGACGCTGACGGCGAGACGGCAGCCGCACGAACGCACAGCTCTCCCTCAATAGAACGCAGCTCCGCCATCCACGTTTAGGGATTGCCCGGTGATGGCACTGGCTTGATCGGAAGCAAGAAACACGGCTGCGGCCGCGACTTCATCCGCCGTTTGTCCCCGGCCTTGCAGAATTCCCTCCAGAAACTGCCGCAGTTGAACCTCCGGACTGATTTCTAGGCGAGCCGCCAGCGCATTCCCGAGATCCTGAGACATCTTGGTTTCCGTAACTGGCCCCGGACAGATCGCGTTCACACGCACGCCGCGACGAGCGGCTTCGGCCGCGGTCACGCGTGTAAGCCCAAGCATGCCCGCTTTTGCCGCCACATACGGCGCTCCCCATGCGAACGCAGCTTTCGCGGAAAGACTGGAGATATTCACAATGGCGCCTGACCGGCGCTGATACATACCCGGCAAGACGAGCCGCGTGAGGAGAAACGCGCCGCGCAGATGCACCGCGATCACGCGATCCCATTCTTCCGGAGAAATCTCCTCGACCGGTTTCACCGGCCCGTACTCACCGGCATTGTTAACGAGAAGGTTCACGGCTCCCAGCCGATCCTCGGCGGCTGCGACGATGCGAGCGCAATCCGCTTCGCGCGAAACATCCGCTGTAATCCACGCGGCTTTGCCGCAAGCCTGTTCGATCTCCCTGGTGACGTTGCGGAGTTCCGCTTCCGTGCGCGACGCAACCAACACGGCAGCGCCCTCGGCAGCGAATCGCTTGGCGATCGCGCGGCCGATTCCGCGCCCGCCGCCGGTTACCACCGCAACTTTGCCCTCGAGAAGCATGGATCTTGCTGATGAGCTCGCGAACAAGGAGGATAGCATTGCGCAGGGCCGTCTCGGAACCGTGGGCGAGCACAACGCGACGCAAAATCGTGCGATAAACTGACTTTATGGCGGCGCGAAAGAAACTTGTGCTGGCGATCGGTCTTCCTGGATCGGGGAAATCCACCTACTTTGCGCGCAAGGGAATCGTGCCGCTCTCGAGCGATCTGATCCGCGAGCTGCTTTATGACCATGCCGCCGATCAACGCCACCCGGAATGGGTGTTTGCTGCTCTTCGGGAGCTGTTGCGGCGCCGCTTAGCCGCGGGCGCCCAAACCACTTACATCGATGCCACGAATCTCACCCGATTCTTTCGGCGTCCGTTCTTGCAGATTGCGCGGGAGTTCGGCTGCGCCGCGGAGGCACTCTATTTCGATGTGCCGTTGGAGATTTGCGTGAAACGAAACCGCAAGCGGGAGAACGTACTAGCCGGCCCACGCCGGGACGCGCGCGTTGTGCCGGAAGAGGTTTTGCGCCGGATGGCACGGCGGATCGAACCTCCCACGCGGGAAGAAGGCTTCTCGCGCATCGTTGTGGTCCGAAGCGGGGCCAAAAAGTCGCGTAGCCGGGCGAAGCGGGAATAAGGTATGATGTGTGTTTTCATGGACTCCGGGCGAGGTGCAGCTTTGCCAAATAGTGTCCTGCCGAAGGGGAAGAAG
>QHYR01000377.1 GCA_003223315.1 Acidobacteriota bacterium | reverse complement strand
CACGCGACGCAATTCTTTCGTTTTCAGTCTACTGAACAGATTACGAAACGATTACTAGCTCTCGGGGAAACCCTGTAGTGTGTACGCGCTTTTAGCAAATTCTCTTGTTCGAGGTGATCAATATGGGCTCGAGACCTCCGATGTTCCCGGAAGAATAGTACTTTGGTACGTTAAAACTTGCACAACAAGGGGGCCTCGTAAGTCCCCTCCAACAGCCCGAATTAGTGTATACTTCGAGCTGTTATGCTTCTATCCGGCGCGATATGCGTCGTAGCCGAGGCCCTCGGGCTGGCCACGCTAGTCTTGTTGTTGCGGAAGAGCCTGTGGCGCACTTATGCGTTTTTCTTCGTCTATGCGCTTTGGCTTCTGAGTGGCAATTCGGTCCTTCTGATCACTTCTTTCTATTTTCCCGGCCATCACCCATCCTGGTACTGGAATATCGATAGCATTGATGTGGTGCTTCGTTTTCTCGTGGTCTGGGAAGTATTTCGTCAAACATTTCCAAAGGGTTCGGGACTGAACAAGAGCTTGTCGAAGGGCCTGAGTATTGGCGCCTTTGGTCTTCTCGTGGTTGCTTGTGCCACGTTTTGGGGCTATCAGACCTATACGGGGCTCCGCTCCCTCCATTTGGCTCTAGATCGCAGTTTCGGTTTTGTTCAGGCTCTTATGGTCCTCGGCACGCTGGTTACAGCTCGCTATTATGGCGTGAGGTGCGGCCGAAATATTCGTGGCATAGCGCTAGCTTTTGGCGCGTGGGTATCGATTTCAACGGCCACCAATGCCATGGCCGACCTCAGCAGCTCTTTTATTAGCTATTGGTACTATTTACGGCCGCTGAGTTTCGTATCCATGATAGCTGCGTGGATATGGGCCCTGTGGATTTATGAACCGAATCCGCCGATAAGGGAAAGCGAGGCAGTCGACCTGGATCGGTGGACTCAGGATTGGAATCGTACGATTTCAACCGCGCGGACCATCATACGGCTATGATCAATCTAATTTTTTTCACGATATTGGGACTAGCGCTTTTTGGCAGCTTTATTTTCATTGCCCTGCAGGGCAGCCCGAAGAGTTTGCCCGATTCTTCGGCCGTTCAGGCGGTAACGGAAATTATTAATCTCGAAGGCAGTTCTTTTGCCAATGCCAGGCGCCTGCTGGATGACACGGATTACCAAGCCCTATGCTCGAATCCTGATCTGCGGCGCTTGGCGCTAAGGCTTCGCAACGACCGCAGGCAACTCGCGCTGATGTGGATTTCGTCGCTGCAGAACGACCTCATCAGGTTATGGCGATTCCGCCGATTCCTGATTCAGCGGGGTGTGCCTTCCAGTATGAGCGAAGAACTGCGGACGCTTCAGGCGCTCCTGCTCTCGCTCGTGCTGCTCAGTTTCATTCGGCTTTCCATACGCGCCGCAGGCCCGTTTGCCTTGCCGCGCGCCACGCGTCAAGCCGGGCAATTGGTGGACAGCATGTCCGCAGGTGCGGCCCTCGTGCTCGGTCGTACTCCCGCCGCTGGTTGGGCGGAAATCGAGCGCAGTTGGGTGAAGAGCGCGGCCTAACCGGCTTGATCGATGTCTCCGCTTTTTGCTTCGGGTTATGTCGAAATCGGCCCAAATCTAAGTGTGGTTTAACTCGTGCGATCTGAATCAGACCAGTTGCCTCAGCCAGCCCAGGGTCGCATGATCGGCGTCTCTGCTCAGATGCAGCGCCTTTACAGCCTGATCCATCAGGTCAGCACTTATGCTTATCCTGTGCTCATTGCCGGGGAGAAGGGCACGGGCAAGAAATTGGCCGCCCAAACGATCCATTCCCTCAGCCGGCGGAGAGAAAAGGCTTTTGTCGTTGCCGATTTTTCCACGCTGGCGCCCACCCTGGCGGAATCCGAGCTCTTCGGCTACGAGAGGGGCGCTTTTACCGGAGCGAGCCAGATGCAATGGGGTTTGCTGGCCTTTGCACGTGAGGGGACCATTCTGCTGAAGGAAGTCGGAGACCTTCCCTTTCACGTTCAGACCAGATTCGTCCAGGTGCTGCAGGAGAAAGAATTCAAGCCTATTGGTTCCAACCATCCCCTTCCGTTCAAAGCAAGAATTCTTGCGACGACCTCACGCGATTTGCAGGCGGAGGTAGAACGCGGCACATTTCGCCAGGAGCTTTTTCTTCGGCTGAATGCGACACAAATCACGCTCGCTCCCCTTCGGGAACGCCAAGAAGATATTCCGCTGCTGATCGACTATTTCCTGGAGAAGTATGAGGGTGCGGAACAGTCGAAAACGAAATTCTCGGCGGCCGCAATCCAGCATTTATGCGCGCATGATTGGCCGGGAAACGTTCGGGAATTGGAGGAGAAAGTTCGGCAGGCAATCTCGCTTCATTCTGGAGCTATCGTCGACGTCAGTGATCTCAATCTCGCACCCGAATTGCCAGACGATCGGCGGTGGGCAGCGGATATAACGTCTTATCTCGACGGGCGGGAACGGGATGCCATCATCCGCGCACTTCGTGACTCCCAAGGAGACAGATCGGCTGCTGCGAGGCTCCTCGGGATAGCGGAATCAGCCCTCCAGAAGCGGCTTCAATATTATGAGCTGTGATCGTCAGGCGCCCGCCGGAGTTGAACCCGATCCTGGCACGCCTCGTCGTGAGCGGCTAGGCCCATATTTTCGCATGGCCCAATAGCCCGCTGCGCCACCCACGGCCGCAGTTGCCACAATCAGAGCAGCATCCCGCTTCGATTTCATGCGAGCTTCGTCTTCTTCAGCAAAGATTGGGATTCCGGCATGTTCCCGTCCAGACCGGAGGAGCCGGATTCGATCGCGACCCTAAGGTGCAGGAGTTGGTTGCGCGTTATATCATCTCGATGAAGGGCTATCCGGCGCTGGAGAAAATTGGCGGCGCGATTGCCGGAACTGAATCGTAACTCCATGTCAGTTGCCTATATTTGCGAGGGCTTTCGCACTCCCATCGGCCGCTACGGCGGCGCCCTAGCCCAGATCCGCACCGATGACTTAGCAGCGGCGCCGCTCGCGGCCCTGCGGGAGAAATTTGTCCGGAGCGATTGGGAGTCCCTCGACGAGATTGTGCTCGGCTGCACGAATCAGGCAGGCGAAGATAATCGCAACGTCGCGCGCATGGCTTCACTCCTGGCGGGTATTCCACACACTGTTCCGGCCATGACCGTCAACCGGCTTTGTGGCTCAGGGATGGAAGCGGTTGCAGTTGCGGCCCGAGCGATTGCCGCGGATG
>QHYR01000164.1 GCA_003223315.1 Acidobacteriota bacterium | reverse complement strand
TGCCTTACATCACCTCCTCCATCATTCTGCAGCTCATGACCGTGGCCTGGCCTTATCTCGAGCGCTTGCAGAAAGAGGGCGAACTGGGGCGCCGCAAGATCACCCAGTACACGCGCTATCTCACGATTTTGTTGAGTATTCTTCAGTCGCTCTCCATCGCCTTCACGCTGCAGCGCCAGGCAGGGCCCAATGGGTCAGCGCTCGTCTATAACCCGGGTGTTGCGTTCACGCTGATGACCATTCTTACGCTGACCACCGGCTCGGCCTTCATCATGTGGCTCGGCGAACAGATCAGCGAGCGTGGCGTCGGCAATGGAATGTCCCTGATCATTTTTGCCGGCATCGTAGTGGGATTGCCTCGCGGCATCTTCGACCTGTGGACCAAAGCTTCCACGCAGCAGTGGGGACCGTTCACCGGCCTGGCTCTGATGCTGCTCGTTGCCCTGATGCTGGCGGTCATCGGCTTCATCGTATTTGTGGAAGGCGGTCAGCGGCGCATTCCCGTGCAATACGCCAAGCGGGTGGTGGGCCGCCGCGTCATGGGCGGGCAGATGACCTATCTGCCGCTGCGCGTGAATGCCGGCGGCGTCATTCCGCCCATCTTTGCCAGCTCGCTGCTGACCTTTCCGGGAACGATTGACCTGGTAGTGGCTAAACGTTTCACTTCTTTCGACCGGCTGGCCAAGGCCTTATCCTGGGGCGAGCCTCTCTATACCCTGATCTATGTTCTGCTGATCATTCTTTTTGCCTTCTTTTACGTCGGCATCGTTTTCAACCCCACCGAGCTCGCAGACAACATGCGCAAATACGGTGGATTCATTCCCGGCATACGCCCCGGCCGCAATACCTCCGAGCACATCAATCGCATCCTGCGCCGGCTGACTTTCGTGGGCGGCGTCTATCTGGCGGCGGTCTGCCTGCTCCCGGAATGGATGATCGCCGGTATCCACCTGCACCACTTGCCCGGAGCTTTGGGGGCCTGGTTCGATGAACACATGTGGCGATTCGTGCTCGAAGGCTTGAACGTATCGTTCTATTTCGGCGGCACCTCGCTGCTGATCGTGGTGGGTGTGGCCATGGATACGGTTCAGCAGATCGAAGCGCAGCTGGTGATGCGCAATTACGAGGGCTTCGTCAAGAAAGGAAGGCTGCGGAGCCGGCGGTATGCCTGAGGCGGGAGTGGCCGCAAAAGGACTGGGCCGTGCCGTCATCTTCCTCGGTCCTCCTGGCGCGGGGAAAGGCACGCAGGCCAGGCAAATCGCCGAAAGCTACCGTGTGCCGCATCTTTCTACGGGCGATATGTTTCGCGAGCATGTCGGCCGCGGCACGCCGCTCGGTCTGCGCGCCAAGCCGATCATGGAACGCGGCGAATTGGTTCCCGACGATCTGGTCTTGAGCATGGTGGAGGAGCGGATTTCGCGCCCGGATTGCGCGGACGGTTTCATATTGGACGGTTTTCCGCGGACCCTGCCGCAAGCGGAAAAGCTGGACGAAATTCTGCGGAAGCGGTTCAAAACGCAGCCGGTCGTGGTGCATTTTGTGGTCGACGAGAAGCAGTTGATGCGCCGGCTCACCGGACGCCGCACGTGCGCAATTGGCGGCGAGATTTATAATATATATGACCATCCGCCCAGGGTGCCGGGCCGTTGTGACCGGGATGGCGGCGAGCTGATGCAGCGCCCGGACGACCGCGATGAAGTGATCGCGGAGCGGCTTGCGGCCTACGAACGTCAGACGCGCCCGCTGGTCGATTATTACTGCGGGCGAGGCGTGTTGAAGGACGTTGACGGCATGGCTGCCCCGGCGGCGGTAACGAAAAACGTTCTGCAGTTGCTCGCGCAGAAAAAATGATCGTTTGTAAATCCGCGGCGGAACTGGAGGCCATGCATCGCGCGGGCTTAGTGGTCTGGGATGTGTTGAATCGGCTGCGCCGGGCCGTGCAGCCGGGCATAAGCACTCTCGACCTGGAAAAAATCGCCGCTCAGGGCGCTCAGGAACATGGCGCTCGGCCGGCGTTCAAAGGCTATCGCGGTTATCCGTGTGTGTTGTGCGCCTCCATCAATCAGGAGGTGGTCCACGGCATACCTTCGGGCGCGCGGCGCTTGAAGGAAGGAGATATTATTTCGCTCGATTTCGGCGTCGAGCTGAACGGTTACTATGGAGATGCGGCGCTGACGCTCCCGGTGGGTAAGATTCGGCCCGAGGTCGGCGACCTTTTGCGCGTGACTCGTGAATCTCTGGACAAAGCCATTGATAAGGTTCGGCCGGGAAACCGCTTGAGCGATATTTCCGCGGCGGTGCAGCAATGGGTGGAGAAACACGGCTTCTCGGTGGTGCGCGAGTTTGTCGGTCACGGCATCGGTACGAAGATGCACGAAGAGCCCAACCTGCCGAATTACGGCGAACCGGGGCACGGCCCTCGTCTCGAAGAAGGCATGGTTTTTGCCATCGAGCCGATGGTCAACGCGGGCGGGCCGGCAGTGAAGGTTCTTGAGGATAGGTGGACTGCGGTGACCACCGATGGCAGTTGCTCGGCGCATTTCGAGCATACCGTGGCGGTCACCTCGAATGGTCCTTGGATTTTGACGCGGCCTAAAGAAGCAGTGGGAGCATCCTGGTAGCTTTTGGAGCGTATGGCAAAGACTCCGCAGCCAGAAAAGAAGAAAGCTGATTCCGGCAATCCGAAGGAAGATGCCATCGAAGTGATGGCCACGGTGATCGAGCCGCTGCCGAACGCGATGTTTCGGGTGCAATTGGACAATAAGCACCAGGTGCTGGCGCATATTTCGGGCAAGATGCGCAAGAATTTTATCCGCATCCTGGCGGGCGATAAGGTGGCAGTTGAGCTATCGCCCTATGATCTGACTCGCGGGCGAATCGTCTATCGATACAAATGACCATCCGATCACGATGGTCATCCCGAGCGATCCGCTTGGGGCGGAGAGCGAGGGATCTCTCGGAGCGAAATGGAGCGACAATGAAGGTTCGGGCCTCGGTAAAAAAGATTTGCGACAAATGTAAGGTCATTCATCGGCGCGGCGTGGTTCGGGTGATTTGCACTAATCCGAAGCACAAGCAGCGCCAGGGTTAGGAGCTCGTATGGCGCGTATAGCGGGAGTGGATTTGCCGGCCAACAAGCGGCTCTGGGTCGGTTTAACCTCCATCTACGGGATTGGGCAGCCGCGCGCCCGCGCGCTCTGCGCCAAGGCCAAAGTGGATGAAACCAAGAAGGTGAAGGATCTCACCGAAGAAGAGGTGAATCAGCTTCGTCAGCAGATCGAGTCCGAAGGCCGTGTAGAGGGCGATCTCCGCAAAGAAATTCAGATGAATGTCCGCAGGCTGATTGAGATCCAGTGTTATCGCGGGCTGCGCCATCGCCGCAATCTGCCGGTGCGCGGCCAGCGCACGCATACCAACGCCCGCACGCGGAAAGGTCCGCGCAAGGGCGCCGTGGCCGCCAAGAAGAAGGTCATGGCTCGCAAGTAAGCGAGTTTCGATAGGGGGAAGGCATTGGCCAAGGAACCACAAGAGGGAGCAGCAACACCGGCAGCAGGAAAGCCTTCGAAGCGCAAGAAAGAATTTAAAAAGAAGCGCGAGCGCCGGGTCGTGCCGCATGGCCTGGCTTGTATTCAGGCGACGTTTAACAACACCATTGTGACCATCACGGCCCCGGACGGCCGCACCGTCTGTTGGTCCTCCGCGGGTTCCATCGGCTTCAAAGGCTCGCGCAAGGGCACTCCGTATGCCGCCCAGCAGGCTTCCATGACCGCTGCTGGGGTAGCGCGTGATCAGTACGGGATGAAGAGTGTGGAAGTTCGTGTCAAGGGGCCGGGATCAGGACGTGAATCCGCGGTTCGGGCGCTCGCGGCTGCGGGGTTGCACATTGCCCATATCAAGGATGTGACCCCGGTTCCGCACAATGGTTGTCGTCCGCCGAAGCGCCGCCGTGTTTAACGGGGCGCCCCGGTGCACGCTGGTTTTGCGTGCGCTGGCGCAGAGTCGAGCGCAATAAAGGAGAAGCGAAGTGGCCAGACATCGGGAAGCGGTTTGTCGGCTATGCCGCAGGGAAGGCCAGAAGCTTTTTTTGAAGGGCCTGCGGTGTTTCACGGAAAAGTGCGCCATCGAGAAGCGCAATTTCGTGCCCGGGCAGCACGGGCAGGCACGGCGCCCCAAAGTCGCCGGCTACGGTTTGCAATTGCGTGAAAAGCAGAAGGTGAAGCGCACGTATGGGCTGCTGGAGCGTCAGTTCCGCGGATATTTTCGCAAGGCGGAGCAGGCCAAAGGCCCGACCGGGGAAAATCTGATTATCATGCTGGAAAGGCGTTTGGATAACGTCGTGAAGCGCACCGGCTTCGCTGCTTCCCATGCTCAGGCGCGCCAGTTGGTGTTGCACGGCCACGTCATCGTGAACGGCAAGAAGGTCAATATCCCTTCTTACCTGGTAAGCGTAGGCGAGGAGATCACGCTCAAGCCGAAGATGCACCAGAACACCATGGTGCTCGAGGCTCGCAACGTGGCGCAAAGCCAAAACACGGTTCCCTGGCTGGAAATCGATCGCGATAATTTCAAAGCGCGTGTCGTGGCCATACCCAAGCGGGAAAATATTCAGACCCCGGTATTCAATGAGCAGTTGATTGTGGAACTCTATTCGAAGTAATCCGGGCGGCTGCGGATTTTGAAAATTTCGCACCCCGCGCTGCGGGGAGGAAGGATAGCAACGAAAATGTGGAAGGGGTTTCAGAAACCGAAGCGATTGGCGGCGGAACTTGATTCGTTGACCGACAAGTACGGAAAATTTTCCGCTCAGCCGTTTGAGCGCGGCTGGGGCACCACGGTAGGCAATGCGCTTCGCCGCGCGCTGCTCAGTTCGATTGAGGGCGCCGCGATTACCGCGGTCAAAATCGAAGGCGTGCTGCACGAGTTCAGCTCGATTCCGGGCGTGGTGGAAGATGCCACGGACATTATCTTGAATCTGAAACAGGTGCCTCTCAAACTCAATAACGATCAGCCCAAAACGATCGCTCTCAACACGGAAGCGGCGGGTGTTGTGACTTCCGCCATGATCGAAGAAGATGCCGATTTCGCCGTGTTGGATAAGAGCGTATACATCGCCACCGTGAGCGAAGGCGGCAAGTTGCAGCTTGAAATGCGCGTCAAGAACGGCCGTGGCTACGTGGGCGCGGATCGCAATTTTGATGAAGATCTGCCGATCGGCTACATTCCTGTGGACTCCGTGCACTCGCCGGTGCGCAAGGTGAATTATTCCGTGGAAGCCGCGCGACTGGGCCAGATGACCGACTACGATCGGCTGATGCTGGAAGTATGGACCAACGGCGCCATCACGCCGCAGGACGCCATCGGTCTGGCCGCCAAGCTCATCAAGGATCATATGAGTATCTTCATTAACTTCGAGGAACCGACGGAGCTGCCGGAGGAATCCGTCGAATCCTACAACGACCCGCGGCTCGAACACCTGGATCGTTCGGTGGAAGAGCTGGAGCTTTCCGTGCGCTCCTACAATTGCCTGAAGAACGCCAATATCCAGACCATTCGCGAGCTCGTGCAAAAAACGGAAAACGAGATGCTCAAGACCAAGAACTTCGGCCGCAAATCGCTGAACGAGATCAAGGAAATTCTCACCAGGATGGGTTTGGGGCTGGGGATGAAATTCGACGAGCACGGGCGCATCATCTGGCCGCCGCTGCCGAGCCAGACCGCCCCGCCAACGCCCGAGGAGACCGCGGGCCTGTAGGCCCGGTGCACGGACATGCGACACCTTAATTCAGGAGCGAAGCTGGGCCGCAATCCCGCGCATCGCCGCGCCACCTTGCGCAATCTGGTGACCAACGTCATCGAGAAGGAGCGCATCACCACAACCATTCGCCGGGCCAAGGCTGCGCGGCCAATGGTGGAACGAATGATCACACTGGGCAAAGGCGATTCCCTGCATACCCGCCGGCAGGCAGCCGCCTATCTGCTTACGCCCGTCGCCACCCAGAAATTATTTGACGATATTGCTCCGCGATTTGCGGACCGCGCAGGCGGATACACGCGCATCATTCATGCCGGCTTCCGCATCGGAGACGGCGCGCAGCTTGCGATTCTCGAATTGCTGGGGTCCAAGTTGAAGAAAAAAGAAAAGAAAGAGAAGCAGAAGGCCAAAGCCGAGGGCGAGGAAGCTGCCGAAAAGGCCGAGTCCAAGGCGTAGTCAAAGCTTCTCGTTAATGCGAAAGGCCCGTTTTCCCAGCGGGCCTTTTGCTTTCCCGCTGGGCTCGTAAGGAGAGACACTCAGCGCAACGCAGAAAGCCCACTTAGCACTCGAAACGCTTTCCTCAAGAAGTGGTCTTCCTCAAGAAAGCCACGAACCGAATTTCTGGTTCCTGAAAGTCTGCGCGCGCCGGTTTACCATCCAGACCACGAATTGCGCGACACTTGCGCCGCCCGTATCCAGAAGCGCGTCCCAGATGGAAGCGCCGCGGCTGGGCACAACAATCTGGTGCATTTCGTCGGATGAGGCGTAAAACGCAGCGATGAGGATGGCCAGAAAGGCCCAACGCCATTGCCAGCTTTCCCTCGGCGTTCGCACGGCGCGAAAGAGCAACACACCCAAGACAAAATATTCGCCCACATGAGCGCATTTGCGGATGAAATTGTGCAGCGCGAAGAGTGTTTCCTGGGAGAGAAACGGAAGCAGCGTGTGCAGGATGCCAACCAAGATGCCCTGCGTGTGCTCGCTCGAGAAAGTGTCCGTCGAAAAAGTAAAAATGACGGCCGCCCACACGGCCACGAGGAGCCACGCGCGAAAACGTGAGGATCCGAGCTTATTCCACCTGATAGTTGGGCGCCTCGCGGGTGATGATGACGTCGTGAACGTGGCTTTCGCGCAGCCCGGCGGAAGTGATGCGCACAAACCGGCTGTGCTCCTGCAGCTCGCGAAGATTGGCGGCGCCGCAATATCCCATTCCGCTGCGCAAGCCGCCGGTGAGCTGATCGACGAGGCCGCTGAGCGGCCCTTTGTACGGCACGCGCCCCTCCACGCCCTCGGGCACCGATTTTCCGCGGTCCGCTGTCTCTTGCGCGTAACGGTCCGCCGACCCCGCTTCCATGGCGCCGAGCGAACCCATGCCCCGGTAGGACTTGAACGTGCGCCCCTGATAGAGAATGGTTTCGCCGGGCGCCTCTTCGGTGCCGGCAAAGAGGCCCCCGATCATGACCACGGAGGCGCCGGCGGCAATGGCCTTGGTGATATCTCCCGAATATTTCACGCCGCCATCGGCGATCAAGGGAACACCCGTGCCTTTCGCCGCCCGCGCCGCTTCCACGATGGCGGTCACCTGCGGCACTCCGGCGCCGGTGACGACGCGCGTCGTGCAGATGGACCCCGGACCGATGCCGACTTTGAGGCCATCAATCCCGAGAGCGATGAGGTCGCGCGCGCCTTCGTAGGTGCCGACATTTCCCGCCACCAGTTGCATAGTCGGCAGGCGCTGCTTCACCTCGCGAATCGCTTCCATCACGCGCGTGGAATGGCCGTGCGCCGTGTCCAGTGCCAGGACGTCGACATTGGCGCGCGCCAATTCCACCGAGCGTTCCAGGAAATCGCCCGTCGCGCCAATCGCGGCGCCCACGCGCAAGCGGCCCTGCTCATCTTTCGTGGCCCGCGGATATTCCAATTTCTTCTGAATGTCCTTGACCGTGATCAGTCCTTTTAGATTGAAGTGCTGATCCACCACCAGCAGCTTTTCGATGCGATGATGCTGCAGCAGGCGCTCGGCTTCTTCGAGCGTGGTTCCCACCGGTACGGTGACCAGATTCTCTTTGGTCATCACGCTGCTGACGGACTGCTCCAGATTTTTCTCAAAGCGCAGATCGCGATTGGTGAGAATGCCCACCAGCTTCGTGCCGCGGGTCACCGGGAGTCCCGAGACGTGATACTTATTCATCAGATCCAGGGCATGATGCACGGAATTTTCCGGCGAAATGGTCACCGGATCGACGATCATTCCGCTCTCCGAGCGCTTGACGCGGTCCACTTCTTCGGTCTGGCGCTCGATGCTCATGTTGCGGTGGACGAAGCCGAGCCCTCCCTGGCGGGCCATGGCGATCGCCAGGTGCGCCTCCGTAACCGTATCCATCGCCGCGGAGACCATGGGAATATCCAAGGCGATGCCGCGAGTCAGGCAGGTGCGTGTGTCCGCCTCGGCCGGAAGCACCGAAGATTTTCCCGGCAGCAGCAGAACGTCGTCGAACGTCAGGCCTTCTATGATGGCGCCTTCCATGTCTCTCCTAGCACTTCCTAAGAGGCCCCGGGAAAAGAACGCGAAAAGAGGCCAAAAACTTCACAGCCCAGCGGCTACCCACTGGGCTGAGGAAACCTCGTTTCGATTTTCCGCCGTCATGAATCCGATTTCCCGCCGCCAGGAATAAAGCCCGATTGTATGGGCCGCGCCAACATTGGTCAAGGATAGCGCCGGCGTTTGGCCGCGGCGGTCGTAGCCGGCCCGAGGGTTTACAGGTCGGGCGGAGTGATCGGATCGGTGTCGACGTTAGCCTTCTTTGAGCGGCGCTTTCAATGACGACGACTTTTTCGGACATCCGCCGCAGGCGGACTCGGGACAGCCATCCTGGTCGGATGGTCGCGATTAACGGGTGGAGGTATTTTTGCCGGGCGAATAAGTGATGTCGACTGGCTGCTGCAGATTGAAGTCGAGTTTGGTCTCGGGCGCGATATGCACCTGCTGGCCTTTGGTGGCCGCTTCGGCCGCGGCGCCTCCGCCTCCTCCGACGCCAGCGCCGATGGCCGCGCCTTTGCCGCCGCCAAAAATGCCGCCGAGGACGGCGCCGACCGCGGCGCCAACGCCGACGGTCTCGGCGGTGCGCTTGCCGCGCGACTTGCCGACGTCTTGATAGTCGTCACTCGCGAGAGCGTAAGACTTGCCCTGGAAATCGAGGCGCGCGAGCTGCAGGGTCAGCTCGCTGCGGCCGGCCATGCGGCCCGCGGAGCTCGAATTGGTAAGCTTGACGTAAACGTCGGCGCCGGTTGGTACGATCGCTTCGCCATTGACCACGATGGGAAAGGCAAGAGAAGCGTGGAAGAGATCGCCGGTGTGATTGGTGGCGGAATCCACGCTATCAATCATTTGAATATGCACCGGTGTGCCCGCGGGAATGCTGACTTGCCGAACCGGAGGCGGTGCGGGAGCTGCCGGGGCCGCAGCGGACTCCGGAGCTGCGGCTGGAGCCGAAGCGGGAGCCTCGCTCGCCGCTTGCGCGGGTTGTGACTGCGCAGATTGCTGCTGAGAATAGTCTTGAGATTTCGCGCTCGAATCGTTCGAGTTGGCTGCCGAAGCAAGCGGGCGCACGGGCAGCGATTCGCGGGCGCGTTTTGAACCAGAGCCGCCTTTGTTGGCGGCGGGCGCGGTGTCTGCAGCCGTTCGGCTAGCGGTACTTACCGGCGCCTGCGGAAGAGACATTTGATCCTGAACGTTCACGACACCTGGTGTTTCCTGTGCGATCTTGAAAGCTTCATAGCGGGTGTTCTCGTCGGGGACTTCGCCGACGAGCGTGGCTGTGCCATTCTTGACGACGACGTCGATATTGGCCGACTTTGTCTGGGTATCGGAAAACAGGCCGGCTTTGATGCCGGTCATGATGGTTTCATCGTTGCGAGCTTTCGAGCAGCCGAAGATCAACGCCAGGCCCGCTGCCAACACTGCGATCACAAGCTTGCGCATCGTTCCTCCCGCCCCTTCGCCGCGCTCAGGTACCAAATGAAATTCGCGGGCACCCGGCGCCTTATTGTAGCGGAAATCGCTACAAGTGAGGCTGGCCCAGCGGCACCGCCCGGAGATTCCGTCTCGATGCTCTTTTGATGCGGAAGAGGGAAGAAAAGGCTGTGTGGGCGAGTTAACGGCTAGCGCACGGAGGCGAAGGGGCACAGGCGACTACTTGGGCGGTGAAAGCTCTGAGAGATCCCCGCAAAACCGTCCGGGGCACGGAAAACGCGCCTCGCTCATCCTCCCGAGGTGGATTCGCTCGGGATGACCATCCTGGTCGGATGGTCACTTTTGCGCGGGATGGAATGACCTGCGGTCATTCCGTGCGGTCGGCGACGATATCGCGGCCCTGAACTTCGATCTGAATGGCGATGGGAGGCCGAATTCCGCCGCCCCGTACGATCTCGCCGCGGACCCACGAGCCGTCAGGCAACGTATCTATTTTGAGGGGATCGTAAAGGATGCCGTCGCAGTCACTCACGACCATGGGATGGTCGGCCGAATAGACAAAGCGCCGCGATAGTGCGCTCAAATCCGTCACGTATTGCAATTGACAGCGGGAAAACGGAGTGGTCAACGAAAATGCCCAGAAGGATGGCTCGGCGGGAGGGCTTGGCAGATTGGCGACGGCGTTGGGGTTCCTAGCGGTCCTTGCCGATGACGCGTCGGAACTCGGCCCGCCGGACGTGGCTCCGCTGGGCGCCGATGCTCTTAGTTCTGCGGAGCGCCGGTGCGACAGCCAAACGGCCAATCCGGTGGCGCAAACAAGAGCAGCTAGAGTTACGGTGACGAGCGGCTTGAGTCGGCCGCGCGCACGCGGCGGCGCGTGCTTGATTTCCGGAATGCGGGGCATCTCCGGAGCGATTTTCTCTTGGGCCCCCGGTCGTGGAGGCTGCTGCAAGGTTCGTGGTGTCATTGTGATTGTGGCCTCCGCAAGGACTCGTGGAGATTGGCAAGGCAGAACAGCAACTCGAGCAAACGAGCGCGGTCCTCACAGAAGTCCGGCCCGTCGCCAGAAAGCAGCGTCACGGCGAAATCACCTTGCTGGCTGAGCCAATTGAGCGTGCGGCCATCCGGCAATTCTCCGTGACGAAACCGTTCCTGCACCGCGGAAATACGCGTGAAGACCTCATCCAAGTAATGCGCGAGGCATACACCCTGGCGGGTGAGTATGGGCGGAATGCGTGTGGAACAGGCGCCCATACGGCAAACACGAACCTGAGTGGTTACGACCACACGTCCCCCTTCACCCAGCGGGAGCAGCAGTCTTGTGGATAAGCACGCCCGTAACCACTCAGTTTGGTCGGATATGTATGAAATTAAGGGAGATTGGAGATGCCAGAGGTCGAAAATGGGAAGGGTGCCTCGGCGAAGGGATAGAAACTATCCGTTACGGGAAAGGCGCGTCTCGTCCCTAACGTGGCTTTTCCCTGGGACATGAATACCCAGACTGCCACCACCTCAACACGCGGCCTTTTTTCTCGCGTGGCGCTCCGCGCCCGGGCGGCGCGTGTTGAGGACCATCGGTGCCGCAATGGGCTAAGGTGCTTCCTTCCTGGCGGGACTCACAAGCGAAATTCCGGGTGCCGGAAGGGGCTAAAAGCTGTCGCGGTATCCTGGCTGCGCGGGTCAGGCCGCTTTGCCGCAGCACTTTTTATATTTTTTGCCGCTGCCGCAGGGGCAGGGATCGTTGCGCCCGACTTTCGCTCCGGTCCTCACCGGCTTTGGAGCTTCGGCCTGGGCGGGCCCGGCTTGATATTGCAATTGCTGCTGCTGGCGGCGCTGGCGGCGTTCGATTTCGCGAGCTTCTTCTTCGGGGCGCGCCGGCTGAATCAGGAATAGATAGCGAATGGTTTCGCTATCAATGCGGCCCATCATCTCCTCGAACAGAGTGAAGGCTTCCTTTTTGAATTCGACGAGAGGATCTTTTTGGCCGTAACCGCGCAGCCCAATGCCCTCTTTGAGGTGATCGAGGCTGAGGAGATGGTCCTTCCATTGTGTATCGACGATATCCAGAATGATGCGGCGCTCCAGCCAGCGCATCATCGGGGGGCCGAAGAGCGCCTCTTTTTCTTCGTAGCGCTGCCGGACTTTCTCGACCAGCGCATCGGCTAACTGATCGTGAGTGAAGCTGGAAGGATCGAGGCCGACGGCTTTGAGGTCGATGCCGAATTGGCCTAGAACTTCGCCGGAAAATTGCGCGAGGTTCCACTTCTGCGGATGTTCTTCGCGCGGGCAGAAGGTGTCCACCAATCCGCGAGCAAGATCTTCGGCAATTCCCAAGGCGTAGTCTTTTTGCTCCTTGCCTTCGAGCGCTGAGCGGCGGATGGCGTAAATCGTCTCGCGCTGCTTATTCATTACATCGTCGTATTCGAGCAGATGCTTGCGGGCCTCGAAGTTCTGGGCTTCCACGGCCTTTTGGGCGTTCTCGATGCGGCGAGAGATGAGCTTCGATTCGATGGGCACGCCTTCCGTCATGCCCAGGCGGTACATCAGCGCCTTTACGCGTTCGCCGCCAAAGACGCGGAGGAGATCGTCTTCGAGAGAAAGGAAAAAGCGCGAGGAACCGGGATCGCCCTGGCGGCCGGCGCGTCCGCGAAGCTGGTTATCAATGCGGCGAGCTTCGTGGCGTTCGGTGCCGAGAATGTGCAAGCCGCCGAGGGCGATGACTTCGTCCCGCTCGGAGCGGCATTGTTCGACGAATTGGTTGTAGATAGGCAGCCACTGCTCGCGAGGAACTTGAAAGATTTTGCCCTCGATTTGGAAGAGAACCATGTTTTGCGCCGGAGCACTGGTGCCCGCGCCGTCGCCGCCGATAACGGCGGAAGCGGCGGCGTAGGGCATGGCCAGCCGATTCTTCAGACAATAATCGCGGGTCATGGCTTCGGGATTGCCGCCCAGCAGGATGTCTGTTCCGCGGCCGGCCATGTTGGTGGAGACAGTAACGGTTCCCTTGCGGCCAGCCTGGGCGATGATGTGGGCTTCGCGCTCGTGCTGCTTGGCGTTGAGGACCTGGTGCGGGATGCCGGCCTTCTTCAGTAGCTCGGAGAGGAGCTCGGATTTTTCGATGGAGATGGTGCCGACCAGCACGGGCTGGCCGTTTTCGTGAAGCTGCCGAATGCCGTTGGCGTGCGATCCATCTTCCAGGATCATGCCGGTGACCACGGCTTCGTATTTTTCGCCGGTGGTGCGGTAAACCACGTCGGAAAATTCATGGCGGCGGAGCGGACGGTTGGTCGGTATGGCCACCACGTCGAGATTGTAAATTTTGTTGAACTCGGCCGCTTCCGTCTCGGCGGTGCCGCTCATGCCGGAGAGCTTCTGGTACATGCGAAAATAATTCTGGAAGGTGACGGTGGCCAGGGTTTGATTTTCGCGCTCGATCTTCACCGCTTCTTTCGCTTCCACGGCCTGGTGT
>QHYR01000163.1 GCA_003223315.1 Acidobacteriota bacterium | reverse complement strand
CCGCATCGTGGATTCGGCCGAGCCATTCCTCCAATCGATCGTCAGTTTCGTCTTCCCGAAAACCCAGCATGGCTTTCCAACGGGGAGAGAAATACACGGCGCCGGTCACCAGATTCCAATCCCAAAGACCGTCATTGGCGCCGCGAGCCGCCAGCGCATAGCGCTCCTCGCTCTCTCTCAAAGCCTCCTGTGCTTGTTTGTGGGACAACTGCGTGCCGATTCGCGCCAAGGCCACAGGGAAATCGACTGGCTTTGTCAGGTAATCGTTGGCGCCCATTTCCAAGGCTTTGACGATATCGTCGCTCTGATTTTTTGCCGTAACCATGATGATCGGCAATTCGATCGGAGAATAGGATTCGCGCAAGACTTGCAGAGCGTCCAGCCCGGTAACTTCCGGCATTTCGATATCCAGCAGTACCAGATCAATGCCATCCTCTTTGACTCGCGGCAATAATTCCTTTGCGCTTTCTGCCAGCCCAATAACATAGCCCTTACGGGCCAGCCGCCGGGCCAGCATGTCTCGATTCATTTCGTTGTCGTCTACGATCAGCAGGCGGCCGGGACGCGACTTCATGACAGTTTCTTCTCGGCAAGCAGGCTTTCAATTTTTTCGCTTAGGCGCTCAAACTCGATGGGCTTGGTATCGTAATCATCACAACCGGCTTCAAAGGCTTTCGCCCGATCGGTTACCAAGGCGTGGGCGGTCAGCACGATGATGGGAATATGGCGGGTATTGTCGCTGGCTTTCAGACGGCGCGTTAATTCCCAGCCATCCATTGCCGGAAGACTGATATCCATCAGAATCAGGTCGGGGCTTTCGGAACGCGCCAGCACGTGGCCCTGTTCGCCATCTTGGGCGGTAATCACGCGATAACCTCTCCGTTGCAGTCTTCGGGAGAGCATGTCCCGGTTCATTTCGTTATCTTCGATGAGCAGGATTTTCGGCATCATTAAGTTCTCCTGGAGACTTCGGCTTCGATTGGCCGTCGCTCTTCCCTACTTGCCGCTGGGCGAGAATAAACCTTGGCCTCGCTCGCGCTGGAGGAGCGCGCCAGGCGATACTTTTCGATCAGCACCGCCAGGCGATCACGATCAACAGGTTTGATCAAGTAGTTGGAGGCGCCCAAGTCAAAGCCCATGGGTTGGTTATCGACCACGGTGACCATAATCACGGGAATCTGTGCCAGATGAGGGTCACTCTTGAGTTTGCGGAGGACGGTCCAGCCGTCGCATTCGGGCATGATTACGTCCAATGTAATTACCAACGGACTCACTTCCCGGGCCAGCCGCAGGCCTTCCTCTGCACTGGCGGCGGCGACGGCGCGGAAACCGAGCTTGGTCAGGAAGCGCGACATCAGATCGCGGACAGCGGGATCATCATCAATCACGAGAATCGTATCGAGTTCCGGTTTGTGCTGGGACGATCCCGCCGCAGCCGCGCCGGCTCCTTCCGACTGCGCGGCCTCAGCCGTATCCAAGGTGACTTGGGCAGGCAGGTATACGGTGAACGTAGAGCCCTGGCCTGGTTGGCTCTCCACGCCGATGCGGCCCTTCATCATCTGCACGAATCGATGGCTGATGGCGAGCCCGAGGCCGGTTCCTCCGTACTTGCGCGAGATCGTTGCATCGGCTTGAGAGAACTCCTGAAAAAGTTTTCCCTGCTGTTTGGCGCTGATACCGATGCCCGTATCTTTGACGCGAAATCGAATCCACTCCTGTCCTTCCATGGCGCTTTGGCTTACATCCAGGGAGATCGTTCCGTGATCGGTGAACTTGCAGGCGTTGCTCATCAGGTTGAATAGGATTTGCCGCACTTTGGTGGCATCAGCTCGCATCATGCTTACGTCGTCGGGTAAGCGAACACGAACGTTATTGGTATTCTTTGCAATCGCAGGCTGCAGGGTGGTGACCATCTCTTCCACCATCAGCGAAACGTCGAATGTCTCTAGATGCAATCCCATCTTCCCGGCCTCGATCTTGGAGAGATCGAGCACGTCATTGATCAAGGACAACAGGTGCTTTCCGGCCGATTGAATCTTCCGCAGGTCCTGTTGATTCTCCAGCTTCCCTGAATCGCGCGTTTCCTCCTCCAGCATTTCGCTGTACCCGATGATGGCGTTGAGGGGGGTGCGCAGCTCGTGGCTCATATTGGCAAGGAATGCGCTCTTCGCCCGGCTGGCATCCTCGGCGGCGTGCTTGGCCTTTAGCAGTTCTTCCTGTGTGCGCTTACGGTGGGTGATCTCACCTTCCAGCTCACCGGTTCTTGTTTTCAATTCATCATTGGCGCGCTGCAGCGCCGTATCCCGGTGTTGAATCTCGGATAGCATGGTATTGAAGCCATCGATGAGCCTGCCTATTTCATCGCTGTAAAATCTTGTGGCGCGCACTTCATAATTCTTGTTCGTGGAAACCATTCTCATGGCGTTTTCCAGGTGCAAAATGGGCCTGGAAATCAGTCTTTGCAATTGTGACGAGACGAGCAGGGCAAATAATCCCGAGATCAGCACGAAAATGCCGACAATGGCGCTGTAACGTCTGGCCCGCACGCTCCACTGGCGCTGGTCCGACTGCAAAAATAATGTTCCGACACGTTCGCCATTCAGTGTGACGTCTCGAAAAACTTCCAGATAGCCGCCTTCAAACCGATAACCATTCTCTTGCGAACGGCCGGGCAACGTCGATGGATGTCCGGCGCCATTCGGAAAATAGTGCGCAAAGATCGTTCCGTCCGGGCTGTAGAGGACCGCCGCGACAATGTCTTCCTTTGCAGTGAGGGCCGACAAGGTTGCGGTTGCGGCGGCTTCGTCCCGGAAGGCCATCGCAGCGGCGCTGTTATATCCAATGATCTGCGCCTGGGTCATCAGGTCCAGTGTGAGCAAATGGCGGAAGGAGATGAGGTCGTAGATGAGAAAACTTGCGGACGAAAGGACCAGGGCTGCGCTGCTCGTCAACATCGTGATGAGCATCAGCTTGCCCTTGATGGATAGGTTCTGCAGGTTCATTGGGGCTACCTTACATCAGCCGCGGATTGCGGGATGATCCTCGCCAGCGCCAGTAAGCGGGAGCTGATATTCAGGTCCGCTTGTTTGGCTGCATCCAGATTGACCTCAAAGCGAACTTTGTTATCTTCGACGATCAGGTTGATGATGCAGCCGCGCCGGGCAAATCCTGGCGTTTCCCCGATGGTAAGAACGGGCAGGCCCTTAAGAGCGTGAAGAACCTCCTCCAGATGCACGGCTTCCGACGAACCGATGAACAAGATATCGCAACCCTTGAGGTCCATCCCCCATTTGAGCCGCTTGATCACGAAGTGTCGCGCATCGATCTGCTTGTCTGCCAGAACGCGGTCGATTATTCCGCCGAAAGGATCGGTTCCTAAGATGCCGATGACGATGGGGGAATCAGGTTGGGCGAAAGCGCCTTGCGGCCATCCCACTAATTTCGCGAAATTGTAAATAAAGCCGGCCTTAATGAGGTATTCCGAGGAATCAGAGGAATCGAGCGCCTGAGCGCTGGCTCCCAGAGCCATGCTCAAGCAGATTCCCATCGCGATGATTGGTCGCAGCAGTCTCATTATGGCCTTATCGCGCGGCACAAAAATTGGCATCACGCGAGATCACCTGGCTCCGACTAAAAAGTCCAAGAAATGCCGCCATAAAACGTGCGGCGAACTTCGGTGGGCAGCGTATTGATAAACTCTGGGATGAATTCTAAGTGCTGTTTGTTTAGCAAATCCGTCCCGCCAAAGGAGAGTTGTAGCTGCGGCAGCGGCTTCCAGCCGACATGGAGATCCAGCGAGTAATAGCTAGGTATATTCAGGCTCGGAAGTTGATCCACATAACGGACAATCAGGTCCTGCTCCAGATGCTTCGGCAGGTCCAAAGAGGACCGGAAATAGAACTGATTGCGCGGACTCGCGCCATTTGGAATGTCCGGAGTCGGATCCAGGCTGTCTGCGTTCTTCCGGATGTTCATTCGCAGAAAGCTGTAAGAACCGAGAATTTTCCATCGGGGCAGAATTTTCCATTCGGCGAACGGTTCGATACCATAGGTTCCTCCGCCCATCTTGTTGCTCGCGACGAAGGGCAGAATGACATAGCTCGGTATCGGGCCGCCTCCGAGGATGGGCGCGCCCGGCTCCGCTGATCGCAAATTCGTGTAGTTGTTATAAAAGGCCGCGAGGTCAAGCGAGAAGGAGCTAGTCGCTTGAACCCGGTAGCCGACTTCATAAGCGAGGAGATCTTCTGATTGAAATAGAGGACTGCCGAAAATCGCCTCGACGACCGGCAAGGGGCTATTCAACGGAGCGGTCCCTGGCGGAATAATCGCCGCATTCAGCTGGAGCCCCTCCTCGGTGAGAGCAGGCGTGCGGACGGCTCTCGAGACGGCGGCCCACACTGATTGCTGTTTGGTGAGAGTTCCCAGAACTCTCACGTTCGGTTCAAATTCGAAGCCCGTGAACGGGTTATGCTCGAATTTAGAACCAACGGTAATGTGCATGCGATTGTTTAGCAGGCTCACTTCGTCCTGCACGAATGCGCTGTATTGATTCAGGCTGCTGTGGTTGGGAAGAAGGGCGACGGTAAAGCTGGAGCCGTTGCTATCCTGAATCGAGCGGTAGCCCAAGCCCCAAACCAATTCCTGAGATTCCCCAAGATGGATATCGTGCTGGAAATCAATGTCGTATACCGACTCGTGATCCCCGAAGACCGTGGGGTCTGCGATATTGGTCCGGTCGTAGTACATCTGCAGTGAGGTTGAAGATCGCGAAAAGGTGTGATTCCAGCGGCCCAGCAGATCGCCACCGGTGTTGTAGCCATTATTGGGATAGGTGCTCGAAAACGTGGGCGACGTTAATGAGGGGACGGTTAAAGTCTCACCGAAATTGTCATGATAGATGTCCCCCTGTACGGTAAACGAATTCGCCGTCGTAGCATTGGAATCAACACGGAAACCGCTGCGCAACGCATGCCAGCCGTCGGAAGCAGTCGCACCTGTGGCATCGATCGAGGGATACCAATCGAAGTACTTGCCGTAAACGCGGTAGTAAGTGTTATCGCCGATCTTGCCGCCGTAGCGTACGCTTTCAGCCGTCCGTTCTTCCGATCCGGCTTCTGCTGTTACAAGTCCGCCCTGGGTAGCCTTCGCGGACTTGGTGATAATGTTGATCACGCCGTCGACGGCATTCGCGCCCCACAAGGTGGCCCCGGGACCGCGGATGACTTCGATGCGGTCCACATCCTCGAGCACGACGTCTTGCACGTTCCAGTACACACCCGAGAAAAGAGGGGTGTAGACACTTCGGCCGTCAATCAGAACGAGCAGTTTGTTGTCGAATCGCCCGTTGAACCCTCGCGCGCCGATGGCCCATTTGTTCTCGTCGATGCGCGCCACTTCCAAGCCCGGAACCATCCGCAAAGCATCCGGGATGCTGGCCGCCCCGGAGCGGCGGATATCTTCTTGTGTTATCACGAAGACCGCTGCCGCCGCGTCGCCCACTTTCTGCGTTCTCTTGGACACCGACGTGACCTGGAGATTCATCAAGTCTTCCAGGCTCATGCTGGTGACGTCGGGAACGTTCTGCGGGTTGTCGGGGCCTGATGGTCCTGACGCCGACACATTGCCCGGCGGGCAGACGGTAAGCATACCGAGCAAGAAGATCCGGCCCGCAGAGGCCATCAAGCTGGTGTTGTTCTTGCGTATCGACGACATATCCGAATCCCCCTCTAGGAGATAGCCAGCGAGGCTGGCGTGTAATCCCCGAACCAACTTTTCAGGAACAGCGTGTTTGACCTGTTCAATTCCTTGCCTACCTGACTCATTCGCCGCATTTCGGTTTTGCTTCCCTGGCGTCTTTCGAACGAAGCCTTTGACAACAACGTTTGCGAAAACAAGACAGCCGGCAGCTCAGAACGGCTTTTCCCCCGTCACTGTAAACACGGTGGAATATGTGAGCGTGTCCGGCCGGCTCAGATATTCCAAAAATCGGCTTGAATGCTCCTTGGCTTCACTATCGCTGCCCAAGATTCGGGCCGTCTGAGGCCTCGCGATCTCAAGCTTTAATTCCCATTGCTTCCGAACATCCGGGGCTACCTCCCCGGCAATCAGGTGGTAAGAGTCAACCTGAACGTTGAGATTTTCGAGGCCTGCTTGGCGCGCCAGCCAAAAAAGCTTTCGCCCGACGAAAGGGTCAAAACCGGAAGTGCCGAGGGCTGTTACGACTTTTTCTACGGTGTGCTGCAGTGCCGGATCTTCCGGGTAATGCCACAGAAGCTGCCCATCCAGGTCCTGCAGCAGAACAGTTCCGCCCGGCCTGCACACTCTGACCAATTCAGTAACCGCGCACTCTTTCTTCTGGAGGTATTGGAGCAACATGCGGGAATAGACGAGGTCGAAACTCCCCGGCGGGAACTGCATTGCCTGTGCATCGCCGCATACGAACCGCGTTCGCGGATTGTCACGATTTCTGCGAATCGCTTCCGTAACGCGATCTGGACTGATATCGATGCCTGTTCCCCGTACCGATGGATGCAACGCGCAGATGGCTCCCAAAATGACTCCCGGCCCGCAGCCAACGGAAAGCACTTCCATGCCCGGCCTGATGTGATGAGCCATGTACCTTTGAACCCAAGCGTCAGGATCGACCTTTGCCTCGAGCCGCGCGGCCTCACGCGGGTCGTCCATGATGTAATCAATCGCTGCGGCCTTGACCATTGGTTCCTTAGCTCACGAACGTCATTTGTGTGGTGTGTCTCTCGGATCGAGCCAGTAATCTGGCGTAGAATCCATCTACATGGCGATAGAAGCGGAGCTGTCCGCCTTTGAGCCATATGCCTTGGCAATAATGGCGAAGGAACTCCGCCCCCAATTCCGTCAAGGCCGTGGCCGCGATCTGATCGGTGATGACCGGGATGGCGCTCAGTTCAAAACCCTGATAGGCGCTGGAAGCTGCTTTGAGGAGGCAAGCCACGACGCCTTGAACGTCAGAATCGGGAAGCGTCGGATGCAGCAGTAGATCGCAGCGATTCTCGATGTAGCTGAAGTTCAAGCCCAAAGGACCGCGGTAGGCAATTACCGCTCCGATC
>QHYR01000162.1 GCA_003223315.1 Acidobacteriota bacterium | reverse complement strand
AGCCGCCGTTCGATCTCGCCGATGCGCTCGTCGGCGGCGAGGACTTTGCCTTCGTATTCCTTGAGCTCGGGCGTGGTGAAGCGCTCCGCATTCACGAGCGTCTGCTTTCGCTCGAAGTCCGCGGGAACCAGGTGCAGGTTGGGCTTGGAAATTTCGATATAGAACCCGAAGACCTGGTTATAGCGAATTTTCAGCGAGCCGATTGCGGTGCGCTTGCGCTCGCGCTCTTCCATCGCCGCGATCACCTGGCGGCTGCTCTGGCTGAGGTCACGCAGGCCGTCGAGCTCGGCGTCAAATCCCCGGCGTATTACGCCCGGATCGGACGCGAGCGCGGGAGGATCCTCGGCAATGGCTTGTTCGAGGCGCTGCTGGACGTCGGCGAGTTCATCCATTTCGCTGTGCAGGGCGGCGAGGCGCGCGGCGGTGCCATTCGCGAGGTAGCGGCGGAGCAGGGGAATGCGCGCTATCGATTGGCGCAGCGCTACGAGATCGCGCGGGCTGGCCAAGCCGAGCGTGGCGCGGCCGGCCAGCCGTTCGAGGTCCTGCACGCCGCGCAAGTTCTGGCGAATCTCCTCGCGCAGCATGGTTTGCGATTTGAATTCGGCGACGGCGTCGAGCCGGGCTGCGATCTCGGGGCGGGAAAGCTCCGGGCGCAGAATCCAGGCGCGGAGCAAGCGCGCGCCCATGACGGTGACCGTCTGATCGGTGGCGCCGAATAAGGATGCGGACTGCGAGTCGCGCGGAGCCTCGTCGCCATTGAGGGGAGAGAGCAGCTCGAGATTGCGCACGGTGACCGGGTCCAGCACCAGGGAATCCTGCTGCTGGTAATAGCGGATCGTGTCCAGATGAACCAAGCCCGCGCTGGAATCGGCGCCGGGCTTGGCCGAAGTTTCGCGAAGGTAGTGTACGAGCGCTCCGGCGGCGCAAATGGCCTGGGGATGCGCGGCCAAGCCGAAGCCTTCGAGGCCGGCCACACCGAATTGTTCGGTGAGCAGGCGCTGGCCATAACCGGGACGGAAGATCCATTCTTCCAGGCGGGTTTCGGCGCTTTCCTGCGCGGAATTCGCCGAGCCTTCGGGCCGCAAAGGATTAGGCGGAGCGAAAAGGCCCGGCTGGCGCGGCAAGAGGAGTTCGCGGGGGCCGAGCAACTCCAATTCGTCGCGCAGCTTCTGCTCCGCATCAGGAGCGGCAAACTCGGTGGCCCGAAACTCTCCTGTGGAAAGGTCCAGATAGGCCAAGCCGATGGGTGCGCCGGCATGGCCGCGGGCGACTGCGGCAAGAAAGCTGTTTTCCTTCGGCTCCAGGACATTCAGGTCGGTGGCTGTTCCTGGGGTGATGACGCGAACGACTTCCCGCCGGACCAAGTGCTTGCCGGGGCCGGGCTGCTCCATCTGGTCGCAAATGGCGATTTTGTAACCGGCGCGCAGCAGCCGGGCAATGTAAGTTTCCGCCGCGTGAAAGGGGACGCCGCACATGGGAATGGGTTCGCCTCGTTCGCGGTTGCGCGAGGTGAGGGTAATCTGCAACTCCTTTGAGGCGACCAGGGCGTCTTCGTAGAAGAGCTCGTAGAAATCGCCCAGACGAAACAAGAGCAGCGCGTGGGGATAGCGCTTCTTGATCGCTTGATACTGCCGCATCAGCGGCGTGGAGGCTTCCATCATGCGGGGTCCACGAGGCGGACTATACTAGCCGACGATGCGCTCCGCGAGCAAAACGGGTCTGAGGAAATCCGGCCGCCGTACTCCCAAAAGAGCAAAGACGGAGATTGAGGTTAAGCCCTGGCGCGGCCGACATCGCACAATGAACCAACCCCGGCTTCGGGGCTCCCGGATATGCTTTTTCGGCGCTCGAAAGGAGATTCAGCCGCCGATTGGCGGCTTGCGAAGCAAATCCGATGAAAATTTCGTAATTTCGGCACTCTTTTCTTGACAAAGCATGCGAGTGCATTTACTAGATCAATTGAGGAAAATCTGTTTGCAATGAGCTATTCGTTGGACCAGGAGCCCTTGCCAAGGCGTCGCGCCGGACCTGCGGCGGAGGTTTTGCGGGTCGGCGGTAAAGCGATAGGGGCCTCTCGCATGGCAAGCAGTCGACCTTGGGGTAGGAGCACGAGAGCCGACTAGGGAAAAGCGGCCCCTTTGGGCTGACCCGTGGTCGGGTTCTCACCCCGGCCACGGGCTTTTTGTTTTTGGCGGGTGCTGAAGGTTTCGGCGTGGACCCGCCAAACGCGCATGAAGGTGGGTCGGCCGCAAAGGCGTAAGCGAAAGGGAGGTGATGAAAGATGCTGCACGCGACGGAAGTGCTCGGCGGAGAGGCTTACGACGTCCAAGGCAACTTCGTCGGGCGGGTATCGGAGTTATTCATTGAGCCCGCGGACCAACCCAATCGAGTGGCGCGTTACCTCCTGGGCCGGGGCAAGTACCTGCCGCTGCTCGCGCGGCACAACCAGATCTCCTCGGTGGCTCCGGGGGTGATCAAGCTCAACGTCGAGGAACGAGAATTGGAGCATTTCCATTCCAACGAGGCTTGGCTGGCGGTGCGCAAGGATTTGCTGGATCAGCAGATCATTGATACGCGCGGGCGCAAGGTGGTGCGCGTGAATGACGTCGATCTGGCCGAGCATCGAACCAATGGGACCGTTGAGTTGCGCATCACCGACGTGGATGTAGGCCTGCCGGGGGCTGCGCGGCGCTTGCTGCAAGGTTTGGCTTCGCCGGTGTTCATCCGGCGCATCCAGGAGAAACTGCCAGCCCGAACCATACGCTGGGAGTTTGTGAATTTGATCGAGACGGACCCGCTGCGGCGGGTGAAGCTGCGGATCACCCACGACAAGCTCGAAAGTATGCACCCGGCGGACCTGGCGGACATTATGGAAGAACTCTCTCCCGCCGAGCGGCAGGCGATCATCGCTTCGCTCGACGAGGAGTCTGCCGCCGAGGCGCTGGCCGAACTGGATTCGCGGCTGACTTCGCAGATCGTGGAGAAAATGGCGCCGGAAAGAGCGGCGGACATCATCGAGGAGATGGAGCCGGACATGGCTGCCGACGTTCTGGGAGATCTCTCGCCGGAAGTCTCCCAGGACGTGCTCGAGGAATTGCCTGGAGAAGAGGCCCGCGAGGTGGAAGCGCTGCTGAGCTTCGATGAGAACTCGGCGGGCGGAATGATGACCACCGATTTCGTTTACGTGGGCGAAACGGCGACGCGCGCCGAAGTGGTGGATTGGATACGCGACCGGAAGGTTAAGGTTGAGCAGCTGGACACGATTTTCGTGATCGACGGTAACGCCAGGCTCTCGGGAGCGGTTCCGGTCGGGCGGCTGTTGCTGGCGGCCGAAGATGAGGCTCTGGCGCAACTCAAGCAGGAGCCGCTGGTTTCCGTCGCGGCCGACGCGAGGGAGAAGGAAGTCTTCGCGCTGTTTGATAAATACAACCTTCGCAGCCTGGCCGTGGTGGACGTCTCCGGGCGGCCGATTGGAGCGATAACCGTGGACGATGTGATCACGCGGCTGCGAGCGTCGTTGTGAAGACCACGCGGGCACGATGCTGACGCGACGCTTACACCAAGGATGCTGATCGGCAAATGAATTGGACCTCCCTCAACGCGCGCACCGAGGAGTTGCAGCGCCGCGCGACCCATGTGCGCCGCCGCAGCCGCCATTTGTGGCGCCGCCTGGCGCTGCTGGGAGCCGTGTTGGGTCCGGGCCTGATCACGTCGAATGTGGACAACGACGCCGGCGGCATCTCCACCTATTCGCTGGCGGGGGCGCAATTCGGGTATGCGCTTTTGTGGTCGCTCATACCGATGACCATTGCGCTCTACGTGACCGAGGAGATGTGCGCGCGCATGGCCGTGGTCACGGGCAAAGGGCTTTCCGACCTGATCCGCGAGGAGTTTGGCTTCCGGCCGACGTTTTTCGTGATGGTCGCGGGTTTTCTGGTGGACCTGGGGAACGTGGTGGCGGAATTTGCCGGGGTGGCTTCGGCGGTGAGCATATTCGGGATCAGCCGTTATATCGCTGTACCCATCGCTGCGCTGGTCGTGTGGGTGCTCGTCTTACGCGGCACCTACCGGCAGGTGGAGAAGATTTTTTTGGCGCTCTGCTCATTTTATCTGGCATACGCGTTTTCTGCCTTTCTGGCGAAGCCCGACTGGCTCGATGCGGCGCGGCATACGGTCATTCCATCACTGCAGTTCAACAGCGGGTATCTGCTGATGGTCACGGCACTGGTGGGCACGACGATTGCTCCGTGGCAATTCTTTTACATGCAGGCAAGCTTTGTGGAGAAGCGCGTCGGCCCCAGGCAATACGGGAAGGCGCGCGCCGACGTGATTGCGGGCAGCGTGAGCTGCATGGTCATCGTTTTCTTCATCATCGTGTCTACCGCGGCCACTCTGTACGTGACGGGCCATCGCAATATCGCGGACGCCGCGGACGCGGCGCGCGCCCTGGTGCCTTTGGCGGGCCGCTGGGCCTCGCTGCTTTTTGCCTTCGGGCTGCTGAACGCGTCGCTATTCGCTGCATCCATCCTCCCGCTTTCAACCGCGCACGTGATTTGCGAAGGCTTGGGCTTCGAGGCCGGCATCGACCGCAAATTCAAGGAAGCGCCGATTTTTTACTGGCTCTATACGATTCTGATTGTGGTCGGCGGGGGATTGATTTTGATTCCGCGGGCGCCGCTCTGGCGCATCCTGGTGCTCTCGCAGGTAGCCAACGGCATTTGGCTGCCCATCGTGCTGATTTTCATGATCCTGCTCATCAACCGGCGCGAGTTGATGGGAGAACACGTGAATAGCGGCACGTTCAACGTGGTCGCCTGGGTCACCAGCGTGGCCATGATTGCGTTGACCTTGGTGCTCATTTATTTCGCGCTCTTTCATCCTTCCGCAGCGACGGGGGGACTCTAGATTTCTGGCGGGGCGTCGATGTGTAAAAGCAGATCCCTCGGTCGTCCGCGCTTTGCGATCATCGAAGATCGTTAGCGGGGAGGCGGCTTAAGAATCGCGGACTCCCTCGGGATGACAGCACAGGGCGCGCGCCCCGTGTTTCGCGGAGTCTGCAGAATGACAACGTGCGAAAGTGGCGAGGTTGCGCGGGGTGGGGCACTGTGTTAGCTTTGCGATGTAAAGGACCGGCGCCTGTCCCCCGCCGGAGGTTCCTCGGAATACATCGGAACAAAAGGCGTGCAGCCACCCAAGTCACTTGAACCGGCCAGCCGCGAAGAGGCCCGCCTGGTCGAAGGGCTCGACGCGCAGCGGCTGCCGCGGCATATTGCCGTCATCATGGACGGCAACGGGCGCTGGGCGCAGCGCCGGCATCTGCCCCGCGTGGCCGGGCATCGCGCGGGAGTGGAATCCGCGCGGATCGTGATCGAAACCTGTGCGCGCTTGCACATCCCGGCGCTCACTCTCTACGCCTTTTCCATGGAAAACTGGCGGCGGCCCAAGGCCGAGATCGATTTCCTGATGCGCCTTTTGCGGCAATATCTGCGCAAGGAGCTGCCAGGAATTCATCGCAACAACATCCGCCTGCAGATCATCGGCCGCACCGAGCAATTGCCCGAGGAGGTTCAGGCGGATGTGGCCAAAGGCGCGGCCCTGACGGCGCAGAACTCCGGGATGGTTTTGACGGTGGCGCTCAATTATGGCGGCCGCGCGGAATTGGTGGACGCTTTCAACGCGATTTTAGATCGTTTCCGAAAAAAAGCCGCCAACGGCAATGGCGCTTTGGCGAATTTTCGCGTGGACGAGGAGACCATCGCCGAGAATCTTTATACCGCCGGCCTGCCCGATCCCGACCTGCTTATCCGCACTAGCGGCGAGCTGCGCATCAGCAATTTCCTGCTGTGGCAGATCGCCTACGCGGAAATTTACGTCACCGAGACGCTTTGGCCCGATTTTCGGCGCGCGGAACTCTACGCCGCGCTGGCAGATTATCAGAAGCGCGAACGGCGCTATGGCGGCTTGGCTGCGGAGCATGCGGAAGTTCCAGCCCTGCAGCCGGAATGAACTTCCCCAACAAGCAGATCTGGACACGCTCTAATTCGGGGGCGAATTCGAGCACGGCCGCGCGCGTTTTGACGGCGGCGGTATTGATACCGGCCGTAGTGGCTGTGGTTTGGTGGGGTCCCACCGGGCTGGTGGCGGCGCTGGGCGGTTTGGTTGCGCTTCTGGCTCTCCTGGAATTTTTCGCCTTGGGCGCGCGCCTGAATCTGCAGTCTTATCGCTGGTGGACCAGCCTTTGCGCGCTGGGGATTTTTTTTCAGCAGTGGAGTGCGAGCGGGGCGCAATCCTACCAGATCGGCCGCAACCTGCGGCTCACGCAGTCTCCCG
>QHYR01000161.1 GCA_003223315.1 Acidobacteriota bacterium | reverse complement strand
AAAGAGGATACGACTCCGGCCGGCGCCGGCCGCTTCCTCTATTTCGCCGCTCCCCTGCTGACCATGACCCTGGCGATCTCCGCCATCGCCATGATTCCGTTTGGTCCCGCATCCATTCACATTTTGGGCGTGGCCACGCCGCTGGTTGTGGCGAATATTAACGTCGGCCTCCTGGCCATTCTCGCGATCACCTCCATCGGCGTGTACGGCGTGGCTCTGGCGGGTTGGTCCTCGAACAACAAGTATTCGCTTCTGGGCGGGCTGCGCAGTTCGGCGCAAATGATCAGTTACGAATTGTCGCTGACGCTCTCGGTGGTCGGCATCCTGCTCCTGGCGGGAACTTTCAACCTGAGCGAGCTCATCATGCGCCAGGATGGATTTACCTGGGGCTTCTTGCCGAAATGGAACCTGCTGAACCCGACCTTGCCCCAAATCCTGGGATTCTTCTGCTATTTTGTCGCCGCCGTGGCGGAAACCAACCGCGCGCCTTTTGACCTGGCCGAAGCCGAATCAGAACTCGTGGCCGGCTATCACACCGAATATTCCAGCTTCAAATTCGCCATGTTTTTTTTGGGCGAATATGCCAGCATGATAACGGTGGCGTGTCTAGCCTCGATCCTTTTCCTGGGCGGCTGGCTTTCGCCTTTTCCGCCGACGCCGGGACTGGCCTGGACCCGCTATATTCCGGCTGCGGCCCTGGCTATTGCCGGAGTGGTCCTAATCATTAACGGCGCTGGTTATCTCACCGCATTTGGCCGTATCGTATTGCCCGGTCTGGGAATCGCTCTCTGCGCGCTGGCATTTCTGGTTTCGCGTCCGAGCGTCATTGATTCTGTTCAGGGGCCCTTCTGGTTTCTGGCCAAGGTGCTCCTGGTGCTTTTCATCTATGTTTGGGTGCGCTGGACGCTGCCACGCTTTCGCTATGATCAATTGATGCGTTTCGGATGGAAGTTCCTGTTTCCCGTGGCGCTGCTGAATGTCGTGCTTACCAGCCTTGCGGTGGTGATGCGCAAATGACGCCTCAACTGGCAATCTTCCTGGTGCTCGCGGCCATCGCCGTGGCCGGCGCCGTGAACGTAATCCTGCAGCGCCACCCCATTCACAGCGCGATCTCTCTGATCACCGTGATGATTGCGCTGGCCGGACTTTTCCTGCTTCTCGAATCGGAATTCATCGCCGCGGTCCAAATCATCGTTTATGCGGGCGCGATTATGGTGCTCTTCGTGTTTGTGATCATGCTGCTCAATGCCGGGGCCGAAGAGCGCACCAACATGAGCCGCATGGCGCGTTATGCAGGCGTGCCGCTGGCGATTTTCCTGCTGATCGAGCTGGCTTATCAGATTGGCGCCGCGACTTTATCCATGACGCCGCAGCCGCCGGCCGCGGAGGTGACTCGCGGATTATCCATGCTCTTATTCCAGGATTTCGTGTTTCCATTCGAATTGACGTCCATTTTGATCCTCATCGCCATTCTTGGCGCGCTGGTGCTGGCCCAGCGAGGTGAAGGCGTGCCGGCAAAAGGCGGGCAGCAAAAAATTTCCTGAGCGTTCGCTCGAATCGGCAGAAGGCGAGGAGAGAAACCTTGGTGCCCATTTCCTACTACCTTGCTCTCAGCGCCGTCCTGTTTGGCCTCGGCGTGATCGGGTTTGTTTTCAAGCGCAACATCATCACCATTTTCATGTCCATCGAATTGATGCTCAACGCCGTCAATCTCGCGTTCATCGCGTTTGGGCGGGCCCTGGGGCAATTGCAAGGGCAAGTATTCGTATTTTTTGTAATCGTGGTGGCCGCCGCGGAAGCAGCCGTGGGCCTGGCCATCGTCATCGTGATCGCGCGGAACCGGCAATCGCTCAACGTGGAGCGCATCAATCTGCTGAAGCTGTAGAGCCGGAATGCTGATACTCGAGCACCTCTGGATCATTCCACTGTTGCCCTTGCTGGGCGCGGCCGCCAACGGCATTTTTGGCGCGCGTTGGCCGCGCAGCGCCGTCAATGCCGTGGCTCTGGGGAGTACCGGCCTCTCTTTTCTGGCGAGCCTCGAAGTGGGTCGCGAGTTCGCCAGCCTCAGCGCCAATCAGATTCCCTGGCTGCGGTCTTACTTCACCTGGATCGAGGCTGGGCGCTTGCGCGCGGATTTCGCTCTGCAAGTCGATCAGCTCACGCTGATCATGCTGCTCGTGGTGACCGGCGTCGGCTGGCTCATCCATCTCTATTCCATCGGCTACATGGAGGACGACACCGGCTATCGCCGATTTTTCTCCTATCTCAACCTGTTCATGTTTTTCATGCTGGTGCTGGTGCTGGCGGCGAACTACCTGGTGCTCTTCGTGGGATGGGAAGGCGTGGGCCTGTGCAGCTATCTGCTGATTGGATTCTGGTTCTTGAGGAAAACCGCTACGGATGCGGGCAATAAGGCGTTTTGGGTAAACCGCGTCGGCGATTTCGGTTTCCTGCTGGGATTGTTTCTGCTCTTCCGCCAGTTTGGCACGCTCGATTTCGCGTCCATCTTCCGCGATTCCGCCGCCATGCCCGTGGAAACGGCTGGCCACGGAGTGCTTACAGCAATTACCCTGCTCTTGCTCGCCGGGGCCACCGGAAAATCGGCACAGCTCCCGCTTTACGTCTGGCTGCCCGACGCCATGGAAGGCCCCACGCCCGTCAGCGCGCTGATCCATGCCGCCACCATGGTGGCCGCGGGCGTGTACATGGTGGCGCGCTCGCACGTGCTCTTCATCCAAGCGCCGTTGGCCATGTTTACCGTCGCCGCGATTGGCTGCGCCACCGCACTTTTCGCCGCCACCATCGCGCTGGTACAAACCGACATCAAACGAACGCTCGCCTATTCCACCATCAGCCAATTGGGCTACATGTTTCTGGCGTGCGGCGTAGGCGCCTTCGGAGCCGGAATCTTTCACCTGATGACCCACGCTTTTTTCAAGGCCTTGCTGTTTCTCGGCGCGGGCAGCGTGATCCATGCCATCGATGGCGAGCAGGATATGCGCCGCATGGGCGGACTGCGCAAAAGCGTGCCCTGGACCTACGGCACCATGCTCGTGGCCACGCTGGCGATCTCAGGGACGCCGGGCTTCTCCGGTTTTTTCAGCAAGGAGGAAATCCTTCTGGCGGCTCGCAGCGGACCCTATGCCAATTCCGCGATCTATGCGCTCGGGGTATTCACCACCGGCCTTACCGCGCTCTACATGTTTCGGCTTCTTTTTATGACCTTTCATGGTGCGCCGCGATTTGATCCGAAGAAGACTCACGTCCACGAATCGCCCCGGGTCATGCTTGCGCCGCTCGCCGTGCTGGCGGCGCTCGCGCTGGCGGGCGGCTGGTGGGCAGCACCGCACCTTATCGGCGGACTCAATTACTTCGATAATTTTGTGAAGCCGGTTTTTGCGGGCGGCGAAACCTCGAGTTCAACCGAACCCTACACGGCGAGCGGCCAATTGCTTGCGACGGTGTTTGGCCCGCCCGTGCTGGCGGCGTTCGTGGGATTCCTGCTCGCCTGGTGGCTGTACATACGCAATCCGCAAATGCCCGGGCGGCTGGCCGAAAGTTTGCGTGCGCCTTACCGGCTCCTGGCCGGAAAGTATTTCATCGACTAACTCTACGGCTTTGTAATCGTGCGGCCGCTCGTGTGGGTTTCCACGAATTTCCTGTGGCGCGCCGTGGATGAGGAAAGCATCGACGGGCTGGTGAATGGTGTCGCGCGAGAGGCCGGCGAATTTGGCGACCGCCTCCGGCACCTCAATTCCGGCAACACCCGGACGTATGCGGCGTGGGTGATTTTGGGCGCGGTGGTGCTCACCACGCTGCTCGTCTGGGCGGTGCGCTAGTGCCGTTCCAACTTTTGACCCGCTGGCTGGAGCTGCGATGAACTATTCCTACGTCTTGTTAAGCGACCAGGATGGAAGATTCTACATTGGCAGCAAGTTGGAACGGCACTAGATGCAGCCCTCGTATTTGCTCACGGTATTGACTTTCCTGCCGCTGGCGGGCACCGCGGCGCTCTTGATGCTGCGCGCGGATGATCATGTGTGGATTCGCCGCACCGCCCTGGCGATAACACTGGTCGAATTTGGGCTTTCTCTGCTGTTGATTCGCGGCTTTCTCCCGGATTCGGTGCAATTCCAGTTCGGCGAATTTCACAACTGGATTCCCTCGCCGCCGATTCACTACCACCTGGGCGTGGACGGCATCAGCTTGTTTCTCGTCCTGCTGACCACTTTCCTCACGCCGGTGGCCATGCTGGCTTCCTGGAAATCGATCGAGCAGCGCGTGCGCGGCTTCTTCGTGAGTCTGCTGGTGCTCGAAACCGGCATGATCGGCGTCTTTGTCTCGCTGGATCTCTTTCTCTTCTTCCTTTTCTGGGAAGCCATGCTGATCCCCATGTACTTCCTGATTGGAATCTGGGGACATGAGCGCCGCATCTATGCCGCGATCAAATTCATTCTATACACCATGCTCGGCTCGATTCTGATGCTGGTAGCCATGATCTGGCTTTACGAACTCAGCGGCTCGTTTGATTTGCCGCAGATACAATCCATGCTCGTGAGCGGCCAGGTGGTTCTCTCTCTGCGAACCGAGCTTCTCCTCTTTGCCGCTTTTTTCCTGGCCTTTGCCATCAAAGTGCCGCTCTTCCCGCTGCACACCTGGCTTCCCGACGCGCATACCGAAGCGCCTACGGCCGGCTCCGTGATCCTCGCAGGCGTGCTGCTGAAGATGGGGACTTACGGCATGTTGCGTTTCTGCCTGCCGCTGTTTCCCGAAGCGGCGCACCGTTTCGCTCCCTATATCGCCGTTCTGGCCATCATCAGCATCATTTACGGCGCCCTCGTGGCCATGGTCCAGACCGATCTCAAGCGCCTGGTCGCTTACTCTTCGGTCAGCCATCTTGGATTCGTGGTGCTCGGCCTGTTTGCTTTCGATCCCACCGCCGTTCAGGGCGCTTTATATCAAATGCTGAATCACGGCGTTTCCACCGGCGCGCTCTTCGTGCTGGTGGGCATGCTCTATGATCGCCGGCACACGCACCTGATTCGCGACTTCGGCGGATTGGCCACTCCCTTGCCGGTGATCGCCGCTTTTTTCCTGTTTGTCTCGCTGGCTTCGGCGGGCCTTCCCATGCTGAACGGGTTCGTCGGGGAGTTCCTGATTCTGGCGGGCACGTTTACGCGTCATGTAAATTGGGCGTCTTCGGCCGCCATCGGCATCATTCTTTCCGCCGTTTATCTGCTGTGGGCCTATCAGCGCGTTTTTTTCGGCGATGTAACGCAGGAGAAAAATCGCGCGCTCCTGGACGCCGATCGCCGGGAGCGCCTGGTCCTCGCCGCCTTCGCCGCGCTTATTCTCTGGATGGGAATTGGCTCCGTAGGCTTCACGCGCCGCACCGAAGCCTCTGCACGCAACGTATTCGAGCTTATGCAACGGCCCCAGGCCTATAACGCCCGGGCGGCGCTGGCTTCAGCCCGACGCGCGATTCCGGATGTGCGCTGATGTTTCCTCCGCGCGAAGACGTTCTGCGCCTGATGCCCGAGATCATTCTGTGCTTTTCGGGAATTCTGCTGATGCTGGTCGAACCGTTTCTCACGCGCGCCCGCCGAACCGTGCTGGTCACGCTGGCGGCGCTGGGAACCGGCCTGGCGCTCGTCTCCACGATCTATCCGGCCATGCTTCCCGGCACCGCATTTTCCGGACTGCTGCGCATTGACGGCTTCAGCGTCTTCGTCCATGTGGTCGTCGAGGCGGTTGCGTTTCTGGTGGTGATCGGCTCGGCCGATTATCTCGATCGCGAACACATCCAGCACGGCGAATACTATGCGCTGATTCTCTTCGCCACGGCCGGCATGGGGGTGATGGCCAGTGCCGCCGAGCTGATGACCGCGTTCGTCGGCCTGGAGACCAGCTCCATTTCCACCTACATCCTGGCCAGCTATCGCCGCGACGTTCCGCGTTCCAACGAATCGGCGCTGAAATATTTTCTTCTCGGTTCCTTTGCCACCGCGTTTTTCCTCTATGGCATCGCCCTGGTTTATGGCGCCACCGGAACGACGCAGTTCGCGCGCATGACTTTTCCGGCTGCCCCGGGGGCCGAGCGTTTGCTCGATCTCGGACTGGCGCTCATGCTGGTCGGCCTGGCCTTCAAGATCGCCGCCGCTCCCTTTCAGCTTTGGACCCCGGACGTCTACGAAGGCGCGCCCGCTCCGGTCACCGCGCTGATGGCTTCAGGACCGAAAGCCGCGGCTTTCGCGCTGCTGCTGCGCATTCTGGCCAGCGTGGCGGCGGCCGGCACCTTCTGGTTCTGGGCACTGTGGATCTCCGCCGCGCTGACAATGTTCGTGGGCAATCTGGCGGCGCTGGCGCAATCGAACGTGAAGAGGATGCTGGCCTACAGCTCCATTTCGCACGCCGGATATATTCTCGTCGCGCTCGCGGCGGCGGCCGCTTCCGATCAAGTGGAACTCGGCGTGGCCGCGGTGCTCTATTATCTTGCCGTTTACGCGCTGATGAAGCTGGGCGCCTTCATCCTGGTTTCCCAGCTCGGCGGCGAATCCGAACGGCACATGGAAATAGACGATTTCCGCGGCCTGGCTGCGCGACAACCGGTCGCCGCGGCCTGTTTTGCGCTGTTTCTTTTCTCGTTGCTGGGGCTTCCGGTGACGGCGGGCTTCCTCGGCAAGTTCTATATCTTTAATGCGGCGCTCGCGTCGCGCCTGATCTGGCTAGCCATTCTGCTGGCCATCAACACGGTCATCGCCGCGTTTTATTATCTGCGCGTGATCGTGGTGATGTATATGCGCGAGCCGAACCAGACTTGGCCGCCCGTGCGCATGCCCTGGGCCGTAACGTTTGTGCTCTCCATCGCCGCCGCCGGCACGTTCTACCTCGGCCTGTTTCCCGGCCGCGTCATGGCGCTGGCCACCCAGGCCGCCCTCTCCCTCCCCGGCCGCTGAAAGCGCTGTGGCTTACAGTTTCTTGAATGAAACCTAAGGCGTGCGTGGTACCAGCGGCCGATATGCGAGGCCGACGGATCAGGTCATCAGCGTCTCACTTGCCCTTCGGCTTTGCTTGCTGCTCGGTGATCTTCTGGTATTCCTCTGGCTCCTGGTTCAGCGTACAGAAGACTTCTCCCCACTCATCGTTGGGACCCTGCGCCAGCGACCAGCGACGAGGCGCCGATTTCCAAGGCTTCGCCAGCACTACGGGGTCCTCAATGGTGACTTGGTAGATGAGGTAGTTCTTCGAGGGACGGCTGAAGCGTTCGACCACGTGCTCCTGATCACTCGGAAACCATCCGCTCCCCCCTGCCCCGGTGATATTCCTGAACCTCTCATCAATAGCGATCACGTCGATGACCAGGGTATCTCCCTCCCAATGAGCAGCCGAGTCTCCATTGAACGTGGGATCCGGATCTTTGGGATGCGAACGCCCATTGGTGTAGATCATGCGAACGTCCAGGGGGTATTCGTAGAGCATTGCCAACCTGCCCGGAGTTTGAATCAACTCCATGGGGGCGTGTTGGCTGATTTGCTCTAGCGTCGTGCTGGGAGTACCGGCCTGATCGCATATCCCATAGGCGTACCGCCTCGTGTATTTCGCGGGCAGACCAGGCTTGAAGGAAGGCGCTTCCTCCGGCATCACCTTGGGGTCGAATTGCCTGAAAACAACGGGGTCGACCGGGTAAGCACCCTGCAGCATTCTTCCAGCACCGTTTGGATACCAACGTCCCGTCAGATCCGGATGCCCATCCGCCGTGCGAGGCGCCGGTCCGCCCGGCGGCAATTCACGCAACTGGTCAAAGCCCCCGACTATCGGTCCAGGAACCTTTCCTCCTGTGGTGGGCAAAGTCTGGGCAAAAGCGGGCACGAAAACCATGCACAAAGCCGCCGATGCGACTAGAGCACCAAGAATCCAATGGCGGAAGCGTCGCTTCGTTCCCCTCATCTCCAATTTCTCCCTTTTTTCTGGCTCGCCGGCAAACGCACGCACCATGCTTCGCAGGGCGCGCCTCGTTGCAGTTTCTCAAAATCAGAAGTGAAGCTGCTCGGGCGCCAAACGTTCGACATTCTGCCCAACGATACGCAATAGACCATCCGACATCTTGAGGAATTCCGCCGCACCTCTGTACTCCGTACCACCGGTCTTCCCCGGACAGGCCCTCACCTCGATTGGCTTACCCATATTCGTAAGGAAATCCTGCCTGGTGGTGCCATTCCTTTTCATAGCGTTGGGGGTGATCGTTTCCAGGCTCCACGACGCCGTCTTGCCGTTGGCCTCCTTCACGTCCATGTGCACATACGCGTGCGGATTCTCCCAATCGATGCCGGTGAGGGTACCCTTCAGATCCATGCACTTACTCGCGTCGAACTCCACACCGAATGCGTGGTGCGCAAGCGCGGGAACCGCCGCGCCGAGCAGAGCAAAAATCGCCATCAAAACGCCGGGAAGCTTAACTCGCATCGAGATGTCTCCTCGGATAACGGATTTGGAAACGGACTTGGACTCGACCCGGTCCAATATGGCTGCTGGCCTAAACATCCACTCTTCGAGCTAATACGCCAGCCACACTCTCTATGTCAAGCTCCGTTGGTCCCAGTTCCACGCAGTTCCGCAGTTTGTTTTGGTCTTTGCCAAACAAAAAGCCCGCAGGACGCGGCAGCGTCCTGCGGGCCTGAAAAGTCGGAGACGTAAGGGCTAAAGTTTGAGGTAAAGAACTGCGAAGGTGTAGAGCGAGAGTGACTCGATAAATACAAGCCCGAGAATAAGCGCCAGACGAATTGCCGCGGCCGCGCCAGGATTGCGCGCTAGTCCCTCGCATGCGGCCGCAGTGGCCTTACCCTGAGCAAATGCGCATCCGAAAACGGCCAGTGCGTATGCAATTCCTGAAGTAATCACGATCAAGCTCGTCGGCGAAGTCGCACCTGGAGCTTGAGCAAAGGCCGCGGGCGTAAGAAGGCAAAAACCCAGACCCACGAGCAGCATCGTTCCGATCTTTCTCATCTGTTCTCCTCATTATGAAAATAGCCGTTCGGAGGTGGTTCCCGACATCCTCGTGCAGCCAGGCTCACGCGAGACGGCGGATCATGCCGAGATTAGTGCTCGTCAGCCACAACGGCAGAAACGTACATGACCGGCAGAATTGTAAACACAAATGCCTGCAGAATGGCGACGAAAATGTGCAGCAAGATAAAAATCGGAGGAATCAATAGGGGCACCACTCCAGTTGCGTATCCAAACGCGTTGAGCTTTCCGACAAACACAAACAGCGCCACAGTCAATCCCAGGAAAAGAGTGTAAAGAAGTTCGCTCACCAACATGTTCACCCAAAGACGCACAGTGAGCGAAAGCAGGCGGGAGGCATTACTCACAAGCTCGATCGGAAGCATCAGCCAAGAAAGCCACCAGACAGGGCCGAGGAAATGCTTGGCGTGCCCTAGAGGACCCTTTTTCCTGATTCCAGCCAAATTGTAGTAGAGGAAGACGGTAGCTGCACAACCAAGTGGTACTGACGAGGTTGCCGTCGGTGACGTAAACCCCGGTATCACGCTGATAAGGTTGCAAAGGAGCACGAATATTCCAATGCTGCCGAGCATCGGCAAATATTTCTCTCCTCCATGCCCAACCAGGTCATCGAGCAGATCCTGAGCGCCCACTCCGATCGGGTTCCTAAGTAAGAGTTCCATGGACTGCTGTATGCCGCTTGGATTTTCTACCGAAAGCCGCCCCTTCAGCCACGAAAAGAAAACAATCGCCAACACGAAAACAAGTAGCTCCATCGCGATATGATTCGGGATGGGATATTCGGGATTGCTCGAATGGATGTGCAGCGCGCTCAAAAGTGCAAGTGCTGGCTTGCCGAGCAGCGCATTCACCAGTTTTGTGATACCTAAGATATCTTCTGCCATGCCGTCTTATGCGTCCAGAAAGAGTTGTTCTTCAGCGCTTAGGATGTGAGTGCGGCTCCCGAAAACCTGTCGCTACCTCGTAGCTAGCTTCGAGCGCGGTTGCGCAAATCAATGAAAGAAAACCCGCTAACACAGCTTTCCCTGGTAGCCAGCGCGTTTTCAAAATAACATAGAGGACAACGAGCATCAACGCGATACGCGCGAAAAAGCGAACGAAAATCCATCGTGAGGCGTGCCCGGACCCCGATTCGGTCTTTCCAGCGGCGGCCCGGAGCAGTTGCCCAACACCTTGATCCAGCCAACGGAAATTCAGCCATGACAATACTCCCCCGACCGCCAGGCCAATTCCCGCTTGCCATCCCCACCGAACACAGGCGAAGACTGCGCCAGCCGTACTAATACCCAGGGTGAAACGCTCAATCCGCCTTTCAACGGCCTCGTAAAAAGCGTCAGAGAGCGCAGTCATGACTGCTGATCCTGCCTCGAAACGCGTCGTATCACTGCAGCAATTCCGGCGGCAAAGCCTCCAGCTCCTAGCAGCAGAGCAAAAAGGGGCCGCGTCCCGATTTTGCCGTCGAGCCAATACCCCAAGGCGCCGCCGAGCACCACCCCAACAACTGGGAAAAAAGGTAACTCGAGCGCAAATGCCAGCTGTCGCATAAAGCTCCCCGGCCGATTGGGCGGCTGGTCAGGCGACGGCGAAACTGGTCTCTTATCGGGCAAAGAGTACGGACGGCAAGGTTAACGAATATGTTGCCAAGCGAATAAAGGGCTCGGGATAGATGCCGGCAAAGAGCGTGACAAAACACATCACCGCCAGCGCCACCGATTGCCCCGGCGTCACCGTGGTGCGCCCTTCGCCTGCCGGTTCGCGCAGCCAGGCGTGCACCACGATGCGGAAATAATAATAAAGCGCGGGAACAATATAGAGCGCGCCAAACAGCGCCAGATAATAATGCCCCGTCTCGATCAATGCGAGGAAGATGTAATACTTGCCCACAAAACCGGCCAGCGGCGGAATCCCCGCAAGCGAAAGCATAAAAATGAGCAGCAGCACCGCCGATGCCGGGCTGCGCTGGTAGAGGCCGTTCAGGTCGTCGAGTTCATCGCCGATCAGTCCTTGCCTCCGCAGCACAATGATGATGGCGAAAGCGCCGATGGTCATGAACGCATAGACAAACAGATAGAAGGCGATGCCCTTCAAGCCCGTCTCGTTTCCATCCGGCCCGCTCATCGCCGCCACCAGCCCCAGAAGG
>QHYR01000031.1 GCA_003223315.1 Acidobacteriota bacterium | reverse complement strand
GGCGCCTCTTCGATCAGCTTGTGGATTATCGCCGCTGTTTTTTTCTTTGTGCCCACGGCACTCGTCATCGTGGAACTCTCCAGCCGCTTCCCGGAAGAGGGCGGACTCTACGCCTGGTCGCGAGACGCCTTCGGCGAATTTCACGGCTTCGTGGCCGGCTGGACGTATTGGGTCTACACGCTCTTCTATCTGCCCGGCCTGTGTTTTGCCAGCACGGCCATGAGCGCCTACGTGGGCGGTATCGGCGCGGCAAGCCTGGCGCAGGATCGCACATTTTTGCTGGCGGGCTCGTTCGTGCTCCTGTTTGTGGCCGTCTATCTCAATATCATCGGCCTGCGCATCGGCAAATGGCTGCAGAACGCGGGCGGCCTGGGCACTTATCTTCCGCTGCTGATCCTGGTGGCCGTGGCATTCGCGATGTGGCGCGCGCACGGCTCGGTAACGCACTTCACCTGGGCCGGCATGTGGCCGAGATGGAATTGGGATTCGGTGAACTTCTGGCCGCAGCTGGCGTTTGCGTTCACGGGCTTGGAGCTGGTCTGCACCATGAGCGACGAAGTGCGCGACCCGCGCAAGACTTTGCCGCGCGCCATTTTCGGCTCCGGCGTGCTCATCGCGCTGATTTACATCGCCGGCACGGTTGCGGTTCTGGCGCTGCTGAACGACACCGCCGTCGACCCCAAGAGCGGCGTCTTCCAGGCCATCACCGCGGCGTCGGCGGTTCTAAAGGTCGGCGCGATCGGCATCATCGCCGCGCTGCTGGTCACGGTCGGGAATGCCGGCGGCGTGGGCAGCACGGTGACGGGAATTGCGCGTGTGCCGTTCATGGTGGGCGTGGACCGATATTTGCCTCCCGCCTTCGGCAGAGTCCATCCGCGCTGGAAGACGCCGCACATTTCCATCCTGGTGCAGGCGATTATTTCCGGCGCGATTCTGCTGCTGAGCCAGATCAGCGAGACCACCGTCAGCGCCTATCAGATCCTCGTGGACGCAACCGTGATCCTCTACTTCATCCCTTTTCTCTATATGTATGCCGCGGTGATCAAGCTGGCCTATCGGCCGGAGAGAGAAAAAACGCCGGGCGCGGTGCTGATCCCCGGCGGCAAAACCGGCGTATGGATCGCCGGCGGGCTGGGTTTCTTGGTTGTGCTACTGGGGATCGTGCTGTCGTTCATTCCGCCGGGCGAGACGGAGAACAAACTGCTGTTCGAGGTCAAGCTCGCGAGCGGGACGGCGCTCGCGGTGCTGTTCGGAATTTGGCTCTATTCTCGCGGCGCACGCGCCCGGTCGCGCGTGCCGGAACGCGTGAGCTCAGGTCGCAAGGCTGGCTAATAGCGAAGCGAAGGATCTCTCCTCGCTGATGTGGATCACACCGGTGATGTGCGGCATGGCCTTCCTCAAAAACCTTCCTGAACGAGCCGGTCGACGGTGAGCGCAGACGCCGCGGCGGCGGGGCGGCGCGTTTCCAGCAAGCGTTCCAGATACTTTGCCAAAATATCGGCTTCGAGGTTGACGGCGTCGCCCACGCGCAGGGCCTGCAAGTTTGTATTCGCGTAGCTGAAGGGAATGATCGCCACTTCGACGGTATCGTCCATGATATTTGCCACGGTCAGGCTGATGCCATCAATGGCGATCGAGCCCTTCATGGCCACGTAGCGCACGAGTTCTCGGGGCAGACGCACGCCGAGCCACCAGTTCGCGCCATCGGCTTCCCGTCGTTCTTCCCATTGGGCCACGCGGCCGATGCCGTCCACGTGGCCTTGCACGAAATGGCCGCCGAACTCCTTACCCGCAGTGAGTGGGCGCTCGAGATTCACGCGCGTGCCGGCCTTGATCTCCGCGAACGAAGTGCGGCGCAGCGTTTCCGAAGAGAGATCGGCAGCGAAGATCTCGCCGCTGATCTCGACGATGGTGAGGCAGCAGCCGTTCACGGCGATGCTGCCGGATACGGCAAGCGAGGCAGCCAGCGGCCCGGCATGCACGCGCAAGCGCGTGCCCTGCGCGCCGCTTTCTAGTGCGCCTTCTTTTGCCGCGCTCTGATCGAGCGCAACTTGTTTAAACGCGTTCTTATCGAACGCTTCTACGCGCCCGACGTGCTCAATGATCCCGGTAAACATCGCGCAGGTATCCTTCGACGGCGAAATCGGGGCCAAAGTGCTCGGTGCGAACGCCTGAGAGCTCGTGCACGCGAGGAGCGCGGGCGCGTTTGCGCGCCGGCAGGCCCGGCAGGGAACTGCCGAGTCCGACGAGCGTGGGCGCGTAGAACAGGCGAACTTTCTCCACCAGGTCGGCTTCGAGCGCCGCCTGGTTGAGGAGCGGGCCGGCCTCGAGCATCACGCTCAGGATATCGCGGCGGCCCAGCTCTTCAAGCACGGCATGCAGGTCGGGCCGGCCGCGGCGCGCGCGTACATGAACAATCTCCACGCCATGTGCGCTCAGCCTTTTGGCGCGAGCGCTCGACGTGCCGGCGCAGGTGAACACCAGCACATCGCCGTGCCCCGAGCGCACCACTTGCGCCTTCGGGCTGAGCCGCAGCCGCGAATCGAGCACCACGCGCACGAGCGGCCGCCGGCGCGGCAGGCCGCTGCGGTCGGTGAGCAGCGGATCGTCGGCGAGAATCGTGCCGATGCCGGTTATGATCGCGTCCGAGGCATGGCGCATGCGGTGAACTTCGGCACGTGAAATCTCCGAGGTGATCCACCGCGCCTCATTTCCATTGGGAGAGCGCGGCAGGACGAGGCTGCCATCGAGCGTCAGCGCGGTCTTCAGCGTAACCAAGGGGCGCCGCTTGCGAATCCACCAGGCGAACGCCTCGTTGAGGCGTCGCGCTTCGGCGCATGCGCCCGAAGTGCAACTGCAATCGATGCGAATTCCCGCCGCGCGCAGTTCCTCGAATCCGCGCCCCGCTACCCGAGGATTGGGATCGCGCATCGCCGCGACCACGCGCGCGATTCCGGCGGAAATCAGCGCGCGCGTGCAAGGTCCGGTGCGGCCCGTGTGGCAGCACGGTTCGAGATTGATGTACAGGGTTGCGCCGCGGGCGTTCTCTCTGGCAGCTTCGAGGGCGATGATCTCGGCGTGGCGCAGGCCGTCGTAGGTGTGGAAGGCTTCGGCGATCACGCGGCCATCGCGCACGAGCACTGCGCCGACCATGGGATTGGGGCTGGCCAAGCCGCGTCCCTTGGCGGCGAGCTCCAAGGCTCGCGCCATATATTCGTGGTCGTGGGCTTGGTCATTGTTTTGGTCAAGGGTGCGGTCGCGCGTGTGCGCGTCCGCGATGCTGCCGGAGGTCGCTTTCATCTCGGGCGCTTCGCGCGGCATCGCTGATTAATCGAAGAGAGAATTCACAAACGTTTGCGCATCGAACGGCACAAGGTCGTCGGCCGTCTCGCCGGTGCCCACGAAGCTGACCGGCAGGCCCAATTCGCGCACGATGGGAATGACGATGCCGCCGCGGGCGGTGCCGTCGAGTTTGGTGAGCACGATGCCGGTGACCCCGGCGGTGGCGGTGAACTCGCGCGCCTGCGACAGGCCGTTCTGTCCCGTGGTGGCGTCGAGCACGAGCAGGACGTCGTGAGGCGCGCCGGCAACGAGCTTGGCCGCGGTGCGCTTCATTTTTTCGAGCTCCTGCATCAAGTTGGATTTGGTGTGCAGGCGGCCGGCGGTGTCCACGATAACCACGTCCACGCCGCGCGCGCGAGCCGCCGCGAGCCCGTCGTAGACCACGGCCGCGGGATCAGCGCCCGGCTTTTGCTTGATCAGCTCCGAACCGGTGCGACCGGCCCACACGGCGAGTTGTTCGATGGCGGCGGCGCGGAAGGTGTCTGCGGCGCAAAGCATGACCGTGGAGCCTTCTTCGTGCAGGCGATGGGCCAGTTTGCCGATGGTGGTGGTTTTGCCGGTGCCGTTCACGCCGACCACGAAAATCACCCGCGGGCGCACATCCGCGGCAGCGCCATTCGACTTCGCGTTCGCGGGAACCGCGCTCAGGATTCCCAGCAATTGTTTTTTCAGCGCGTCGCGCAATTGGGCGGCGTCGCCGAGAGGTTCACGGTCCGCCGCCTGGCGAACCGCCTCCAGCATCTCTTTGGTCGTGCGCACGCCCAGGTCCGCGGCCAGCAGCGCGTTTTCCAGGTGCCGAAGCTGCTCCGCATCGAGCCGCCGGTCCCCCGCGAAAATTCCTTCCACGCGCGCGGCAATTTCCGAGCGCGTCTTGCCCACCGATTTTTTCAGGCGCTCGAGAAGCGACGGCGGCGGTTCGTTATTTCCGAAAAGCGTAATCATGTGGAGCTATAGTCTAAATGCGATTCTAGCAGAAGCGCGCGAGGGCCGCTCCGTAGCGCCGGGCTTCAGCCCGGCATGTTCGTTCGCGGCGCGAACTTAATCATGAGCCCGCATCACGGCGTGGATCGTGGAACGCGACTGGTAAAGAAGAGCGCCAGCAGCCCGGCGATGAGCACGGCCAGCTCCAGGTTCACGGAAATGCGATGCAGACGGTCGAAGGAGACGCGCAGTTGGTTTGGCGCGAGCGTCGCGGACACGGAACCCATCTGCGCACGCAGCGCGTCCATCGTTCCGCTCACCCAGAACTGCGAGATGAACGTCAGCACCACCATGACCAGCACCAGCAGCGGCGCCGGACGCAGCAGCGCCGCCGCCGAACGCGCCCAGATCGCCGTCACCAGAAGATAGATCACGCCGGCCACGAGCCCCATGAGGTGCAAGCGGCCCAGCGTCAAGCCCACCAACGCTCCGGCCTGGTCCGCGGTGAGCACGGAGAATGCCGCGGGCGCCACAATCGCGCCGAAGTAGAGCGCGGCGCCAATCCAGGTGCCCAGCGTAAAAAATTGCAGAAATCGCACCACAGTCGTCATCGCCGCCCCCGCTTTCGCTCTTCTTGATTCACGGGCAAGTTTTGATCTGCGGACACGAGCGCCATTATATCCGGCGGCGCTGCGCTTGTATTCGCCGACTTTCGTGCGAGGCCACCGCGCATCATTTGATGCATTGTACCTGACGATCACGCCGCACCCGGCTCGCGCGCGGCCTTGGGTTTTGCGAGGCAAAGGTTAAGCACAGAGGGGCGAGGATTGCTTCCATGCGGCGCGCAAACGATGGCAGAATGGAGAATCCGGACGACGCGGGAAGTCCGATTGGTGGGCGATCAAGGACTTGAACCTTGGACCTCTCCCGTGTGAGGGGAGCGCTCTAACCACTGAGCTAATCGCCCGCGTTCCTCGTTTGTAGCAGATGCTTCAGGAAGCGTCAATGAACGCGCCGAACATCGCCATGACCACTGCGGCCACTTCTTCGCTGGTTGCGCAATTGCAAGGCGCCGTCGCGCGCGTCATTCGCGGCAAGGACGAAGCCATCGAGCTGGCGCTGGTGGCCTTGCTGGCGCGAGGCCATCTGCTGATCGAAGACGTGCCCGGCGTGGGCAAGACGACCCTGGCGCAGGCCCTAGCGCATTCCTTCCACTGCTCGTTCCAGCGCATCCAGTTCACCTCGGACATGCTGCCGAGCGACGTGGTGGGCATCAGCGTCTTCAATCAGGCCGAACAGCAGTTTGAATTCAAGCCCGGCCCGATTTTTGCCAATGTCGTTCTGGCCGACGAGATCAACCGCACCACGCCGAAGACGCAGTCGGCCCTGCTCGAAGCCATGAACGAAGCGCAGGTCACCGTGGACGCGCACACGCACGCGCTGCCGCAGCCCTTCATGGTGCTGGCCACGCAAAATCCCATCGAGCATCACGGCACCTATCCGCTGCCCGAATCGCAAATGGACCGCTTCCTGATCCGCATCCGCATGGGTTATCCCTCGCGCGAAACGGAGAAAGAAATTTTGCGCAGCCATGTCGATGCGAATAGCGGCGCGAGCGTGCGGCCGGTGATGGAAGCAGGCGACGTCCTGGCCATGCAGCAGGCCGCCCAAGGCGTGCGCGTGGACGATAGCCTGCTCGACTATGCCCTGGAGATCATCGAAAAGACGCGGCAAAATGAGCGGCTGATACTCGGCGTGAGTCCGCGCGGTTCGCTGATGCTGCAACGCGCGGCCCAGGCCCGCGCGTTCATCGAGGGGCGCGACTTCTGCCTGCCCGACGACTTCAAGCAACTGGTGCTGCCCGTCTTCGCGCACCGCGTGGTGGTGAACGCGCGCTACGCCACGACGCAGAAGAAAACCGGGCAGGCGGAAACCATCCTCGCCGAGATCATCGATTCCACTCCCGTTCCGCTGTAGAAGGCCACACCGATGCCATCGCCAAACCATGCCGGCCTGAAGGCCGGCGCTAGATTCCCGGAGAGCGGGCAACCGCGTGAATAGCGCTGCTGCCATATCCCGCAGCCTGCGCTCGTTTGCCCGACGCGCCCAGCTCGTCTCCCTCGCCTCGAAGCCGGACCGCAAGATCGACTGGGCCGGCTGGCGCTCCTTCGCCATCTCCGTCCTCGCGCTGGGCGCGGCGCTGCTGCTGGCGCTGTACTCCAGCGTGGCCGCGGAAGACGGCAGGACCTGGGCTGCGGCTTTCTCCGCGTTGAGCGCGCTGGTGGTCTCGGGCTGGGTGGCCTTCACGGTGGTTCCGGCACTGGCCCGCCGCACGCCGCTGCGATGGCTCGCCTATCGCATGGATTACCGCGTGACGCGAGAGGGCATCGTCTATCTGGCGGGAATTTTTGTCATCGCGCTGGCCGCACTCAACACCGGAAATAACCTGCTCTTCATGACGCTGGCCTGTTTGCTCGCCGGAATCCTGATCTCCGGGATTATTTCGCAGGTGGTGCTGAGCGGGGTCGAGCTTCGACTCGATCTGCCCGAACATATTTTCGCGAACCAGCCGGTGCTGGCGCTGGCCGAACTGGAGAACCACAAAAAGATGCTGCCTTCGTTTTCACTGCGCCTGGTGGGCGCGAGGCCGTCGCGCTCGCGCCTGACGGGCGGCAGCGCCTCGAGCGCCGCGCGCGGGGACAGGTCGCGTGGGCCGAGCGCCGATACGAAGTCCAAACCTGGAACGCACCGCGCAGGCGAAATTCTCACCAGGCCGGTTTATTTTCCCCACTTGCCGGCGCAGCAGAAACTGCAACAAGCCGTCGAACTCGCTTTCCCGCACCGCGGCATTTACCGCCAGGATAGCATCGGACTGCAAACCAGATTCCCCTTCGGTTTCCTGGAGAAAACGCGCCAGGTCGAATCGCGGATGCAGGCCGTTGTTTACCCTTCAGTAGCTCCAAGCGAAGAGTTTTACGAAATCCTGCCGCTGGTGACGGGCGAACTCGAAAGTTTCATGCGCGGGCGGGGCCATGATCTCTACTCCATTCGCGATTACCAGACTTCCGACAGCGCGCGCCACGTGGATTGGAAGGCTTCGGCCAGGACCGGCTCGCTGCAGGTGCGCGAATTCGCGCGCGAAGACGAGCGCCGCGTTCTGCTGGTGCTCGATGAGGCGATTCCAGCCGGCGGCAAGCCGGGCGAATCCCGCGAGGCCATTTTCGAGCGCGGCGTGGCGCTCTGCGCCAGCCTGGCGTGGCACTTTTATGAGATCAATTCCGTGCTGGCTTTTCGCTGCGGCGCATTCGAGGCGCCCATGGCGCCTGCCGGGGAGAATATCTACGCGATTCTGGGCCATCTGGCCTCGGCCGAGCCGGCCGATTCCGATCGCTCCGTGCTGAGCGAACTTGTAGACCTGCCGCAGACCTTCAAGATTATCCTCACGGCCCAGCCGCGCGGCTCGATTCCCACCAGCCTGTGGAGCACCTCGTATATTGCGTTCCTCGAGTAGCAGTGAGCATGTAGCGCCGCCCAACTCTCTCATTCTGAATTCCGATTTGTAGAACGAAGATCTCTCTGTCACATATGAAGAGAGATTCTTCCTCCGCCCAGGGCGGACTCAGAATGACAATGTCTAGCTCGATGGCGCGCCGGGGCTTGCGCGGCGTGCGAAAATGGCGCGATGCCCGCGCCTGCCATTTCACGCTCTCTCGCGCCACCTAAAGATGAGATCATTCTTCCCGCCGAGCTGCCGGCGTTTCAAACGCAACTGCTCGGCTGGTTCGCCGAAGCCAAACGCGACCTGGACTGGCGCAGGACGCGCGATGCTTACCGCGTGTGGATCTCCGAAATCATGCTGCAGCAGACGCGCGTCGCGGCAGTGCTTCCCTATTACCAGCGATTCCTGGCACGCTTCCCAACGCTCGACGCGCTCGCGCGGGCGCGGCTGGACACCGTGCTGCGCTCGTGGGCGGGCCTCGGCTATTACAGCCGCGCGCGCAACCTGCATCGCGCCGCAAAAGAAATCGTGGACCGGCATGGCGGCGAATTCCCCAGACGCATCGAGGAGGCATTGGCCCTGCCTGGGATCGGCCATTACACGGCTGCGGCTGTGCTCAGCATTGCTTACGGTGAGCCGCACGCCGTTCTCGACGGCAACGTCGTGCGCGTGCTGGCGCGCCTGGGCGCCATTCGCGGAGATTTGCGGCGGCCGAAGCGATGGCGCGAGCTTGCCGCAGCCGCAAACGCGCTGCTTCCCCCGCAAGCCGCCTCCGCTGCGGGACCGCCCTCAAGCCCCGGAGACTGGAATCAGGCGATGATGGAGCTCGGGGCGACGCTGTGCACGCCGCGCGGGCCGCAGTGCGCCGCGTGCCCGGTGGCGCGCTGGTGCCGAGCCCATGCGCTCGGAATCGCGCTGCGCGTGCCCGCGCCGCGCCCCAAGCCTAAGCCGGTTCGACTCGCACTCTCGGCAGCCGTTCTGCTGGACCCGCGCGGCCGCACGCTGCTCGTGCGGCAAGAGAGCGACCACAGCACACTTTTTTCGAGCCTGTGGCATTTCCCCGCGATCCAATCCGCACGGCCGGCACCCGAAAAACTCTCGCGCTATCTGCAATCGGCCTTTGGCATCACTGCGGCGCTCGAAGTTTTGCCGCTGGCACGCCACACCGTCACCTTCCGCAGAATCCTGCTGGCTCCGTTTCTTGTGCGCGTCACAAAATTGCCGGTGCCGAACCCGTCGGCGATGGAGGGTGTGCGCACGCCGCGCCTCGCCGAGATCGAATGCCTGCCCATCTCCAGCGCCACAAAAAAAATCGCCGCCGCCTCGTTGGCCGCGCTCCCGAGGAGGCGTCAAAGAGCGAGTTCGTCATTCTGAGTTCCGCTTTGCGGAACGCAGAATCTCTCTGTCGCTGCCGGAGAGATTCTTCGGGTGTACATCGTAAACTCGCTCAGAATGACAACATGGCTCGATTGCGCCCTCGGGTGGCTCGCTTGCTGATTGGCAGGCCCGGCAAAGGCCGACGTGTGGCGCCGGGCTTTAGCCCGACATGCCTAGACCTGGCATCTTGCTGCCCGACTTTTTTAACGCGCCGGGCTCCCCTTGCCGGGGACACCGGCGCTACTGCAACCTGAAGGGCGGCGCTACATCTGCAGGAACGCTGAAATCGGCCGCGGATTGCGCGATTACTGATTGGCGCGGGGCGCAGAGCGCCGCCGAGCCGCAATGCTAAACTGGACGCACGCATGTCCACGTCCGCAAAAATCGAGGGCCACGCCAATTTCCCGGAGCCTTCCTCCGCGCTCAGCCGCTATTTTGAAATATCGCTGTTTCTCATGCTTCTGGTGAGCGTGCTCGCGCTGGTATCCACCGGGAAGCTCGACCTGGTTACGATCGTGCTCGCCCCGGCGGCCTTGCTGGTCAAAGGCTATCGCTGGTGGCACGGCTGCGGACCCGAGCTCAGTCCCGGCACGGCCACTTTCCTGGTAGTCATCTACTTCATCTATTTCCAGGTGGATTTGTGGTGGATTTCGCCGCTGCTCTCGAACGACGCGCAAAACCCAACCCTCTTCTCCAAATTATTGGCGGCGATTCATTTGCTGCTCTTCGCCATGATCGTGCGCCTTTTTAGCGCAAAGAGCACGCGCGACTATCTCTTTCTCGCTTTGCTGGCGTTTAGCGCCATGCTGGCCTCGGCCATCCTCACCGTGGACACGACGTTCTTATTCTTCTTCCTGGTGTTTCTGGCGCTGGCCATCTCCACGTTCATCGGACTCGAAATGCGCCGCAGCGCCGAAGGCGCGGTGTATCCGCACATCGCGCCGGGATCAACGCCGGCGCGCAAGCTGCAAACGGCGCTGGGCATAACTTCGGGCGTGGTGGCCGTGGCGGCGCTCCTGGCCGGGACGGTCATTTTTTTCCTGATCCCGCGATTCAACGCCGGTTATCTCTCCGGCTTCAACCTGCAGCCTTCGCTGATCTCCGGTTTTACCGACGACGTCGAGCTCGGCCAAATCGGCGAGATCAAGAAAAGCAGCGCCGTGATCATGCGCATCATGGTGCAAAGTAATGTGCTCCTCGCCAAAAGCATGCATTGGCGAGGCATCGCCCTCACCACATTTGACGGCCGGCGCTGGTATACCGAAGGCCACGAGCCGCAAGCGCTCACCGAGGGCTACGACGGCTGGATCGAGGTCCCGCCGACCTTAACGGCTGATCGTCGCTACGCGCTGCCGTTTGAGTACACCGTAATGCTCGAGCCGCTCGCCTCGGACGCCGTTTTCGTGGCGCCGGAACCGGCCCGCCTTCGCGGCCAATTCTTTGGCGTGGGGCTGGGCGGCCCGCGCACTCTTCGCCGCGCTTATCTCACCCTCGACAAGACCGGCTCGCTGGCCAATCCTTTTCACAATTTCGCCGATCTGCGCTACGACGCGGTCTCGGAGCTGCCGGCAATCCCGCCCGATGTGCTCCGCAATTCCTCCACGTCTTATCCGGAAACGCTTCGCGCGCTGTACCTGCAATTGCCCAAGCTCGATCCGCGCATCCCCGCTATGGCGAAGCTGATTACGTCCCGCGCCCTTAATCCTTACGACAAGGCGCGCGCCATTGAAAGTTACCTCCGCAATAATTACGGCTATACGCTGGACCTTTCCGGCACGCCTCCGGCCGATCCCCTGGCCTACTTCCTCTTCGAGAAGCGCGCCGGGCATTGCGAATATTTCGCCGCGGCCATGACCGTGATGATGCGCGCCGTCGGCGTGCCCGCGCGTTACGTGAATGGCTTTCTTCCCGGCGAATACAATGGCGTGGGCGGCGACTACATCATTCGCGCGAGTGACGCGCACAGTTGGGTAGAGGTCTTCTTTCCGGGCCACGGCTGGATCACCTTTGACCCCACGCCGCCGAGCGACGATCACCCCGGCGGGTTCCTGGCGCAACTCGGCCTCTACTGGGACTGGTTCCAATTGCAATGGAACGACTGGGTGGTGAATTACGACTTCATCCATCAACTTACGCTGGCCCAGGGCGTGCAGCGCGCCTCGCGGCGTTGGACCGTGAACATCCGCGAGACATTTGAGCGCGCCCGTTCGGCCGGCGCCACGCGCCTGCGCAATTGGGGCGAAGCGGCGAACTCGATACCGCTATGGAAGCTGATCGTGCTGGCGCTGGTCGCGATCGCGTTGCTGCTCGCCGGCAACAGCCGCGTGCGCGAGCGCCTGGTGTTTGCCTGCCGGCTTAAATTGGGGCTCCAGGCGCCGCCCGCGCAAGCTGCTTCGCTGTTTTATGGAGGCATGCTGCGCCTGCTCGAAAGGGCTGGATGGCGCAAATCGCCTTCGCAAACTCCCGTGGAGTTTGCCGCCTCGCTAGGCGCCAGCGAAATCGGCGCGCCTGTCGCTCGCCTCACCGACCTTTGCATGGCCGCAAGATTTGGCGGTCGTAGTGTCGCGGCTGCGCGCTTTACAGGCTTGCTCGAGGAGATAAAATTGTCTCTTCGCGCGCGTGCCCGCCCCGGCCCGCATAGGTAGGAGAAGAAAAAAGATATCGCCTGAGCTCAGCCGCCTAGTCTCTCCTCAGATCGCCAAATCGCTTATGTTAGAATTGGGTTCTTTGCTCGAAGAGAAAACCATGCCAAAGGTCGGATTCATCAGCTTGGGCTGCCCGAAAAACCTCGTGGATAGCGAGGTCATGATGGGCATTGTCGCGCGCAGCGGCTACGAGCTCACCTCGCGCGCCGATGAGGCCGACGTGCTCGTCGTGAACACCTGCAGCTTCATCGAGGCGGCGCAGCAGGAATCCGTGGACACCATCCTGGAGATGGCCGAGCACAAGAAATTCGGCCGCGCTCGCAAGCTGGTGGTCGCCGGATGCCTAGTCGAGCGTTATCGCGAACAGATCCGGCAGCAGATTCCCGAAGTGGACGCGGTAATCGGCACGGGCGAAGTCGAACACATCCTTAACGCGATCGAAGGCGAATTGCGCGCCGCTCCGCCGGGCGCGCCTGCCTTTCTCTACCACGACGCCACGCCGCGCGTGCTTTCCACGCCGCGTCACGCCGCCTACATCAAGATCGCCGAAGGCTGCGATCATCCCTGCGCGTTTTGCATCATCCCGCAGCTGCGCGGGAATTTTCGCAGCCGCCGCTTTGAATCCGTGGTGCGCGAGGCGGAGAACCTCGCGGCAGCCGGAGCGCGCGAAATTACGCTGATCGGGCAAGACACCACTTCCTATGGCGAAGACCTAGGCCTGCACGACGGCCTCGCCGAATTACTCGCGCGCCTGGCGCAAATCGAAGGACTGGCCTGGGTGCGCTTCCTCTATGCTTATCCGAATCGCGTCACGCAGCGCCTGCTCGATACGTTGGCCGCGCATCCGCGGCTGGTGAAATATCTTGACATGCCTCTGCAGCACGCCTCGCGCGGCGTTCTGGCGCAAATGAAGCGCGGCTCGAGCGGCGCGGCATTTCTGCGCCTGCTGGAACGCATTCGCCGCACGATTCCCGGCGTGATGCTGCGCACTTCCTTCATCGTGGGCTTCCCCGGCGAGACCGAAGCGGATTTCCGCGAACTCTGCGATTTTGTGCGCGCGGCGGAATTTGACTGGATGGGCGTCTTCGGCTATTCGGATGTGGAGAATGCCGCGAGTCATGCGCTGGCTGCGAAAGTGGACGCCGAAACGATCGCGGATCGCCGCGACCGTTTGATGAAGCTGCAGCGCAAAATTTCCGCGCGGCACCTGCGCCGCTTTATCGGCCAGACGGTGCCGGCTTTGATCGAAGGCCCCTCTCGCGATCAGGAATTCGTCTGGGAAGCGCGCCTCGAGGGCATGGCCCCTGAAATCGACGGCAAGCTCTACCTCACCGACATCCAGCCGCAGCCCGATGGCGCTCCTGCGCGTCCCGGAGATATGGCTATGGTTGAAATTACGAAATCACTCGATTACGATCTGGTCGGCCGCGTGATCGAACTGCGAGAAAGTCTGTCTCACGCCGCCGCGCCGCTGCCCATGCACCCGGCGCGCCAAATTTCCACCGCTACGCCGTTGCGAATCCTGGCGTAGCGATCTTCCTTCAGCCTAATATCGAATAGAGGCGAATCTAATCGACAGCGGTTACGACGACGCATGAAACATCACTGCCCGATTTGCCGCAAACCGGTGGATTCCGCGATCCATCCCGATTACCCTTTTTGCAGTGAGCGCTGCCGGCTGCTGGACCTGGGAAACTGGGCTTCGGAAAAGTACGTCGTCTCCGAACCGCTCTTCGACGAGGAAGGAGAAGAAGCTCCTGAATCCGACAAGCGAAAAAGTGATGACGACGAAGCCTGAGGCCGCGCGCCCGCTATTTGCGCTTGCCCTCGCCACATGCCTCGGCGTCGGTTATCTGCCCGTTGCTCCGGGAACGTGGGGCTCTGCGGCCGCCGTCGTTCTCGTCTCCGGCACCGCCGCGGTGACCCGCTCGGAATCCGGTCCGGTCATTTTGGTTTCGGAGTTCACTTTGCTTCTGGCTCTCGCGGCGATCGGCCTATGGGCCAGCGAGCGTGTCGTGGCCGCCGCGCCTTCCAATCCCGATCCAGGGTACGTTGTAATTGACGAGCTTTCGGGCCAGACCATCTCATTAGTGGTGGGGCTGGCTCTGAGCGCCTGGACCGCCCCGCCGTCGCATGAACCCATCACGGCGAAGGTCACGGCCGCTCTCGCTGCGGGCTTGCTGAACTGGAAATATTTGGTGGCGGGATTTATACTTTTTCGCGTTTTCGATATCTGGAAACCGTTTCCGGCGCGCCGCGCGGAACTTTTGCCCGGCGGCTTGGGCATCATGGCTGATGACTGGGTCGCAGGCGCTTATGCTGCACTCGGACTCTGGCTCCTCCGAGTTTTGAGATTGTAAACCGCTAGCATATCCTTGGTAATTGCCAGCAGGACAGACGGGATTGGTAAGCGATTCCACACCTCGCGTCGAGAGCATTACGCCCTCCGCCGCAATTCCTGGCGGCGAAATCGCCATCCGCGGCAAAGGCTTCGCCGCCAGCAATAACACCCGGCCTCGGGTGATGTTTGGTGATACCGAGGCCAGCCTGCTGATCGCTGCGGAAAACTATCTCGTCGCCCGCGTTCCGGAGGGAGCGGCCGTGGCTAGCGTGCGCGTGGCCACTTCGCACGGAACCAGTCCGGCAGTCGAGATGCAGCTGGGCGTGCAAATCGCCGAAAATCTAAATCCGGTCGCGAACCCGGCAGTAGATGGCGAGGGCAATATTTACGTTACCTATAGCGGGCAGCGCGGCCAGAAGGTTCCGGTTTCGCTTTACAAAATCACGGCCAATTACCAGGTAAAGCCGTTCGCCACAGAGCTCGTCAATCCCACCGGCCTCGCCTTGGACCACGCCGGCGTACTCTACGTCTCCTGTCGCAACGACGGCACGATTCATCGCGTCACGCCGGACGGCCGCTCTCAGCTCTGGGTGGAAGGCATGGGCATTGCCACGGGAATCGCTTTCGACGCCGAAAAAAACCTCTTTGTAGGCGATCGCAGCGGCACGATTTTCAAAATCAGTCCGGACCGCCAGATTTTTGTTTTCGCCACGCTCGAGCCATCCATCGCGGCATATCATCTCGCTTTCAGCCCGGCGGGCGAACTCTACGTCGCCGGACCGACGACTTCGAGCTATGACCGAATTGTGCGCATCAATCGCCAGGGCGAGGTGAACCTTTTCTACCGTGGCTTGGGCAGGCCCCAGGGTTTGGCGTTTGATCGCGAAGGAAATCTTTACGTCGCGGCCTCCCTCAACGGGCGCCGCGGAATCGCCCGAATCACGCCGGACGGCGAGGCGGAAGTCGTGCTCAGCGGCACGGGGCTGGTCGGACTGGCCCTTTTGCCTACGCGGCGGGCCGTGCTGGGCACCAATAGCGCGCTTTTCAGTGTGGACTGGAATATCGAAGGCCTGGCCCTCCCGGTATGATCCGCCCACTATGACTCTAAAAGATGCAAGCTGAGATAATCGCCGTCGGTTCGGAATTGCTCACGCCAGACCGGATCGACACCAACTCACTTTTTCTCACGCAGCGGCTCAATCACCTGGGCATCGCCGTGGCCCGCAAAACCGTCGTCGGCGACCAGCACGAACATGTTCGCGACGCCTTCCGCTGCGCGCTCGACCGCTGTGATCTGGTGGTCTCCTCGGGCGGTCTGGGGCCTACGCTGGACGACCTGACACGCGAAGCCGTCGCGGAATTGCTGAGCCGCAAGCTCGTGCTGAATAGTTCCGTGCTGCAGAATATCGAGGCGCGTTTTCGACGTCTGGGGCGCACCATGCCTGAGGTGAATAAGCGGCAGGCGATGGTGCCGGAAGGCGCCGACCTGCTGGAAAATCCGCGCGGCACCGCGCCGGGGCTCTGGCTCGAATCGGCGGGACGAATTGTCGTGCTTTTGCCCGGCCCGCCGCATGAGCTGAAGGCCATGTTCACCGAAAAAGTGGAGCCGCGCCTGGAGCGGCTGGCCGGTGCGACGCGTCTTTTTTATCGCGAGATGCGCACTGCGGGCCTTACCGAATCGGAAGTCGAGCAGCGTACCGCTCCGATTTACACGCAATACTCGGATGTACAAACCACCATCCTCACCGCCCCCGGCGAGATTCAGATCCATCTGCGCGCCTGGTCGTCCGATCATGCTGCCGCCGAGCGCGTGCTCGACGAAATGGTCGAGCGCATCACCTTTGCGCTGGGAGAAAACGTCTTCACTTCCAACGGCCAGACGCTCGAAGAGATCGTCGCGCGCGAATTGGCTCTCCATCAGGCCACCGTAGCCACCGCCGAAAGCTGTACCGGCGGCTTATTGGCAGAAAGGCTCACACGCGTTCCGGGAAGCTCTTCCTATTTTCTGGGCGGCGTCGTTTGCTACAGCAATGATCTGAAGACCGCCTGGACGGATGTGCCCGCCGAGCTGATTGAATCCAAGGGCGCCGTCAGCCCCGAGGTGGCCCAGGCCCTCGCGCAGGGAATCCGCCGCCGCATCGGCGCGACGCTCGGCATCGGCATCACCGGGATCGCCGGGCCCTCCGGCGGTTCCCCGGAGAAGCCTGTAGGCTTGGTTTACATCGCTCTTGCCGACGCCAATAGCAGCCGTGACCGCGCCCTGCGCTTTCCCGGCGATCGCGAACGCATCCGCTGGCATGCCTCTCAGGCTGCGCTCGATATGCTGCGCCGCTATTTCCTTTATGCCCACCACGGCAAGCCCTCCTGGCCTACCGTGGTTCAGAGCTAAGGTGCAGGGATAGCGTGCGCGTCTTTGTGGCGATGGATGTCCCCGAAGGCGTGCGCGCCGCGCTCGCCGAACTGAGCGCCCGGCTGCAGAAGACTTGCTCGAGCGCGCGCTGGGTGCGGCTCGAAGGCGTGCACATCACCCTCAAATTTGTCGGCGAGGTTCCGTCCGAGAATCTCGAACGAATCCGCCAGGCCCTCGGCGAGCTTCCCGGCTTCGCCCCCATCCAGTTGCGCTTCACCGGGCTGGGATTTTTCCCCAGCGCGCGCCGCCCCCGCGTCTTTTGGGCCGGCGTCGAAGCCGGCCCCCAACTTTCCCAACTCGCAGCCGCAATCGAAATGAAGCTCGAGCCGCTTGGAATTCCCCCCGAGAAGCGCGCCTTCCATCCTCATCTCACGCTGGCTCGCTTTGAATCTCCGCAAGGCACCCCAGCCCTCAGCGCCGCAGTGGAAGCTCTGGGAACGCCCGAATTCGGAAGCGAAACGTTCCAGGAATTTCACCTGTACCAAAGCGTGTTGAAACGTTCCGGGGCCGAGTACACTCGTCTGGTTACCTATCCGTTTTCTCGAGAGCAGGCATCTTGAATACTTGTTTCGGCTTGCTGCCAGACGCGCTCGCGACTTTCGCCGCGCAAATCGATCCCCGCCAGAGCGCCGCGGGTTTGTGGTGGTTACCTCTTGCCGCTTATCTGCTCGGGTCCATCCCTTTTGGATTTCTCATCGTGAAGCTCATCGGAGCCGGCGACATCCGCTTCCGTGGCAGCGGCAATATCGGCGCAACCAATGTGGCCCGCGAGGCAGGCGCGCTGCCCGGCCTAGCTACTCTCCTGCTCGATGGCGGCAAAGGCTATTTCTCTGTCTGGCTCACCGCCCGTCTGACCGACGGAAATCCGCGCTGGATGATTCTGGCGGCCTTGCTGACCCTCGTGGGGCATACCTTCCCGCTTTGGCTGCGCTTTCAGGGCGGGCGCGGCGTAGCCACTGGCGCAGGCGTTTTCTTGCCCATCTGCTGGCAAGCGGTCCTTGGCGCGCTGATCGTGTGGCTCGTGGCCCTGCTGTTCTGGCGCTACGTCTCGCTGGCTTCCATCTCGGCGGCGGCCTTTCTCCCGTTGCTCGTTTACCTGCTCTACGCTCCCCGCCATGCGCCGCCCGAATCCATCTCCGCGGGAGCTTCGTTCGCCATGCTCCTGATCATCGCCCGCCATCGCTCCAATATCATCCGGCTGCTCCGCGGCACCGAGCCTCAATTTACCTTCCGAAGCGGCCCGCGCACTCCGAAGCCATGAAAAAAATTGCCATCATCGGTGCGGGCAGTTGCGGAACCGCGCTGGCGATCGCGCTGGCGCGCAGCCGCGAACCCCACCGGCTCTCGCTTTGGGTGCATGGCGCCGACGTGCTCGCTTCGCTCCGCCATTGCCGGGAAAATTCCATCTATCTGCCCGGCATGCCTATCCCCAAGGAAATCGCAGTTACCGGCGATCTTGGCGAGGCACTCGCAGGCGCGGAGATCGTGCTCGGCGTGATGCCTTCAGCGCACGCCCGCGCCATCTATATAGCACTGTTGCCGCATCTTGATGCCAGGACGGCAACAGGTACCATATTCGTCAGCGCAACCAAGGGCCTGGAGCACGATTCTCTCGCACGCATGAGCGAAGTCATAACCGAAGTCATCGGTCGAGAGTTCACGCCCCGCGTGGCCACCCTCTCGGGGCCCAGCTTCGCGCGCGAAGTAGCCCGCAGCGATCCTACGGCCGTTGTCATCGCCTCCGAAGACCTGCAGGTCGCTGCGGAGATCCAGCGCGAATTCTCCGGTTCTACCCTGCGGCTTTACACCAATGACGATATCGTTGGCGTGGAACTCGGGGGCGCGGTGAAAAACGTGATCGCCCTGGCAGCGGGAGTTTGCGCCGGCCTCGGCTTGGGCGCAAATACGATCGCGGCGCTGATCACCCGTGGCCTTTCCGAAATGACTCGCCTTGCCGTTGCCCTGGGCGGCAGGCGCGATACACTCGCGGGCCTGGCCGGCCTCGGTGATCTGGTGCTCACGGCGACTGGAGGGCTAAGCCGGAATCGTTCGGTGGGCGTGGAACTGGGCAAGGGGCGCAAGCTGTCAGAAGTTCTGTCGCACATGCGCATGGTTGCGGAAGGCGTGGGCACCACCTCCGCGACGATGGCACTTGCTCGCAGACACAACGTGGACATGCCCATCACTGAGCAGATGTACGGCGTACTGAATGAGGGCCGCGCGCCAAGCGCGGCCATTCGCGAGCTCATGGAGCGGCGGCTCACAAAAGAATAGATTGCCTCAAAGGAGAATGGGAATGGAACCGCAGGAATTGGCTGAGAATACCGAAAAGGCTAAAGAATCGGGCGAGCGCGCCATTGGGCTCACCATGGCGATTCTCGCAATTCTGCTCGCCGCCTCCACTCTGCTGAGCCACCGAGCTCATACCGAGGAAGTTCTGCTCGAGACGCGCGCCACCGATCAGTGGAATTATTTTCAGGCCAAAAACATTCGCTCGCATGTTTATGACGCAGACGCCGAGATTGCCAGCCTCTTTGCCGAAAAGGGCGCCCAAGCCGCTGCCGATTTCCGCGTCAAGTCCGCCCAGCAGAAGAAAGATTCGGAGGAGATTCAGGCCGAGGCTGAGAAGCTCGGCAGGGAAGTGGACGCGGCCGGCCGTAAAGCCCGTTTTTATGACGGCAGCGAGTTATTCCTGGAAGTGGCCATCGTTCTCAGCTCGATTTCGCTTCTCGCCAAGAGCCGCCTTTACTGGAGAGCGTCATTTCTGTTCAGCTTGACGGGAGTTGCCATCGGCTTGTGGGGTCTTCTGGCCGCACATTGATTTGCTGGATAGTTCCAGCAGGCCACCACAATGCGCCCATTTCTTTAGCGCATTACATCAGATAGCAAGCACTGGGCTGCAGCCTCAATTTCAGTTGATGGGAGCCAGCGATGAAGGGATTCAAACAATTCTTGCTCCGGGGTAACGCGATTGATCTCGCCGTCGGTGTGGTGATCGGGGCTGCGTTCGGCAACGTCGTCAACTCCCTGGTGAAGGGCTTGCTCACTCCATTCATCGCGGCCGTGGTCAAGCAACCCGACTTCTCGTCGATCAGCTTCACGATCCATGGCAGCAAGTTTCTTTTCGGCGACTTCGTGAATGCTGTCATCTCCTTTGTCATCATCGCCAGCGCAGTCTACTTCGCGGTCGTGCTGCCTATGAATGCGCTCATGGCTAAGACTCAGCATGAGGACAAGCCAACGCAACCCAGCACCAAGAAATGCCCTGAATGCCTGAGCGAGATTCCCATCGAGGCTCGCCGCTGCGCCCACTGTACCCAGCCAGTCAGCTAGTTGTACGTATGCTTACATAGCGTTTTCCGCAACTTGTGGGTCTTAGCTAATCGGCAACCGCCGCTCGGTCTTTTCTCCCCCGCCTCCAGGCACAAAGTAAAATGAATACCGCCTGGCTATGCCGCTTCAGCAGCGCAAATCCGCTCGTAATTACCGTCCCCGCCTCTTGTTATTGGTTCTGGGTGCGATGCTGCTCGTCAGCGCCCTGCCCTTGGGGCTGTATCACTTTCAGGTTCTGCGGCTCAGCCAGGAAAAGCTCACCGATACCGAGAGCGTCCAGCAAACCGAGCTTACGCGTTCGGTGGGCGAAGAGATTCAGCTTTTCGACGTCAATCTTTATCAGCAGCTCATCAGCGAACGCCAAATTCTGGCCCTTACCGGGCTCCTCGATCGGGTGAACGACCCGGTGCGAGGGCCGCAGGTGACGCGCCTGCTTGAGAACTTTGTCGCCAGCAACCCCAATATCCTGTATCTCACGGCCGTCGGTACCGATGCCAAAGGCGCGGGTGCCGGAAACTTCCGGGCCGACCAGGACCCCTTCGTCAGCAAGGCACTCCAGCGGGCATTTTCCGCGTGCCTGCAGTCTGTGGTATTCCGCAGCGAACCGTTGGCGCTGGGACCTGAAAACCGGCCCGCATTTGTGATGGCCATCCCTTTGGAAGTCGCCGAGCAGTTCAGCGGCATGCTGGCCGCGGTCGTCTCTCTGGATAGCGTGCTGCGGCGCTTGGAGGAAACCAGCGTACGCGGCCGAACCGTATTCGTGGTGGACCACAGCGGGCGCGTCATCGCGCATCCGGATACGCGGCGAGTCGTTCCGGGCACGGATTTGCGCAGTTCTTACATCGTCGCACAAGCCTCCGGGCTGCCCAAAGATTTGCGCACGACGGCAACCGTGCAGCGGTTCCTCGACATTGAGGAAGGACGCAAGGCGGAACTGATCGGCACCTACAGCACGATTCCCGATTTGGCTTGGACCGTGATCGCCCAGCGCGGCTTGGAGGAGGCTCGTGACGATGCCGGTGTAAAAGAACTTAACGCCCAGGCGCTCACTTTCGTGCTGGTGGTCATCGCCGCCGCAGTCATCCTGGGTTACCTCTTTGCCGTTGGCATCAGCACGCCGATCCGTGCGCTGGCCGCCTCCACGCGCGCCATCAGCCGCGGAGAATTCCACGAACGCGCTCCTGTGCGGGGCGCCGCGGAAATCAGCGAACTGGCGCAAACCTTTAACAACATGGCCGGTGATATCGAGAGTTATATCGCGCGTCTGAAGCAGGCGGCCGAGGAAAACCGGGAGCTCTTCCTGGGCTCCATTCGTATGCTCGCCGCGGCCATCGACGAAAAGGATCCTTACACGCGCGGCCATTCCGATCGCGTGGCCAAATATTCGGTCATGGTCGGCCAACAACTCGGACTCTCGGCCGAGGAGTTGGACCGCCTGCGCATCTCCGCATTGCTGCACGACGTCGGAAAAATCGGCGTGGATGATCGCGTGCTGAAGAAACCCGGCGCGTTGACTGCCGAGGAATTCCAAATCATGAAGCAGCACCCCAGCAAAGGCGCGAACATCATGCGCCCGGTCGCCCAGCTCAAGGAGATGTTGCCGGGGATCGAATTGCACCACGAACACGTGGACGGCAAGGGTTACCCCTATGGACTTAAAGGGGACGAAATACCCCTAATGGCGCGCATCATCTCGGTCTCCGACGTACTCGATGCGATGACAACTAATCGTCCGTATCAATCTGCCAGAGATATCGACGACGCGCTCCAAGTGATTCGCAAGCTTGCGGGAAGCAAATTCGACCCCAACGTCGTGGGAGCATTGGAGGCTGTGGTCCAATCGGGAAAACTGCACGTCGCGCCCGCCCTGGTCGAAGCCTAAGCTCCTTGGCCGAAACCCCGCGTAATCAGGAGCGCGCCTCAATAAACCCGCCGTAGGAGCCAGGCGTAGCATCTCCCAATCCTCACAGGAAGCGTCGGTAGAACAAGTTGGAGCT
>QHYR01000160.1 GCA_003223315.1 Acidobacteriota bacterium | reverse complement strand
CGCCGTCGGATTTTTCACGTCGTTGAACCAGGCCTGGATCTCCTCGGCGGTGTCCGTGACGGTCAAGTTGCCGAAAGCCAGGAACTGCGCCGAAGCCGGCGGGTCGCTCCAGGCCTGATAATTCAGCTCCATGGGCACGCTCGGCACCTGCGTCGGGTAGAAGCTCTTGCTCGCCAGTTCGAGAATCCCGCTGTAGTCCAGATCATTCCGCACCACGTCGTTGAAGAGCGCAGCCATCGAGCCGGAAGCGTCGTTGCGCGAAACGAAATCGGCCACCGCTACCTTGGGCTTGCTTACGCCCAGGCCGGTGCCGGTGCGAAACCAGTCCTGCGCCGCCGCCGGCGCCGCCAGACTGAAAGCCGCAAAAATCGTCAGCAGCAACAACCCGGCACTTACCCGCCCCGCCCCACGCAAGTATCTATGCATTCTCATTCTTGTTTCCGTCTTTATATCCGCGTTCCGTCTCTATACCCAAGAGAAAAATTCCGCGATTTCGTCCGGGGCCCCCACCGCACGCCGCTTTTGCGTGTGGTGGGGTGGCTCAGCGGCGGAAATCGAACCAAAACTCCACCGAGACTTTATTCCCTGAATATTCGTTGGGCAACGGCTGCATCGGATTCGACCCCTGAATGGCTCGCACTCCCGAGTCGTCCACCGAACGGTTCCCGCTCGATTGCAGGATCTGCACGTTGGTGACGGTGCCATTCCGCAAGATATCGAATGAAATCACCGCCCGTGGCGAAAACGTGAGCGAACGGTCGATCGTGAACTGCTGCCAATTACTGCTCACGCGATTGGTCACCGCGGTTACATACCAGGAGAAGCGCCCGGCGAAGTCGCTCCCGCCCGGACCGCCGAACTGCATGCCCGCGCTTGTAGCGGCGCCCGCGCCCATCCCGAATTGCGAATAGGGAACCGAGGGCGAGCCGCCCTGCCCGTAGGGCACGGCGTTCTCCGGCGGAGGCGTGGGATCTTCCAGTGTCTTCGATGGGCGGGTTACGTAATACGGCTGCTTTTCCTTGGTGAACTTCGGAATAGGTGTTGCATCCTTTGGGATCTCTTTGGGCGGTTTTGGTTTGGGCTCGGATTTGTAGAGCCCCTTCGTTTCATCCACGACGCGGTTCTCGGTCACGGTCTCCGGGCGGGGAAGTGGCACGCCGGTCAGCCCGCCCACTAATTTCACCGAAACCGCGCCGCCTCCGCCCGGCCCGCCCCATAAATCTCCGCGATGCGACATGATGGTGGACACCGCCAGCGAGCCGAACAGAAGCGAATGCAGGATCAGCGACCAGAACAATGGTCCTTTAAGCCCCGGCTCCTCCATCCCAGCGCGCACAAAACCGGCGTGCGCTGGGGACCCCGGGTGTTGCATGGTCATGCTCCCATTGCTCACGGCGTCATGGCCCCTTGGGACGCGCGCTGAGCGGTTCGGTCACCACGCTCACATTTTCGATCCCCGACGTCCGTAGCGCATCCACGACGGTCGCGAACGTCCCGAAGGGCACCGTTTCGTCGCAGCGCAGGAAGACGGCGTCGCTCTGCGGATTGCGCATTTGGGCGTGCACCTTCTTCCCAAGATCGTGAATATTCACGGGTTCGTTGCCCAAGTAGATCAATTGCCCGCGGTCGATCGTCACCACCAGCCGCTCTTCGCTGATCTCCTTCACCGTCTGCGTCTTCGGCAGGTTGACCTCGATTCCCGATTGCAGGATGGGCGCCGTGATCATGAAGATGATCAGCAGCACCAGCATCACGTCCACGAAGGGAACGATGTTGATCTCGGAAAGGGAAGTCCCGGTTTGGCGTGCTAGCTGCGGCATTCCATTTATCCAGCTTTACGTCGTTCCTGCTTTTGCTTTTTCGGGTGCCCCATCCTTCGCGTTCTGTGCGAAGGGTGGGTGCCGCTTTCGCTTTGTGAGTCGCGGCTTTAGCCGCGACAAGCCTACTCAGTGCCTCTCAGGGCTTTAGCCCTGAGGTTCATCCTTCACAAATAATTCTTCTCGATCAGCGCTGCCACTTCCATGGTGAAATTATCCATCCTCGCGCCCATCTCCCGGATATCGTGCACGAAATGGTTGTAGGCAATCACCGCCGGGATGGCCGTAAACAGTCCCGCGGCCGTGGTGATCAGGGCCTCGGCGATGCCCGGCGCGACCACGCGCAAACTCGCCGCGCCGGCCGTACCCAGCCCGGAGAAGGCGTCCATCACGCCCCACACGGTCCCGAATAATCCGATGAAGGGCGTCACCGAGCCGGTGGTCGCCAGCCAGGGCATGAAGCGCTCCAGCTTGCGCACTTCCTCGGCCGCCACGGCCTGCATATCCGCCGTCACCGCGTTCAGGCTCTTCACACGAGGATGAGGATTGCTGGCCATGAGTTGGCTGGTGAGTTCCCGGTATCCCGCGGCATACACAGTTTCGAGCGGCGAGCCCGTCGAGCCTACCGCCCGCGGCTCCGGCAAGCCTCGCGTGGCCCGGAAGGCCCGCAGAAAGCTGGCCGTGCGCCGCTTCAGCCTCCCAAACAGGCTCAGCTTCTGCAAGATCAGCGCCCAGGAAAACAGGGAAAAGCAAAACAGAATGGCCAGCACCACCCGCGCCACCCAGCCCGTTTGCTGGACCAGATTGCTCAGCTCGCCCGCATATAAACAAACCGCCAGCAGCGACAGAATTGTTTTCTCTCCTAAAAACTTCTTTGGCTAGGCAGAAAAATTACCGTAGCACACGCGCCACCGAGGGTCAACGCATGACTGCCTTAATTGCGGATTCTAGCTACTCTTCGGGCACATCGTGGCACGATATGACGATCCGGCCAGGATCGTCATATCTCCGGCGAAAGTCGCCATCTTCCGCGAAAAGGCTGCCTCCTCGCCGCGAACGTCTACCTACAGGATGAGCTTCGCGGCGTTAGCACAGTCGCGCTTTTCGCGGGGAACAAAGTCGAGCTTTCGCCGGTCAACAATGTCTGCAAGCTCCCGGCCCGTCATCTCCTTCGCCGCTGCCTTTGTTTACGCAGGTTCCCCTACTTTTTCCTTTTTTGGTCTGCGCGCCGCGCCATCTCCTCGGCCAGGTGCGCCAAAAGCGAGCGCTGCTCTTCATCCATCTGACCCAGGCAGCGCCGGAATCTCCGCAGCATCTTCTTTTGTTCTCCCTGCGCGCCCCATAGGCTCCCGCTCTCATTCACAGGAACGAGCGGCGGCCGCCCTTTGCCTTCGTAAAAGAACCGATAGATGGGAACGTTCAGGCCCCGCGCGAACTTCTCCAGGGTTTCAATCGCCGGCACGGTATACCCATTTTCCACGCGCCAGATATAAGTGCGCTGCAGGCCCGTGCGTTCCTGAAGATCGCCCCGGGTTAGCTTTTTCTTTTCGCGCAGAGCACGAATGCGCTCGCCCACAATCATGCCCGCGATTATTCCAGACGCCTCCCCAGTGCACAAGTGAACATCCGCCCGGGGTGTTCATCCCGAGCGAATCCGCCTGGGGCGGATGGCCAATGCCAGACGTAACCGAGCGTTGTCATCCTGAGGAGTCCGCCCCGGGCGGACGACGAAGGATCCCTCCTGGCGTGTATACTCGGAAATTGCGGACTGTCAGTGGCAAGGACAATGGCGAAGAAACTGAAGCCGATACATCCGGGAGAACAGCTTCGGGAGGAGTTTCTGAAGCCCTACGGTTTAAGCATGAACAAACTGGCGATGGACCTTCATGTGCCCGTCACGCGCATCGCCGAGATCGTCAATGAGCGCTGCGGCATCACCGCGGATACCGCCTTACGGCTTGGCCGCTACTTCAAAAACAGCGCCGAGTTCTGGATGAACATGCAGAAACATTACGAGCTCGAGGTTGCCAAGGACGAAATCGCCGCGAAAGTCGAGCGCGACGTCCACCCCTTCGAGCCCGCCTCCACGCGCTAGACGCATCGCAACGCGAACATTTGCCGTCACTCCGCTCGTCAGCCATCGGTTTGCCTCCCTGCGTATCTCTGCTTGTTCGGGGTCCGCCAAATGCCACCCAGAGAACTAAATGGGCCAAGTTCTAACCGCCAGCTTTGCGAGCCGCCGTTGCTGCTTTTCGATCTGTTCCTTGCCCCAATCAGGATATTGTCCGACTTCCTGCGTGAGCTTTGGTTCGGCCGCCACGAGATACGGTTTCTTTACGTTGAAACTCACATTACCAATTTCTGAGTTCGGTTTAGACTTCAATAGAACAAGATTGCCAAGGCGCGTTAGGTGAGATTGGTGGATTTCTTCCGGAATGCTTCTCCAGTATTTACGATCCTCTGGCATAACGTGCTCAAGAGTAATCACTAACTCGTCGTTCGGAACGAAATAAGGTTCTGGATCATTTCTCACCGTACGTTCCAGCGCTCTGAGATAGTAGCGAGCGAGCTTAGAAGTACTCACGTTGGCTTCCGCGAAGTCCTGTTCGAACCTGGCATCGTTTGGGACCTCCTTTTCCATTTGCTGCGCGATGGCGTTTGCTGTCTTGAGCGTTCCGGCCCACGTTTTTTGTGCCGTCGCGCCATACAAGCCTTCAAGGGGCCCCGTGCCGTGCGTTCCCGCAATTAGCAAGCGGACGGACCACGAAACGGCCAATACCAGGAGTTTTGCCATCTCTTTTGGTGAAAGCTTTTCCAATGCCGAAAGAAGTAAGGGTGTAGTGCTCCCCGCTAAAACTGGACAGCCTACCTAGGTAGAATCAGGGCCTCCAAAACAGGAGGCACCATGGGCAGGAGACCACGCGTCGATCGAACCCCGGAAGAGAAATGGGAAGTTGTGCAGGAAGGCATCAAGAGCGGGAACGTTTCCGAGACCTGCCGGCGACATGGCATTTCACCATCGCTGCTCTATCGGTGGAAGGACGAAGCCGAGCAGGGAGCAAAGGCAGCGCTTGGGGGAAAAGCGCTGCCGCCGCCGAAACCGAAAAAGACCGGCGCATCCGGCAGCTGGAACGAACGCTGGGCCGGAAGTCGCTGGAGATCGAAATTCTAAAAAACGTCGTGGGGGAGTGAGCTGCGGTGAGGTTCACTCCCAGGCTCGGGAACTGGTGGGGCAAGGTTACACGGCCACGCTGGTAGCCACGACCCTGCTCATCAGCCGGTCCAGTCTGTACTACCGGAAGAAACCGCGGGGCAGCCGGGCCGATCGCACCTACGATGAACAGATCGTGGTGGCCTGTGGGGAGAAGTTGGCCTATGGCTATCGGCGGGTGGCTTGGTGGTTGCAGCGAAAGAAGGGTCTCCGGGTGAATCGCAAACGAGTTCTGCGGGTAATGCGCGAACGTGGACTTTTGGTGCGACCGCGCCGGCTGCGGGCTCGTCGAAAGAAAGAATGGGGCCGCGTGGAAGCGAGTCGGCCGAACGAGATCTGGCAGTCGGACATGACCAAGGTCTGGGCGGGCCCGTCGGTGGGTTGGGCCTACCTGGTCAGCGTAATCGACTGCTGCACCCGAGAAATCGTGGGCTGGAATCTGTCGCCTCGCTGCCGGACCGAAGATGCACTGGCAGCGGTGGAACAGGCCGTGTTGAATCGGTTTCCCGCAGGAAGCCGCGAAGCGCACTTGACACTGACCACCGACAACGGGACGCAGTTCACTTCCTCGCGGTTCTTAGAAACACTGGGGCGGCTCGGGATCACCCATCGCCGCACGGCCTATCATCACCCGGAGGGAAATAGCTACATCGAACGGTTCCATCGCAGCTTGAAGGAAGAGGAAATCTGGACGGCGGAGTATCGGAGCTTGGAAGAAGCGCGCGCATGTATCGCCCGTTGGATCGAGGAGTACAATCACGACCGGCCTCATCGCGGGGTCGAAAATCGCACCCCGCACGAGGCCTTCTTGGCTTTCACAGCTGTACTAAATTCGGAGGCCCTGACTGTCTAGTTTTGAGGGGAGCACTACACTCGCGAAGAAGCATGCACGGCGTGCGCGGATTCTCCGCGAGCGCCGAAAATGACGATGCGAAGAGCATCGTCATCTCGAGCGATCCGCCTTGGGCGGATGAGCGAGGGATCTCTCTTCGTCGTGTACGCCTCGCCCAAAAAATTTACCACCGCAAATTTCAGGGCCGGCCAGAATCATTCTTTTCGAATAAACAGCAGCCGCCGCATCCTTCTTCTGATTTTTTCAATCGGGAACTTCCACGCGGAAACGACGCGACGAACTAAGCTCCCCATTATGAACACTTCCGGAAACCGCGCCCGCAACCCTCGCAGAATGAGCAGTTCCGTTTTCAAAGACTTGAACCTGCCTGGAATCAACACTTACAAAAAATGGCAGAGGGGAGGGCCGCGTGTCGGCAATTGGTTTGTGTAGCGGCCGCCTTCAGGCGGGCTCTTATGGCGACTCACGTTCTCATCGCACTAAGCGGTGCAGCACTAAGCGGTGCAAAGGTTCGAGGCAGGGCGTGGGCCGCTTTCGACTCTCGACTGCTAACTATCGACTTGCCGCATTTAACCCAAGCAGAATGCGCACTTACAGAAAAAGGGGGAGGGGGAGGGCCCACATGATCCGCGTTGTCGGGCGACAAAAGGACGTCCTTCGCGCGAAACTCAGACGCCGCCAACGTCATGGTCATCAGGAGCTTGGCGGCGCTCGCAAAGTCATCAGGAGCTTTCGCGCGGTAACAAAGTCCACGTCGCTTTTGGCGCATAGAAAAGTCGGAGGATTGCAATTCGAGGGCGGAACGTCGTATGTTGCCGGAACGGCGGCGGCGGCCGCGCCGGCAAGGCGCGTGATTACGCATCGGCGCAAGGAAGGAGATCAACGTGAAACTCAGGACCAAGCGCTGGATTGGGCGAGGGATTCTTGGTGCGATGGGAATGGCAGCCGTGTGCCTGGTGGGCGCGGCGCCGGCACGGAGCCAAGCGGGGGCGCCAGCCGGGCAAACGGTTCCGAACGCCAAGGCACAAGCCCGGCAAGCGAATGCGCTGGCCGGGCAGGCACAGGGAGCCGGCCCGGCGACGGCGGCAGGGAAGCCGCTGATGTCCGACCAATTTTTCAAGAATGTTCAAATACTCAAAGGGATCCCGGTGGACCAATTCCTGGGGACGATGGGTTTCATTGCCGCGTCCCTGAGCGTGAATTGCACGGAATGCCATTTGGCGGGTGGCAGAGGCATGATCGCCGATTATGCCGCGGACACCCCGAAAAAGCAGAAGGCGCGCCAGATGATGCTCATGGTGAAAGCCATCAATCAGACAAACTTCGGAGGAGCGCACCGGGTGACCTGCTGGACCTGCCATCGCAGCGATACGCAGCCGCCGGAGACGCCGAGTTTGATGGTGCAGAACGGCGCGGTGCCTGACCGGGATCCCAATGAC
>QHYR01000159.1 GCA_003223315.1 Acidobacteriota bacterium | reverse complement strand
TTGGATACAGCCGAGCGCGGCTTTTCTTTTCGGCTTGCGGGACCTCTCGACATGAGAATGGATTCGAGAATGGCGCTGACCGCGGCGGACATCGTGAACGAAACCGCTGAGGCAGAACTCGCCGATCTGCTCTATCGCTTTGGCGAAGAGCGGGACTCCAGAAGAATCGCCAGGGCCATCGTGCGCGCGCGGCCCATGCGCAGCACCGAACACCTGGCAACGGTTGTGGCAGGGGCTCGTACTTCAAGGGGAAGGCAGAAACTGCATCCCGCGACAAAAACGTTTCTGGCGCTGCGGATTGCGGTGAATCGAGAGTTGGAGGAACTCGGGCAGTTTCTTGACCGCGCCCCTGCCACATTAGCTCCCGGAGGACGGTGGGTTGTATTGAGTTATCACTCGCTGGAGGACCGCATGGTCAAGCAGGAATTTCGCCGTCTGTCCGGCCAAGGCGTGGTGACCATCCTGACTCGCAAAGTGATCCGGCCGGCGGAAAGAGAAATTGCGGCAAACCCGCGCGCGCGCAGCGCAAAGATGCGCGTTGCCGAGAAGCTCATGCCGTCGCAACCGGCGGAGAAGTTGGCATCGTGACTCGATCTCGCGCCGTCAAGCGTGCCGAATTTCACACTCTCAAGCGGATCGATAATTCGCGCCTGGCGCGCCCAATCGCCTCGGGCCGGCTTCGCGAAATGGCGCGGTTGATTGGACTCGGCTCCTTGCTCACTGCTGCCGCCCTGTTTTATGCCTGGCAGCACTTCGAGCATCTGCAGCTTCGTTATCGGGTGGAATCGCTGAAATCCGAGCGGTCCCAGGCTTCCGAACTGAATCAGCAGCTGAAGCTGGAAGTGGCCGGTCTGCGCGCGCCTTCGCGGATAGATGAAATTGCCCGGCGACAACTCAGGCTTACGATGCCGATACCGGGCCAAGTGGCGCCGCTCGAGGGACCGTTCGAGCCCGTGGTCGCCCAGGTCCGCCCCTCAGGTTCGCCTCGGGCCCAATGAATTCGCCCCGAGCGAACCGATCCGCAGAAGAATTGCTTTGAAAGTTGATTTGAAGGGATGCAGGTCCCCGGTACGGGAATGGATTTCCGCAGCCCTCAGATCCGTCTGCTGATCGTGGCCGCGCTGCTGGGCCTCTGGACTGCCGCCGCCGCCGCGCGGCTGGCGGACTTGCAGCTCGCGCGTTACACCGACTTTCTGACTCGCGCCGAACGCCAGCAGCAGCGCATCGTGGAAATCAGCCCCAAGCGCGCAGACATTCTGGATCGCAATCTGCACGAGTTGGCCATGAGCACTTCTCTGGATTCGTGCTTCGCGGTGCCCGCGGAAATCGCGGACAACGCTCTGGTGGCGCGCTTGCTCGGTCCCGTTCTGGGTCTTCCGCCTGACGAGATTGCCACGCGGCTCAGTTCCTCGCGTTCTTTCGCATGGATTGCGCGCAAGCTGCCGCCGGCCACCGTGGCGCGCATCCGGCAGCTAAATCTGCGCGGAATCTACTTTCAGAAAGAAAATCAGCGCTTTTATCCCAAGCGCGATTTGGCGGCGGCCGTTCTCGGCTTCGTCGATATCGATGAAAAAGGCCTCGGCGGAATCGAATACCAACTGGACGCCCGCATCCGCAGCAAGGCCTCGCGCATGCTCATCCTCACCGATGCGCACAACCGCTGGTACGAGAGCACTGACAAGGCTCCGGAGGCCGGTTTCAGCGTGACTCTGACCATCGACGAGAATATCCAGTTCGTCGCCGAAAAAGAACTCGCCACCGCCATCGAGCAGACACATGCCAAGGCCGGAACCGTGCTCGTCGAGGATCCCTCGAATGGCGAAATCCTGGCCATGGCCAGCTGGCCGAGGTTCAATCCCAATGCAGCGGGCGGCAGCCGGCCCGAAGCGCGCATGAACCGCGCCGTCGGCGCGCTCTATGAGCCGGGATCGGTTTTCAAGATCGTGACGCTTTCGGCAGCCATCGATCAGGGTATTACCAGGCCCGACGAAGTCGTGGACTGCCAGAATGGCGCCATTCACATAGCCGGGCACCGCATACGCGATCACAAACCCTACGGTCTTCTTACCGTTTCGCAAATTCTGGCGCATTCGAGCGATGTGGGTGCCATCAAGATCGGGCTGCGCCTAGGGGCGCCTAAATTCTTTCAATATATTCGCGCTTATGGCTTTGGCGAACTGACCGGCATCGATCTTCCCGGCGAAAATCGCGGCCTGCTGCGGCGCGTCGAAAATTGGACTCCGGTTTCGGTGGGGTCCATTTCCATGGGCCAGGAAGTCGGCGTCACGCCTTTGCAGATGATCAACGCGGTGTCCGCGATTGCCAATGGTGGACTGCTGTATCGGCCTCACGTCGTTCTGGCTTTGCGCAGAGGAACGCAGGTGGAGCAGGAGCCGCAGCCCGCGCCGCGGCGTGTCGTCCGCGAGACGACTGCGGCGACCATGCGCGCCATGCTGGAGGGCGTAGTTCTCAATGGCACCGGAACAAAGGCCCAGCTCAACGGCTACACCTCCGCCGGAAAGACCGGCACAGCGCAGAAGATCGATCCCGCCACAGGCCGCTATTCGGCGACGCAATTGATCGCCTCGTTCGTCGGCTTTGCTCCCATCAACAATCCCGCGATCACCATTCTCGTGCAGCTCGATTCACCCGTGGGACTGCACGATGGCGGATCGGTGGCCGCTCCGGTTTTCAAGCGCATAGCGGAGCAGGTGCTGCCTTACCTGAATGTGCCGCGCGATATCCCAGTTTCGCCGGCCACGCTTCGAGCGGCGCGGCGTTCCCGTGCTCCCGAGGACGCCGATATCTCCGATTTCGAGCCCGGCCAATTCACTCCGGTAGGATTTAGCGATTCCGCGCAGGCTAAGCCGATCTCTGCCGCAGCGCTTCCTGTTTCAGCTTCCGCACCCACCGTGGAGCTCGCCGAAGGCGCAGGCATATCGATCCCCGATCTAACGGGGAAAACAGTGCGCCAGGTGACGGAGATTTGCGTTCAACTCGGGGTCAATCCGGTTCTGGTCGGAGCGGGCACCGTGCAGGGGCAGTCTCCCACAGCTGGAGCGACGGTGCGCCCCGGTGCTTCCGTCATTTTCCACTTCGGCCGTCCGGCCGCGACGCCAGCCCGACTCCGCACCCAAGCGCGGATCCGCAAGGGGGCGGCTCGATAATGCGGCAAGCGCGCCAAAGGACCCGCCAAAGAGCGCCATTGGACTCTTCGGAACACGAGGTCTCCGCAAAATTGAGCGCGTCTCGTGGGCGTCCTATACTTACAAGTGCCGGAATGAAACTGCAGGAATTGGTCGCGGGTGCTGGAGCGCAAGGGCCTTTGGTGAATCCCGAGGTGCAAATCTCCTCGGTCGTTTATGACAGCCGCCAGGCCACGGCCGGTTCGCTCTTTGTCGCCATCCACGGCGAAAAGACCGACGGCAATCGATTCATCGCCGCTGCCGTCGAGCGCGGCGCAGCGGCCATCGTCAGCGAAATGCCGCCGCCGATTCCCAATGGCCATGGCCAAACGGCAGAGATCGCGCCGGGACCCCTTCCCTCTTCCGTGGCTTGGCTGCAAGTGCCGGATGCGCGCAAGGCGCTGGCCACGATTGCCGCGAATTTTTTTGCACATCCCGCGGACAAGTTGCGGCTCGTCGGCGTCACCGGGACGAACGGCAAGACCACCACAAGCTTTCTGCTCGATTCGATCCTTCACGGCGCCGGCCTGCGAAGCGGCCTATTCGGCACCATCGAATATCGCACTCCGGTGGAAACCTATCCCGCGAAAACCACCACGCCCGAGTCTCTCGACCTGCACCGCTTCTTTTCCGAAATCGTTCGCGAGGGCGGCACGCACGCAGTTCTGGAAAGCAGCTCGCACGCGCTCGCGCTCGATCGCTTGTGGGGTTGCCGTTTTGCCGCCGCCGTCTTCACCAATTTGACGCGCGATCATCTCGATTTCCACAACACCATGGAGAATTATTTCGCCGCCAAGCGCCGCTTGTTTGAGGGCACCGGCGCCGGCCGCGCGCGCTGCGGCATCGTCAACGTCGACGATCCCTATGGCCCGCAGCTTCGCGGCCTCGCCGAGCGCACGATCACTTATGGCTTGAGTTCAGGCGCTGAGGTTACGGTGAAGAAATTTGCTCTGACGCTGCGGGGGCTCGATTTCATAGCCGAGACGCCGGCGGGCAAGATCGAAGTCCGCTCCCAGTTGGTGGGCAGAAATAATGTTTACAACGTGCTGGCGGCAATTGCCGCAAGCATCGCTCTCGATTTCCGGCGCGAAGTTATCGAAGCGGGCATCTCGGCTCTGGCTGCCGTTCCCGGCCGCTTTGAGCGCATCGATCTGGGCCAGCCGTTTATGGTGATCGTGGATTACGCGCACACCGACGACGCGCTGCAAAAACTGCTGGAAACGGCGCGCGAACTGCATCCCACCGGCCGCATGATTACCCTTTTCGGCTGCGGAGGCGAACGCGATCGCAGCAAGCGTCCGCTGATGGGAGCAGCCGCGGGCCGCTTGAGCGACGTCGTGGTGCTTTCGAGCGACAATCCGCGCAGCGAAGATCCGCTCAAAATTATCAACGACGCGCTGGTCGGCTTGCAGCGCACTTCGGCGAAAGTGCTGGTCGAGCCCGACCGGGAACGCGCGCTGGAGCTGGCGCTCGAGCAGGCTCGCCCTGGTGACATGGTCCTGCTGGCGGGTAAGGGACATGAGACCACTCAGGTGTTGAAAGACGGCACCATCGAATTCGACGACCGGGAAATGGCGCGCCGCATTCTGCGCGAGCGCGGTTATGGTGGTTAAGGAATGAAACCGGAAACGCGGTGACGCCCAGACCGCTGAGGACAATATGCGGTGGACGGTTCAAGAGATTGCTCAGGCTTTGGGTGTCGCAGTTCCCCCGGGGCTCGCCCCCTTGGCGCGGCTGGCCGGCGTCTCGATTGATTCTCGCGCTGTGGGTCGAGAACAGTTATTTATCGCCATCCGTGGCCCAAGACACGATGGGCACGATTTTGTCGCCGCTGCTTTGCAGGCGGGAGCGGAGGCCGCGGTCGTGGCCCGGGATCGGATTTCCAGTTACGACAGCGAGATTCGCGGGCTGCTGTTCGCGGTCGGCGATACCCTGGCCGCGTTGCAGGAACTGGCGCGAGCGGTTCGGCGCGCCTGGGGCCGGCGTATCGCGGCGGTCACAGGTTCCGTGGGAAAGACAACCACGAAAGAGGTTCTGGCGGCGCTGCTGGGCGCGAAATTTCGCGTGCTGAAATCCGAGGGCAATCTGAACAACGAATACGGCCTGCCGCTCACACTGCTTCGTCTCGACCCCGAAGACAAGGCCGCTGTGGTCGAACTGGGCATGTCCCATCGCGGCGAGTTGCGGCGCCTGGCCGAGATTGCCGAGCCCGAAGTGGGCGTAGTCACGCGCGTGGCGCCCGTGCATTTGGAGTTTTTCGCCTCGATTGACGAAATCGCCCTGGCCAAGCGCGAATTGATCGAAGGCCTGGCTGGTCCGGAGCCGGTCGCGGTGCTGAATGCGGACGATCCTCGCGTCGCGCGCTTCGCCGAAGTTGCCCGCGGCCGCGTGTTGACATTTGGGTGCGCTGACGCGGCGCAGTTCCGCGCCCAAAGAATTCAAGACCGTGGCGCCGACGGCTCCGAATTCGACTTTATTGGCCCCGGCGAACGCGCCCGGCTGGTGCTTGCGCTTCCCGGCCGCCACAGCATCGAAAACGTACTCGCCGCGCTGGCGGCGGCGAGCGTTTGGGGCGTCGGGGCGGCCGAGGCTGCGGAAGTCTTGTGCGATATCAAAGTCGGGGAAATGCGCGGCAGGCTGCTCAATTTCGCTGCTGGTTTCGCGGTGATAAACGATAGCTACAACTCCAATCCCGTAGCCCTCGCGGCCATGGTTGATCTTTTGGCCCACACCAGGCCAAAGACGGGGAATTACCGGCGGCGCATCTTGGCGGTCGGTGAGATGCTCGAACTCGGCCCGGAGTCTCCGAACCTTCATCGCGAGGCCGGATGCTACGCTGCCTCGCGGCGGATTGACCGCATCGTAGCCGTTCGGGGGAACGCCGAGGAAATCGTGAATGGGGCCATTGCGGCGGGCATGCCCGTGTCGCAGGCACACTTCTTTGCCGATTCGTCGGCGGCCGCGGCATTCGTGGTCGAACTGGTCGAGCCGGGCGATCTCCTGCTGGTGAAGGGATCGCGGGGAGTGAAGATGGAGCGCATCGTAGAGGCCCTGCGCGCGAAATTTCCGCTTGCGGAGGAGGTGCCGGCTCCGGCCGTGCCGCCGGGCCACCACTGAAATGCTCTATTACCTTGTCTATCATGTCCCCCCGCGCGCGGCGCACGTGCTTAACGTGTTTCGCTATATCACTGTGCGCACCGCGCTCGCCAGCATCTCTTCGTTGTTTCTCGGGCTGATCCTCGGGCCTTGGATGATCCGCCGCCTGCACGAATTGCAGATAGGCCAATTCATTCGCGAAGAAGGCCCGCGTTCGCACCAGACAAAGGCCGGCACACCCACGATGGGCGGCCTGCTGATCGTGACGGTCACGCTGGCGCCGGTTTTATTCTGGGCCGATCTCTCGAATACCTATGTGCTGCTCTCGATTTTTGCCATGCTGGCTTTCGGAGCAATCGGCTTTGCGGACGATTACAACAAGGTCGTGCGGCGTCGCAACCTGGGTTTGACCGGCCGCTCGAAGTTCATCTTCCAGGTCCTCGTCAGCTTCGCGGCGGCGCTGTCGCTGCTGCTGATGACCATTAATCGCGTCTACTCCACGCAACTGAGCGTGCCGTTTTTCAAGAATTTTCGGCCAGATCTGGTGGTGCATTCACTGCTGCGAAGTCGCTATTTTTGGCCGGCGGCGTTCCTTCCCTTTCTGGCTTTCGTGGTTTTGGTGATGGTGGGCTCATCGAATGCCGTCAATCTCACCGACGGCTTGGACGGCTTGGCCATTGGCTGCGTGGTTGTAGCTGCCGGTGCCTTGACGATCTTGACCTACGTCACGAGCCACGCTGGATTCAGCGCCTATCTTGATATTCAGCATCTGCCGCAAGTCGGCGAACTGACCATTTTCTGCGGCGCGCTGGTGGGCGCGGCGCTCGCCTTTCTTTGGTACAACGCTCATCCCGCCGACATATTCATGGGCGATGTCGGCTCCCTGGCCATCGGAGGCTCCATTGGAGTGGTGGCCGTGGCCATCAAGCAGGAGATTCTGCTGTTTTCGGTGGGGGGCGTCTTCGTTGTCGAGGCGATTTCGGTGATCTTGCAGGTAGCTTCGTTCCATCGTGCGCTTTTGGATTGTGGCGCTGGTTTTCGCGCTATTTTCGCTGACCACGCTGAAGCTGAGATAACTGTGCGTCCGGGAATCGAACTCGAAGGCAAACGCGTGCTGGTCGTGGGACTCGCGCGAACCGGCATCGCCACGGCGCGCTTCTGCGCCGCGCGCGGGGCTCGCGTGACCGCCACCGACGACCGCGGCGCGGATCAGCTTGGCGAAGCAGTGCGGCAGTTGCGCGAAATCGGCTGCACGCTCGCCTTTGGCGAAGACCAGAGTGCCGCCTTCGTGGATCAAGATTTGATCGTGCCCAGCCCCGGAGTTCCCGTGAGTCATCCAGGCTTTGTGGTGGCGCGCGCCGCGCGGGTGCCCATGTGGAGTGAGATCGAACTGGCCTGGAGATTCCTGCACGGGCGCCTCGTCGCGGTAACCGGCTCCAACGGCAAGACCACCACGACTTCGCTGATCGGGCACATCCTGGCTGGTTCGGGCAAGCAAGTCATTCTTGCCGGAAATATTGGCACGCCGCTCATCGCTCACGTCCACGAATCGAACGACCGGACCATTGTGGTCGCGGAGGTCAGCAGCTTCCAGCTTGAGTTGATCGATTCGTTTCGTCCGGATATTTCCGTTTTGCATGCCGCGGTAATCAATGCCGACGATCCTGCCGTGACCGAGCACGCTCCTTCGCGCCCGCGGATTTTTTGGTTCAGCAGAAAGAAACGCACCGCCAGCGGCGCCTATTTGAGCGGCGATCAGATTATCTTTCGCCGCCAAGGAAAGGACACCGCACTGCTCGATCGAGCCGATATTGGCCTGCGTGGCGAGCACAATCTCGAGAACGTGCTGGCGGCCGCCTCCGCAGCGTTCCTGGCGGGCGCGGAGCCGGCGGAGATCGCCGCCGGCGTGCGCAGCTTCCCCGGCGTCGAGCACCGGCTGGAGTTTGTCGCGGAAATTTCCGGGGTGAGTTTTTTCAACGACTCCAAGGCCACCAACGTCGACGCAACGATAAAGGCCCTGGAGGCTTTTTCCGGCGGCCTATTCGTCATCCTCGGGGGCAAAGACAAAGGCAGCGATTACGCGCCGCTGATTCCGCTCCTGCACGACCGCGCCTGCCTGGTTTTGCTGATTGGCGACGCGTCGGAAAAAATTGCTGCCCAACTGCAAGCGGCGGTGCCCCTGGAGCGCGCTGTAACCCTGGAGCGCGCCGTGACGCTGGCGTATGAGCGAGCGCGCGAGGGAGATACCGTGTTGCTCGCGCCGGCCTGCGCCAGCTTCGATCAGTTTGAAAATTACGAGCATCGCGGCCGCGTGTTCAAAGAATTAGTCCGAGCGCTGGCCGAATCGCCGCGTGCCATGCACGTGCGCGGGCGCGAGGTCTGAGCCATGCTGCGAAGAGCCGAAGCGGACCGCTGGTTGTTCGTCGCCACGATCACGCTCTGCCTGGCCGGCGCGGTGATGGTTTTTAGCGCCTCGGCTCTGACGGCTCGCGAGCAGTACGGAAACAGTTACCACTTTCTGCTGCGGCAACTCCTCTGGCTGGGATTCGGTCTGGTGGCCATGTTCGCCATGATCAACCTGGATTACCGCCGCCTGCGCCAGCCAAAACTCGTGCTGACGTACTTCTTCGTGGTGCTGGTCATGCTCGTGGGCGTTTTCTTTCTCGACAAATCTCACGCCACGCATCGCTGGTTCCATATGGGGCCGGTCAGCTTGCAGCCCTCGGAACTCGCCAAGCTGGCCGTGATTCTCTACCTCGCTTGGTTTCTGGAGTTGCGCTGCCGCCCGCGCAGCTTTGGCGTGAACGATTTGGCGCACACACTGGCCCCCGCCATGACCCTCGTGCTGATGATGGCCGGCCTCGTGGTGTTGGAACCTGATCTCGGCACGTCGCTCGAAATTGTGATCATTGCCATGGGTATGCTCTTTGTCGCGGGACTTATGGCCTTCCTGCATCCCGACGCTGATCCATTGGGTCATGGCTTCCAACTAATGCAATCGCTCATCGCCGTCGGTTCCGGCGGTTTAGCTGGCGTTGGCCTGATGGAGAGCCGCCAGAAACTTTTTTACCTTCCCGAGGCGCATACGGATTTCATCTACGCGGTCTTGTGCGAAGAGCTTGGATTCATTGGCGGCGCGCTGGTGCTGGCCCTCTTCGCCGTGTACGCCTGGCGCGGGCTCGAAGCCTCCTTTCGCGCTCCCGATAATTTCGGGCGCTTCCTGGCATTGGGAATCACGGTCATGGTGGCCAGCCAGGCTCTGATCAATTTGGGCGTGGTACTGGGAATGATGCCCACGAAGGGAATTCCGCTGCCGTTCATGAGCTATGGCGGCTCGAGTCTTTTCGTCATGCTTCTGGGCACGGGCGTGCTCTTGAATATCAGCCAGCAGACAGGTGAAGCGGTGCGTGGATAGCCGGGGAAGCGGCGGCTTGAAATTGCTGATTGCGGGCGGCGGCACCGGCGGCCACGTGATTCCCGCGATCGCTGTCGCGCGGGAATGGCTCCGACGCGATGAGAAAAGAGATGTCATTTTTGTCGGCACGCAGCGCGGAATCGAATCCCGCCTGGTGCCCGAAGCAGGTCTCAAGCTCGAACTGATTCGTTCGGCGGGTCTCAAGGGTATGGGTGTGGCGCAGTTGATTCACAATATTTTGCTTCTGCGGCTAGCGTTTTGGGATTCCCTGAGAATCCTGCGCCGCCATCATTTCGCCGCGGCTTTCGGCGTTGGCGGCTACGCCGCGGGGCCGGTGATGCTCTCTGCGATCATCTCCGGATTGCCCAGCATCATTTTCGAGCCCAACGCTGAAGCGGGCTTTACCAATCGCGTCCTCGCCGATATGGCCACGCAAATTGCCGCCGGCTTCCCTTCCGTTGCCGAACGCTTGGGACGCCGAGCGGTAATGACCGGATGCCCCGTGCGCGCCGAGTTCTTTGATTCTCCGCCGCCGCTGGCCGAACCGCCTTACCGGATTTTGATCACCGGCGGAAGCCAGGGCTCGCGCGCCGTCAATCGTGCCGTCATGGACGCGCTGAAAATTCTCTCCTCTGAAAACAGGCGCTTGCGAATCGTCCACCAAACCGGCGAGCGTGACTACAATTCCGTGCGGGAAGCCTACGCAGGAACCGCTGTCGAAGCGGAAGTGGCCCCATTTTTCTCCCGCATGGCCGGACGTTTCGCCGAGGCTGACCTGATCGTCTGCCGTTCCGGCGCGATTACCGTTTCCGAAGTTGCCGCCGCCGGCCGCGCCGCCATTTTCATCCCCTTCGGCGCTGCCACAGACAGCCACCAGATGCGCAATGCCGAGGAACTGGTGCGCGCCGGTGCGGCGCGGCTGATTTCCGAGCCGGAGTTGAGCGGATCGCGCTTGGCCCGGGAGATTCTTGCGTTGATCGATCAACCCGCTCGCTTGGTGGAACTCGGCACGCGCGCGCGGGAGCTGGCCCGGCCTCATGCCGCCGAGAAAATCGTGGATCTGATCGAAGAGGTGGCGCGCCCATGACCGGTCCTTTTCACAATTTCAAGCGCATTCATCTCGTGGGCATCGGCGGCATTGGCATGAGCGGCATCGCCGAGGTGCTGCTCACTTTGGGGTATGCCGTTTCCGGCTCGGATTTGCGGCTCTCTCCGGTCACCGACAGGTTGGCCAATCTCGGCGCCCAAATTTATCAAGGCCATCGCGCCGAACAGATTCACGGCGCCCATGTGGTGGTCGTCAGTTCCGCCATTCGCCGCGACAATCCCGAACTCGCGGAAGCGGCGCGCTTGAAAATCCCCGTTATTCCTCGCGCCGAGATGCTGGCGGAATTGATGCGCCTGAAATACGGCATCGCTGTCGCCGGCGCGCATGGCAAGACGACGACTACATCTATGGTGGCCGCGATCTTGGGCGCTGCCGGCTTGGACCCGACTTTTGTTGTGGGCGGCCGCGTCAACCATGCGGGCACCACCGCGCGTCTTGGGCGCGGGGAATATATGGTCGTCGAAGCCGATGAGAGTGACCGCTCGTTCCTGCTGCTCGCTCCCGTCGTGGCCGTGGTCACTACCATTGACCGCGAACATCTCGACCATTACGCCTCGCTCGAAGAAATTCAGGCCGTCTTTGCGCAATTCGTGAATCGCATCCCCTTTTACGGCGCGGCCGTGCTCTGTCTGGATGAGCCCAACGTGCAGGCCATCATCCCGCAGGTCACGCGGCCCGTGATTACGTACGGCACTTCAAGCCAAGCGGATCTGGTCATAAGCGATGTGGACTTGCGCGGCTTGGCCAGCGAGTTCCGCCTCACCTTTCGCGGCGACGACCTGGGCAGGTTTCGCCTGCCCAGTCCTCCCGGCATTCACAACGTGCGCAACGCCGCCGCCGCAGCTGCGGTGGCTCTTTATCTCGACGTTCCCGCCGATCTGATTCGCGCCGGGCTCGAGAGCTTTACCGGCGTAGGCCGGCGCTTTGAAATTAAAGGCACCATGCGCGGCATCACTTTGATCGATGACTACGGCCATCATCCGGTGGAGATTCGCGCCACGCTGGAAGCCGCGCGCGGCTGCGGCTACGACCGCCTGCTGGTGCTTTTTCAACCGCATCGTTTTTCGCGCACGCAGCACCTCTGGGATGATTTTTGCCGGGCATTCAATCAGGCGGACCTCCTGATCGTCACGGATATCTACGCCGCGAGTGAAGCGCCGATTCGCGGCATTACCGCCGCGGCCTTGGCGGAAGCGATTCGCGCCGCCGGCCACAAGAACGTTGTTTATTGCGGCACGCTCCAGGAGAGCATCGAGCGGCTGCTTCGCGAAGTGCGGCCCGGCGATGCCGTGCTTGCCATCGGAGCGGGCAACGTCAATCGGGCCTTGGGAGAATTCGCCTTGCTTCTCGGCTCGCAGCATTTCATGCCCAGCCGCCATGAAATTTAACGATGAAACTTAGCGAACCGCGCATTCTCGCTGCTCTCCCGGAGCTCGGCGTCGAGCGCATCGGCGGAGCCTCGCTCGCGGAACGCACTTCGCTCGGCATCGGCGGCGCCACAGATCTGCTGCTGATTCGCCGGCATAGCGCCTTGCCTGACTTGATCGCGCTGCTTCGCGGCGCAGGCGTCGCCTACAAATTCCTCGGCGGCGGCACGAATTTGCTGGTGAGAGATGGCGAACTTCCCTGGGTTATTCTGCAGCTCGCGCGTCAGGAACCCGAAATACGCCTGGAAGGGAATTCCGCGCACGTTGGCGCGGCTGCTGACCTGGGCCGCACCGTCACATTTTGCGCCAAGCACGATCTCGGCGGGATGGAGGGATTGATCGGCGTTCCTGGAACCGTCGGCGGGGCCCTGCGCATGAACGCCGGCGCCTATGGCACGCAGATCGGCTCCTACGTCCGCCAGGTGGAACTCTTTCGGGCAGCCGGCGTGCGCATCGAAACGCTGCGCGAAAATGAAATTTCTTTCGAATATCGTCACACTTCATTTGCGCCCGATGATATTATGCTCGCGGTGAAACTGGAGCTGCCCTCCAAACCATACCGCGAAATCCTCCAAGGCATTCGCATCTGCAACGAAAAACGCCGTTCCAGCCAGCCTCTCAACCAGAAAAGCGCCGGATGCATCTTCAAGAATCCCCCGGGCGGTTCTGCCGGTCGCATGATCGATGAGCTGGGGCTCAAGGGCTTTTCCGTCGGCGACGCTCGAGTCAGCGACCGGCATGCTAATTTCTTCGTGAATGCGGGCCACGCCACCTGCGCCGATATGCTCAGCCTGATCGCGCAAGTTCGCGATCGCGTGCATGCAACGTACGGATTCCAGCTCGAGAACGAGGTCATTCTATGGACGCAGTGAGGGCGGCGAAATGAGCACCGGCCCGGAGGTTTATCCACCCGAGGCTCTCGCCGATGACGAACCTCGTTATCTCCGCCGGCAAAAACCGCTGGAGATTCGGCGTCGACAATTCGGCGGCAAAAGCTGGCCCGCTTACCGCCGCTGGACTCTTATCGGTGCCGCAATCCTCGCCGCCGGGTTCATCAGCTATCACAGCATTCGTTTTCTCTTGTTCTCTCCGACTGTTGAGTTCGCCGGCTCTGATCAGGTGGAGATCACCGGAAATCAATTTGTCGGCCGCACCGCGATCACCGATCTCTTTTCTCCCGATATTGG
>QHYR01000158.1 GCA_003223315.1 Acidobacteriota bacterium | reverse complement strand
AGAGGGACGCGAGCGATGCGTCCGCGAAACCGTGTTCGCGCGCGACCTGGCCCATCACCTGCATCAGCCCCCAGGAAAATGCGCGGGCGCGCCATTCTGTGAGGTCGGCGATGACGCCGCGCGCAATTTGCGGCGCAATGTATTTTTCGTAGAACGCTGGCTCATAACGCAGCGCCCAGGGATTCCAGGCGGACTCCTGTTCCACGATGGCGCAGACCAGTTCCGGCCAAAGCGCATGCGCTTCGGCCGTGTGGCGCGCGAGCGCAACGAATTCGGCTGGAGGCTGCAACGGATTCATCCCTGCACGTCGAGACTAAGGACGCTGCGGATCAACTTTTCCCTGCTTCCCATTCAGCTCGAGGAAGCGAACCGGCGGAGGATCTTCGATTTCGAGGCCATGATGCGCGGCGATGCAGCGCAACGCGTGATAGATATGCGGGAGATGATTGATGGCCATGTCGCGGATGAAGGCGCGTTCGATGGCGGCGTCGCGCAAACGCCGATGCAGCCAGCGAAAGAAAACACAGAGCTGCGTCACGAGCGTAAACGCCACGATCAGCCAGTAGGGATTCATACGCGCGCCCCGCAAAACGAGTTTTGCTACGCGCTCTTGAAATGGAGAGCAAATCCAAGTGACCATGTGAGATATGCCCATCAGAGAAGATCAGGTGCGAAATATTTTTGCCGCGCTGTCGTCAGGCCAGCCCGAGAAGTTTTTTGAGCATGTGGCCGATAACGTGAACTGGCTCGTCTTAGGCACGCATCCGCTGGCCGGCGAATACAAATCCAAACGGGAATTTCGCGAGGCCACCTTCGCGAAACTCACCCCACTTTTTCCGAACGGCTTGCGGCTCTACACGCGCGAGGTCCTGGTCGCGGGCGACCGGGCCGCGGTCGAGCTTTACGCCAACGCGACGGCCAAGAGCGGGCTTCGCTTCAATAACGAATATTGCTGGATCTGCCGCTTTGCGGCCGGCCGCATCGTTGACGTGCGGGCTTATCTGGATTCGGCTCTCGTCCAAAAGTTGATCGACTCGAGCAATCAATAAGAACGGGCAGTGAGGGCACGCGCAGCGCTGTTTATTCTGCGATCGTGTTGCCGCGGGCAACAGGGGCGGTTGAAGGCTCCGCCGGCGATGTGCTAGCTTCGCGGCATGCAATACGCGCTAATTTTGGCGCTGGCGTTGTGCGGCGTTGCGGCGCAGGCCCTGCCGCAGGCAACGGCGAAGCGCCAAATTCCCTGCAAGACGCCCGAGAATGCCGCGTCCTGCTATTGGACACACGGCCGCCTGGGCGTATATAACGGCAATCCGTCGTTCCGAGTGGGGAGGATTGGCACCACTAAAATTGTGGGAATCCACAGTGCTCCCGGCGCTCAGCGCCGCGATCCGGAAGATGGTGAACACCCCGAGTTCCCGCCCAATATCGAAAGATTAGTGGATGGAATGGTCAATGGTCACCGCATCTTCGCGGGCTTCGAGATCTGCCCATTTGCGCCGGAGGTCCGAAGAGAAATGCAATTCGGCTGCATCGAATCCGCGAGGAAAATTTTCGTGAATAGGTTTCACTAACGTTCAATAGGTGGCTCAGCCGTTGCAGGAGCCGGTGGAGCATGCTAGCTTCGCGGCATGCGATACGCGCTGATTTCGGCGCTGGCGCTGTGCGCGGCCGCGGCGCAAACCCTCCCGCAGAAAAGGGAAGGCCGCAAAATTCTGTGCAAGACGCCAGAGAACGCGGCGTCCTGCTACTGGACTCGCGGCCGCCTTTCTATTTACAACGGCAACCCGCCATGGCGAATGTGGAAGGTCGGCACACACCGGATTCTTGCGATTTTTAGCGGACCTTCCACTTTTCCTCCGCGCAACGATCAGGATAGTTTCAACCCTGAACTCCCGCCGAATCTGGAAAGGGCCTACAAAGCTGAGGAGCCTCGCAAGGCGAGATTAAAAGAGCCATTTCCTGATCCTGCTTTCGCTGACTTTGAGGTCTGCCCGCTCGAGCCAGAACGGAAGGGCGAGATGCAGGCGGTCTGTATCGAGTCAGTGAAAGATATCTTCCTACAGAAATCTAGGTAGTCGCATTGCGATCGCGACTATTTCTCCGCAGCGTACGTATTTACCCATGCGGTATGCGAGGGTACTTTCCTATTGGGAAACGAATTGTGGTAAGGGCCAGACTGGGTTCTAATCGGAACGCCTTGCGGTAACCCTCCTTGATATCTCATGTTCGATCGGTCCGGAGTTGTTGGCATATTCAGATAAATCGCGCCTTGGGTTGGATCGGTTCCACTCAGATACGCCTCGCGTGCGGCTTTCATGGATGAATCGTACGCCGCGCGAACAGCCGGATTGCGCAGGGCGTCAGGAGGGGGCTCTATCGGTGGATGCGTACTCGGGCGATCAGACCCTCTAAGCTGGCCGCCATTCATAATCATATGAGCGACTTTTTCGCGAGCGGCGTCGATAGGCTCATTTGACTGTGGCAGATCTGATAGCGATTGCGTTTCCCCAAACACACTGAGTCCCACATCGTGAACCGTCATGTCGTCCGTAACGTGTGCCTGCTCGACCGATTTTCCCCAGGCGCTTTGATTGACAGGAGGCGGCTGCGGCGCTGGCGGAGGTGGCACCTGCTTTTGCGATAAGCCGGCAATGAGATCGTCCCACCACGAAGTATCACCAGGCGAATTCGGCGTCTGCATCATTGTGCCTCTAGCGTCAGAGGAAGCTGCCGAGGCTGCGGCCCACCGACTGCGCGAACGAAGTGCCGAAGCCGGGAGCGTTGGCCAGATTGGTGCGCGTGCTCAGGAGCTGGCCGGGAATTCCCAGGGTGCGGCCGAGCAGCGAAGTATTCACGCCGTAAAGTCCCGAGAGGCCTTGCAGCGCCGCGAGCTGATCTTGCTTGGCCTGATTGGCGAAGCCAAACTGATTCTGTTGCGCAAGCGAAGTGGTCTGGCGTCCCTGCTCGCGCGCTAGCTCGTCGAGCAGATCGCCGTACCCGGCGGAATTGCGCGTGCGCGCCAGGCGATTGGCCGCGCTCTGAGCCAGTGCGCCGAAGGCGCTGGCCAGCGCGCCCATGGATTGATTCGTGATGGCGGATTGCTGCGCCGGCGTATAGCCGGGATTCGCCAGCAAAGATTGGTAGCCGCCCGCCGCCGTATTGGAAAGCGACTGGCCCTGGTTGTAGAGCGCCCGATTGATGGCGTTCTGATCGGCCAGCTGCCGATCGGTCATCTGCATCGTTTGCGTTTGCGCACCGCGTCCCATGGAGCACCTCGCGAGAAAACGAGTCTAGAGTTCAAAGTTGAAAGTCAAGAATTCAAAGCCTGAGGTTCACAGCAGGAAAAGCTAATTCGGAGCTGAGGCTCGAGGTTCAAACCGGAAAGTGTGCCGGCAGGAAGCCGGCGCTACCAAAAGAAGCCAAGAGGTCCGCGCCCCCTCTTCAGCGGCGGGCCGGCGGAGCGAGGCCGGCGGCGAGTTCGACGGGTTTGCCGTGGGGTGTGCGGCGATAGGCTTCCGCCCAGGCTTCCTTGCGCGCGACGAGCGCGGCCGGATCGGCCAACCCTTTTTCCGCCACCAGGCGTTCGAGAGCGGCGAGCCAATGATCATAGTAGCGCGAGCCGTCGTCGGGCTCACCGCGATCCGCTGCCGCTTTGAGTTCGGCGGCCAGCGCGGCAGCCCATTCTTTCCAGGTGAAGTGACCTTGTTCGGAAAGCCGGACCGCCAGCGCGAAGGCTTGGGCCTGCCAGGGTTCGGCAAACACGGGGCCGCCCTCGTCGCGGGGCAGGCGCGGCAATTCGGCGATTCGCTCGGCGGCGGCTGTGGGCTCAGGCTGGCTCAAGGTGATCGTCCCAAAGATTGACGTAGACGGCATCGCGCGGCGCGGCCGCGTCGCCCCAAAGCTCGCGGGCGGCGAAACGCACGGAGTAGAGGTGCTGCGGCTTCTCGCCCTCGAAATGCGCGTTGGTGTCGGGAAACACAAAGACGCCGTGGTCTCGCTCCACCGTGCCGAGCTTGCCGCGTGCGTAGCGCGGCAGGCGCGTGTGCCCCGTGGGATTGATGTTGCGACCGCGAACGCGCTGACCCGCTTTGAAGCGCGCAGCCACGGGCACATCCCGGTTCGCGGGAGTGCCTCGCGCGATCATCGCCGGCACCATCTCCGCGGTGAGCGGAGGAGTGGCCCTAGACGAACCCGCTTCAGGCGTGCCGCTTTCGATCTCGGCGCGCGTGACGAGTCCGCTCTTCGCCAGGAGTTCGACGAGCCCCGACAGCCACTTCTCGTAGTAACTCATCCGCAGATATTCCGCCGGTGGGATAAGCTCCCGCTCGTGGCGCGAGGCGTCGAGATTCCACTTGCGCCAAGCTCCCATCGCGCGGTTCATCGCGAAAATCCGAGCTTCCCAGCGCTCGCGGAAGACGGGCTCGTTCTTGTCGGCCTGGATCGGGCCCATGTCCTGCATGCCGCCCATGTCATGCACGCCGTTCATGCGTGGACTCCGGGCGGGAGCGTCACTTTGGCGACTCCGATCATGGAATCGCGCGTCACGAGCGCGGCCAGTTCTTCTTCGTTCAATTTCTCGCTGCCCGCGGGCCGTTCCGGAAGCACCAGATAGCGCAGCTCTGCGGTGCTGTCATGGACGCGGATCTCCACGTCTTCGGGCAGCTCGAGTCCAAATTCGCGCAGCACGCCGCGCGGATCGATCACGGAGCGCGAACGATAAGGCGCGGATTTGTACCACACCGGCGGCAGGCCAAGCACTGGCCAGGGATAGCAGGAGCAAAGCGTACAAACGACCATGTTGTGAACCTTGGGCGTATTCTCGACAACGACCATGTGCTCGCCCTGCTGTCCGCCGTAGCCCAGTTCGGCGATCGCGCTGTCGGCATTTGCCAACAGCCGCCGCTTGTAAGTGGGATCGAGCCAGGCGCGCGCCACCACTTGCGCGCCGTTGCGCGGCCCGATTTTACGTTCGTAGGTGTCAATCAGTGTATCGAGCGCGGCGGGATCGACCAGGCCTTTTTCCACCAGCAGCGATTCCAGCGATTTGACGCGCAGCGCGGGATCGGAAGGAACCAAGCTGTGCTCGTGTTCGTGTTCGGGCTCTTGCGCGTGAGCAAGATCATGCATGGCTGCGGCCGCCGCTCCGGCATTCGCTATGAAGTCGCGTCGAGACGTTTTCATCACATGCACCCTCTCGGCGGTGCGGCCATCATAATAAACCTGAACGGCGCTGAGAGCGCGGATTTTTTGTTTCTGCCGCAGCCCGCGCTTTTCGGGCTCGACAATTCCTGTGACGCGCCTCGATCCCCGCCTCCGCAAATGAGTCACTCTCCTCATGCAAGGTGCTTTTGCGACGGGCGTCTCGGGTGGTAGAATCCCGCCCGGCCCTCCCCCAGCGAGTCCGATGCGCGCTCAATTAGCCATCACCTACGTGGTGCAAAAAGGCAAGGAAGCCGGCGTCCTGCTCGTGCCGCATCGCTATCGCGACGGCAAATTTCTCGCCAGCAAATGCAAGCAGGGCCCGCATTTTCGCGTGGACTCGACGGAGGAGTTGCTCACCTACATGGTCAGCGGCCATTCCATCCGCATGAGCAATCCCGAGACCCGCACCCATCGCGCGCCGCGCCTTATCCGTCCCCAATCGATCCGCGTCGAGTGGGTTTCCTAGCGAAGCTTCAGAGCTGCCGCGTGTAACACGCCCAGGGATCGCGGCGCCAGCCCAGCGATCGGAGGCGCCGTCCGAACGCGCGCGCCACGCGCGGCGGCAAAAACGCCTGCACATCGGCGAGGCCGCGCGCCGCGGCCTCTTGCCGCACGGCTCCGTGCAGCGCCAGCAGCCAGCGCCAGCGCCGGCGCGGCGTGCCTTCGCGCGGATCGGCAAGCAGATAGGCCTCCGCGGTGAGCCGCAGAAATGCGGCCATGCGCGGCCGGCCTTCTTCTTCCACGACGCTGCGAACCAGAAACAGCGGATCGCCGAGATCGGGAAAGGCGTAACCGAATCCCTGCGCCGCGTGCATCGCGCGCAGCGCTTCGAAATCGGCGTCGGTGTACGCGCGCACTTGCATCAATTTATTGTGAGCAGCCGCCTGGAAGCAGCCTAGAGCTGGTTTGCTCTTGTAGCGGCCGCCTTTAGGCGGGCCGTGATTTTCTCCTGCCGCCCTAAAGGGCGCCGCTACAAACCAACTTCAAATCACCGATCGCAACAAGCTCTGGGGCGGCTATACGGTTGTGGCGTTCGTCTCCAGCGTGAGCGCGGTGCCAAATCCGCTGCCGCCCTGCTGCCCGGCAGCGGTTCCGCTGCCGGAAGAAGGCTGCAGCGTCGGACCAGCAGATCCGCCGCCCGCCACTGCGGTGGGTGGCGAGCCAAACGTGACCGGCGCCGAGGGCGCCGAGCCGATGTACTGGCTATAGCCGCGCCAATACAGCGTGAGGTTGCCGAGCGCAACGCGCAGGTTGCGCGACGAGCCCATGAAGTAAACGCGCGGCGCGGTGAAGCTCGGCGAAACATCCGATTCCGCGAAATAATAAATCCCGCGATGCACGGCGGAATTATCGGTGATGGCGATATCGAAAATTCCGTTCGCCGCCAAGGCGGAGATGCCGCCGATCCGGTCGGGCTGCAAGATCGAACCTGACGGATCGACGCCGGTGGCGCGCCCGATCGCATTGATCGCGGTCACGATCTGACGCAGCGATTCGTAGACGTACGGATCGCGCGCCTTCACCTGCGCCAGCTGCGCAATATTCAGCATGCTAATTTCCGCCGCGGACCGGAGACTTTGTTAACGCGCGAAAGCTCTTGATGTCCATGACTTTCGCGCGGGTAATCAATTTCCACCTCTCACCGGGCTCCAAGGATCGGGCGCGAGCGAAGCCACCAGCCGCGACAGCCGGAACCAGGACCCGGCCTGGTTCG
>QHYR01000157.1 GCA_003223315.1 Acidobacteriota bacterium | reverse complement strand
CACCTACAAGGGCCTGCAAGTCGAAGTCGAGAAGGCCCAGGTGAGCGATGCGGATATCGACAAAACGCTGGAGGCCATGCGCGAACGTGCCGCCACGTTTGTTCCTGTGGAGGATCGCGCTCTAGAAAGCGGCGACTACGCGCAGTTGAAGCTTGTGGGTACGCCCGTGGGCGGCGGCGAACCGCTCAAGGCTGACAATGTTCTCTGCCATCTCGGCGCCGAGGAGACCCTGGAAGCCTTCACGCAAAATTTGGTCGGCGCAAAGCCGGCGGAACAGCGCCGCTTCGAGGTGGAGTATCCCGCGGATTACCCGGACCGAAAGCTTGCCGGCAAAAAGTTCGTTTATAGCGCCGAAGTCGTCGCCGTCAAGCAAAAGAAACTGCCCGAACTCAATGACGAATTAGCGAAGGACGTGAGCGACGCCAAAACACTCGAGGAGCTCCGGGGGGAAATTCGCGAGGACCTGGAAAGAGAACTCGAAGCGCACCACGCCTCCGCGGTCCGCGATGCGGTGCTGGCAAAAATTATCGCGGCCCACGATTTCCCGGTTCCCGAAGCGTTGGTGCAAAACCAAATGGATATCCGCCTGGAGCGGGCGGTTCGAAGTTTGGCGGCGCAGGGAGTTGATCCCCGAGCCGTGAATGTGGATTGGGTGGCCATGCGGCGGCGTCAGCATCCTCGCGCTGTCGAGGACGTGAAGGCCGAGCTGCTGCTCGATCGCATCGCCTCGGCGGAGAATATCGAGGCGAGCGACGAGGACATCGATCGGGAAATTTCCAGAATCGCAGAGCGCAGCGGCGAATCCGCCCCAGCCGTCCGCGCCAGCTTGACAAAGCAGGGGGCGCTGGATAGGATGAGGTCGAAGCTCCGCAGCGAAAAGACTCTCGAGTGGCTCCAAAAGAATACTGAAGTGAAAACTCGGGAGCCGGAGCGGTCCTGACCGGTTTCTTCCTGCAAATTCCCTACTCTCGATGACACATGCAGACGATCCGAGTCCACGCGCCACGACACTTATCCCCATGGTGGTCGAGCAGACCACCCGGGGCGAGCGCGCCTATGACATTTATTCGCGGCTGCTCAAGGACCATATCCTATTTATCGGCACGCCCATCGACGACCACGTCGCCAACCTCGTGACCGCCCAACTGCTTTTTCTCGAAGCGGAAGATCCGGAACGCGATATCCAGCTCTATATCAATTCGCCGGGCGGCTCGATTACCGCAGGCATGGCCATTTACGATACGATGCAATATGTCCGGCCGGACGTAGTGACCACCTGTGTGGGCCAGGCCGCTTCTATCGCGTCCGTGCTGCTGGCTGCGGGAGCTCCCAAAAAGCGATTTTCGCTGCCCAATTCGCGGATTTTGATTCACCAGCCCTGGATGTCCGGGCTGTCTGGACAGGCCACCGATATCGATATTCACGCCAAAGAGATTTTGCGCATGCGCGCGGTCATCAACCAGCTTTATGCCGATCATTGCGGCCAGCCGGTCTCAAGAATTGAGAAAGACGTGGAGCGCGACTTTATCATGTCGCCTCAGCAGGCCAAGGAGTACGGCTTGATCGATGAGATTATCCATAAGCATCGCTAGCGCGTACCTAACAGTTAGTAGCGAGATTGCATTGCCCATGCCGCATATGGGGAAAAAAGTTCTAATATAGTGACGGGTCTTGTCCCACCCGGGAAGGCCGGAGGCCGACTGCCGTGAGAAAACTGAGCACGGATGAACCGCTGCGTTGTTCGTTCTGCCATAAGACGCAAGAGCAGGTGGAAAAGCTGATCAGCTCGCCTTCGGATTATCCGCGCGCCTATATCTGCAATGAATGCGTGGGCGTGTGCCAGCAGATTTTGGAAGAGGAAAAGCGCGAGCAGGCCGGACCGATCAATCGGCGCCTGCCCCGTCCGCCGGAGATCAAGGCGTTCCTCGATGGTTACGTCATCGGCCAGGATAAGACCAAGAAGAAGCTGGCGGTCGCGGTCTACAATCATTACAAGCGCATCTTCCTGAACCATCAGCCCGGTGACGTCGAACTGACCAAATCGAATATCCTTTTGGTCGGCCCCACCGGCACAGGCAAGACGCTCCTGGCGCAGACGCTCTCGCGCATGCTGGACGTGCCCTTCGCCATCGTGGACGCCACCACGCTTACCGAAGCCGGATACGTCGGCGAGGACGTCGAAAATATTATTTTGAAGCTGCTGCAAAACGCCGACGGCGACGTGACCAAAGCGCAGCAGGGCATCATCTATATCGACGAAATCGACAAAATTTCCAAGAAAGACGAAAACCCGTCCATCACGCGCGATGTCTCCGGTGAGGGCGTCCAGCAAGCTCTGCTCAAGATCCTGGAGGGCACCATCGCCAATGTTCCTCCTCAGGGCGGGCGCAAGCATCCGCACCAGGAATTCACTCCGGTGGACACCACCAATATTCTCTTCATCTGCGGCGGAGCTTTCGTGGGCTTGGAGAAGATCGTGGAGCGGCGCGTGGGTCAAAAATCTCTGGGCTTCCACACCGACGCCCAGCCGGCGACCAACAACCGCCGCAATATGGAACTGCTCGAACAGGCGCAGCCCACGGACTTGATCCGCTACGGCCTCATCCCGGAATTTGTGGGCAGGCTGCCGGTGGTCGGTGTTCTGGGCGATCTCGACAAGGGCGCCCTGATGCGCATTCTCACGGAGCCAAAGAACGCCCTCATCCGGCAATACCAACGGCTCTTCGAATTCGAGAACGTTCGGCTGCGCTTCGCCGATGACGCCCTGGAAACCGTCGCGGACCTGGCCTTGCAACGCAAGGTGGGCGCCAGGGGATTGCGCATGATCCTCGAGGATTTGATGCTCGATCTCATGTACAACTTGCCGGCCCAGCGCAAGGTGCGCGAATTCTCCGTCACCGCCGAGATGGTGCGCAGCCGCGAGATCAACTGGACCCTGCTGGAAAAAGCCGGATAACTTGGGATAATTAAGTAGTGGGCCTTCCACCTGTCGAAAATTAATGTTTACTCGCGAGAAGAGTGAAATGAAGCGCGTGCCGATGATGCCGGTGAGGGACATGGTCATCTTCCCTCAGATGATGCAGCCCTTCATCGTGGGGCGGGAAGCCTCGGTGCGCGCGTTGGAAGAGGCGCTCGCGGGAGAAAAGAAGATTTTCCTCGCCACGCAGCACGACGCTTCGGTCGATGACCCCAAGCCGGAGGAGATCTTTACCGTCGGCACCCTCGCCAATATCGTGCAAAGCGTGAAGCTGCCCGACGGCAACATTCGCGTTCTGGTCGAAGGCGTGGAGCGCGCCAAAGTTGTGCAGCTCACCAGCGAAGAGGGTTTCTATCGCGCCACGCTTCGCCTCATGCCCGTGCGCGTCGAGCCTTCCCCTCAGATCGATCAGGCGGTTCGCCGCGTCAACGGCCTGTTTGAGCAGTATGTGAAGCTCTCCCAGAGCCTGAATTACGACACCATGATTGCCGCGGCGCGCGTCGAAGATCCCTCCAAGCTCTCCGATACCATCGCCGCCAATTTGCAGATTCCCATCGAGGAAAAGCAGGAACTGCTGGAAAATTTCGACGTCTTGGACCGTTTGAACCGCGTGGCGGAAGTCCTGGAAAGCGAGATCGAAAAACTCAACGTCGACCGCAACATCAATACGCGCGTGAAACGGCAGATGGAACGGGCGCAAAAAGAGTACTACCTGAACGAGAAGCTCAAGGCCATACACAAAGAGCTCGGCCGCGGCGAAAAGAGCGAGCTCGACGAACTCAAGAAGAAAATCGAATCGGCGGGAATGCCCAAGGACGTTCAGGAAAAAGCCATTCAGGAGCTGAAGCGGCTGGAGATGATGCCGCCGATGTCCGCGGAATCCACCGTCAGCCGCAGTTATCTGGACTGGCTATTGGCGGTGCCCTGGAAGAAGAAGTCCAAGGAAATTCGAGACATTGGCGCCGCGGAGAAGATTTTAGAGGAAGATCATTACGGCCTGGAGAAGGTCAAAGAGCGCATTCTCGAATATCTCGCCGTTCGCCAGTTGGTCAAGAATCCTCGCGGGTCGATTCTCTGTCTGGTCGGTCCTCCCGGCGTGGGCAAGACTTCGCTGGCCATGTCCATCGGCCGCGCCACGGGCCGTAAGTTTGTGCGCGTCTCCCTGGGTGGCGTTCGAGATGAGGCGGAGATTCGCGGCCATCGGCGCACCTATATCGGCGCTCTCCCCGGCCAGATTATTCAGATGATGAAGAAGGCGGGGACGGTGAACCCGGTGTTTGTCCTCGACGAAGTGGACAAGATGTCCATGGATTTCCGCGGCGACCCTTCCGCCGCCCTTATGGAAGTGCTCGATCCGGAACTGAATCATTCTTTTACCGATCATTATCTCGATGTCGAGTACGATCTTTCGCACGTAATGTTCATCTGCACGGCCAACGTGCTGCACACGATCCCGCAGCCCTTGCAGGACCGCATGGAAACCCTGCGCCTGCCGGGCTATACCGAAATCGAAAAGCGGGAGATCGCCAAGCGCTTCCTGCTCAAAAAGCAGCGCGAGGCTACTGGCCTGACCGAAGAGAACCTGCAATTCGCCGATGACGCCATCAACTACATCATCCGGCATTACACGCAGGAAGCGGGCGTGCGGAATTTGGAGCGTGAGATTGCCAATATCTGCCGCAAGGTCTCGCGGCGCGTGGTCAAGGAAGGCCGGCAGGTGAAGGTGGAGATCACATCGGCAAACGTGAATGAATTCCTCGGCGTCATTAAGTTCCGCGAGCTCTGGGCCGAAAAGAAAAACGAGGTCGGCCTCGCCATTGGCTTGGCCTGGACCGAAGTCGGCGGCCAGGTATTGACCACCGAGGCAGGATTGATGCATGGCAAGGGCCGGCTCACGCTCACCGGCAAGCTCGGTGACGTCATGCAGGAATCTGCCCAGGCGGCCATGAGTTATGTGCGCTCGCGCACCGGGGCCTTCGGCTTGCCGCATGACTTCTATCGCCACCTGGATATCCACGTGCATGTTCCCGAAGGCGCCATTCCAAAAGACGGGCCCTCGGCGGGCATCACCATTGGTACCGCCATCGTGAGCGCCCTGACGCATATTCCGGTTCGCTGCGACGTGGCCATGACCGGCGAGATCACACTTCGGGGCAAAGTTTTGCCCATCGGCGGCGTCAAAGAAAAAGTATTGGCGGCACATCGCCTGGGGATCCGCACCGTGCTCATCCCCAAAGATAACGAAAAGGATCTGGCGGATATTCCCTCCGATATCCAGTCAACTTTGGTGATTCAGTCTGTGGAAACGATGGACGAGGTTTTAGGTTTAGCATTGGAACGGCCGCTTCAGCCGTCAGTACTTCCCGCGGTCCCGGAAGTGCCGACCAAGTTCGATGCGGAAGCAGAGCAAGATCAGGAATTAACCAACTGAGGGAGACCCTCGGGCACATTTCCGGTCGAGGGGTAAACTGCTGATTCTGCCCGGGAGTGACCCGCCCCTGTTTGGTTCCTGTTCGACATCTAGAAGAAAAAACATTGTTTGGTAATTTGACTGTGGTTCCGCCGTATGACGACGGCGCATCTCGTTATGCCGCCGCCCGCGTACCATCTCCCGACATATGGGGCCGGTGAATTCAGGCTCCAGTCAAGGTCAAGGAATGATCACAATGAGTATTAGCCTTGCAGAACTGAAGGACAAAAACATCACCGATCTGGCCAAAATCGCCAAGGACTTGGCCATCCCCGGCGCCAGCGGAATGCGCAAACAGGAACTGATCTTCCAAATCCTGCGTGCGCAGACCGAGAAAAACGGCCTCATCTTTAGCGAAGGCGTCCTGGAATGCCTGCCGGATGGCTTCGGCTTCCTGCGCGCGCCCGAATACAACTACCTGCCCGGCCCCGACGATATCTATGTCTCGCCCTCGCAGATTCGCAAATTCGACCTGCGCACCGGCGATACCGTTTCCGGACAGGTGCGTCCGCCCAAAGATGGCGAGCGTTACTTCGCGCTAATTAAGGTGGAGGCCGTTAACTTCGAAGATCCCGAGGTAGCGCGGAACAAAATCTTTTTCGACAATCTCACTCCGCTCTATCCTCAGGGCCGGCTGAAAATGGAGACGGCCAAGGAGAACCTTACTGGCCGTGTTCTCGATCTGCTCTGCCCCGTCGGCAAGGGCCAGCGCGGTTTGATTGTGGCCCCGCCGCGTACCGGCAAAACCATGATGCTGCAGTCGATGGCCAACTCCGTCACCGCCAATCATCCCGAAGTCGCCCTGATCGTGCTGCTGATCGATGAGCGCCCGGAAGAAGTCACGGACATGCAGCGGACCGTGAAGGGTGAGGTCATCAGCTCGACCTTCGATGAGCCCCCCCAGCGCCACATCCAAGTGGCCGAAATGGTCCTGGAAAAAGCCAAGCGCCTGGTCGAGCACAAGCGCGATGTCGTCATCCTGCTGGATTCCGTCACGCGATTGGCGCGCGCCTATAACGCGGTGACGCCGCCTTCGGGCAAAGTGCTTTCCGGCGGTATTGACGCCAACGCCCTGCAGCGGCCGCGGCGCTTTTTCGCCGCCGCGCGCAATGTCGAGGAGGGCGGATCGCTCACCATCATGGCCACCGCTTTGATCGACACGGGAAGCCGTATGGACGACGTGATTTTCGAGGAGTTCAAGGGCACCGGCAACATGGAAATCAATCTCGACCGCCGCCTGGTGGATAAGCGCATCTTTCCGGCCATCGATATCAATCGCTCCGGCACGCGAAAGGAAGAATTGCTGCTTCCGGCGGACGAGTTGAACCGCGTTTGGGTGCTGCGAAAAGTCCTCAACCCGCTGTCGCCGGTTGAGGCCATGGAACTGCTCCTGGGCAGGCTCTCCAAGACAAAATCGAACGCTGAATTTCTCGCCTCGATGTCCAATCCCAGCTAAGCGGCACCCTTACCCGGACACACCGCCCGCGAGAGTCAGCGCTGTCATCCTGGATCGAACCGGGGTTCCCGGCACGCGCCTCTCGAGCGCCAGTACTCGCGCCGTAAACAAAATCGCGCGTGCTGGGGTGGAATCCCAGC
>QHYR01000156.1 GCA_003223315.1 Acidobacteriota bacterium | reverse complement strand
TCGGTCGCAAAAAACGAAGGCGCCTGGCTGCAGCGCGTGTGCTTTTGCGGGAATAGGATTGACTACCGGATTGGTCCGCGTCTTATTCAGGACGACCTCGCCTTCTCCGAATCCCATGCTGCGGACTCGTGGACAGACTGTGGATTTACACTGACTGGGCCTACTTTTTGGCTGAGTGCGGCGCCGGGCGGATCGGATGTATAGGTCTCCCCTGAGGATGCCCTAAATGCGCCCGCAAAGCCCCTGCGGTATTCCTCGCAAGGAGCATGCCATTTTCTAAGGTCTTTCCCCTATCGCAGAATCAGCAGTTTGTCGGATTGCGCGCCGCGGCTTGGGCGCCGTGGGCGTGCATTGTTTTCACCAGGAGTGCAGAATTTGCAGTACTTACAGGTTAAAACGGGTGCCGAAGGGTAGGTAAGCGGTAGGGAAACCAGCTTAACGCGCAATAATCCTGGTCCGAAACGGCGAAACCAGCTCGTAACGCACACCGCGCCACGTGATTTTGCGCGTAAACAGCGCGGCCAGCGAATTATAAACGTACACAAAGGGGACCAGTGGGGCGAGCAAGACCCAAACCCAGCCTTCATTAAGCAACTGCTCCCGCAGATCTGGAAGCAGTTCCAACGCCGCTACGAGACGCAGAACGCCCCTTACGGCCGCCAAAATCGGAGGGATCGAAGCAAGCACGAGAAATTGCACGCTGGGCAACCCGGTCATGGAGCTCATGACCCAGGATGCCATACCGGTCAGGATCGTAGCACAATAGAATAGGTGGCTAATCAGGGCAGTACGCCATAACCTTGGCGCATAAATGCGCGTGATCACGAGCTGCCGGTTTGTAAATTCAAGGAAACTTTTCACGCCGAAGCTGCAAGGTGAGGGGACCAGGCATTCGGGAACAAATGCAATGAACAGCCCGTGATTTTGAAGGGCTCGGGTAATCACGAAATCGTCACTGACTGCGCCCCGCCAGGAATCCAGAATGCGAAGTTCGTGGAAGCGCTGCCGCTTTATAGCTGTTCCGCCGCCCCAGCAGAAGTTGCGCCTGTGTTCCCCGAGGTACGTGGCAGCAGATGCGCTCCAGGCGGCTGCCAAAGCACTCCAGAAGCCTCGCCTTTTGGGGAAAAGCCATCGGAACGTCGTGGCGGCGCCGACCTTATCCTCCGCAAGCGGTGCCACCAGCCAGGCTAACCAATGGCGCGGCGGCCGGCCATCAGAATCGGCGAACACCAGGACCCCGAACTGCTCGTCCACTTGCCCAACCGCCGCTGTCAGATTGTGGACCTTGTCACTGCAATCGAATGCGCGTCCTGCGCGAACGATGTGCACGGGACGTTTGCTTGCCGAAGCGACTCGCTCGAGCACTCCGTAGGCAGGATCCTCCGCCGTGGCGATTGCGAAAAAAATCTCGTATTGCGGGTAATCAAAATGAGTCAGGGCAAGGAGATTTGATTCCAGGTCATCTTCTACTCCCTTTACGGGGCAGATCAGGGCTACCCGAGGCGCATAGAGGCCAGATCGGGCGCTCAAACGCCGCCGAGCCATTTTCAGCCATTTCAGCCCCTGCCAGAGACTATAGGAGCCCTGCAGGATCTGCTCGAGCAGTAAGAAATAGAAAACTGTGAACATCATAGGAGAATATCAAAAGCAATACGCCGCGGAGCGCGCTACTTTGGCCCTTGTGGCGCGATGAGAAACCCACGAAACTCAAGCATGGCGTCGCCGGCGTGTACCGGTGCAAAGCGTTTGCTCATTGATCATCAGGCCAAGCAGTTCATCAACGCCGGCGCCGCAGGCGATTGGCTTTCTTCGCAGGCTTGCGCGCGGAGTGCACCTCCTTATTTCCATGGCGCGCCGGGCCCCGGTCGCGGGTAACGCCTCGGGCGCTCGTCCCCGGTGAAAGCCTCTGCTGCGGAGGGCGGCGTCCCAGCTGCCCAAAGATACGCATCCCCAGGCCCAAAAGATCAGACTGAAATTGCTCCGCAGCGCGCCGAGCCTGCTCCATCATGGCAGCGTCGAGCAAAATCGCGCAGCGATCGGGGAATGGGCTGTCATCTCCGGATGCTCTGCTGGGCACTGGTAGTGTGGAATTGCGCTCGCGCCATCTCGCATAGATCTCCAGGTCTCTGCGGAAGGCTCCCGCCTCGGATTCGGCCACGGGCCACTCCAAGGCGCGGCCCAGGGCGTCCAGGAACTCGTTATAGAAAAGATCGCATAGCGCCCGATCTTCAGCACCTGGGTTACGCGGCAACGCGAAAGCTCGCGGCAAGAGCCGGCGCACCTCGGCGGCAATGAGCAGCAATGCTTCGCGGCTGATCGTGGATTCTATCTCCCGAAACCGCTCCGCATTCGCCACAACTTTGCGCCGGTCATGCCGCTCTGCATAGCCACGCACGAATTCCCTGGCCATACCGTCGCGCGCGATGGCACTTACGAGATGATGCGCTAGCTCTGCCGCATGAATAAGGAAGAGTTTTCGCCGGGCCGCCATGGCGCTCAACGTGAGGCATGAGGCCGCCGAGCGCAAGCAAAATCTGTAAAAAAGAAGAAGACCTGGCTGATCTCTGCCAGGCCCTCTTGGTTTGCGAATCTAGTACCGCGCCGTGGCCGCTTAGTGCACCGCCGGAGAAGCCGGCGATGGTCCCTGCGGGGGCCTCGGGGCCACGTCTAGCGAAAAGCCCGCAAGGGCAGGCCCTAGCGCGAGGTCAAGTGCCTGTTCGGCTGTGCGAACATAGTGGATCTGTACCCCTTCCAACCCTTCCGGAAAGTCCTCCGCCACGTTCAGCTCATTTTCCGCCGGCAGGATCACCTCGCGGATACCGGCGCGCTTAGCGCCGAGTACCTTCTCCTTGATCCCGCCCACGGGCAGCACGAATCCAGAGAGCGATATCTCTCCCGTCATCGCCACCCTGGGCCGCACGGGCCTTCCGCTCAGCAGGCTCACCAAGGCGGTGACCATGGCGATGCCCGCCGATGGCCCATCCTTGGGCACCGCGCCTGACGGCACGTGGATGTGGATATCCTGTTTGCGGAAGAAGTCGGAATCGATGCCGTAGCGCTCAGAATTGGCACGCACCCACGAGAGCGCCGCAGTCATAGACTCCTGCATGACTTCGCCCAGATGCCCGGTCATGGTGAATTGCTTGCCGCCGCGCATGCGAGTGGCCTCGATGAAGACGATATCGCCACCCGCTGGCGTCCAGACCAGACCCACGGAAACGCCCGGCTGTTTGACGCGATCCTCTACCTCGCGTTCGGCACGGAATCGCGGAACTCCCAGCGTCTCGCGAACCACCTCGGGCGTCACGGTCATGCGGTCGGTCTTACCTTCCGCCAGGCGCCGGGCCTGTTTTCTCGTGATCGTGGCGATTTCGCGCTCCAGATTGCGCACGCCGGCCTCGCGCGTGTAGCTATGGATCACCTCGCGCAAGCCGTCGTCGGTGAACTCGATCTGCTCCCCCACCTTCAAACCGTGTTCGGTGGCTTGTTTCGGAATCAGGTACTTGTTCGCGATGTGAAGCTTCTCGACCTCCGTGTAGCCCGCGAGCTCGATAATCTCCATGCGGTCGCGTAAAGGCTCTGGAATGGGATCAATCCAGTTGGCTGTGGCGATGAAGAGCACTTTCGAAAGATCAAATTGTACGTCCAGATAGTGATCCCGGAAGGCCGAATTCTGTTCCGGATCAAGAACCTCCATCAGCGCCGAAGAAGGGTCGCCGCGGAAGTCGCGGCCCAGCTTGTCGACTTCGTCGAGCATGAAAACGGGGTCGTTTGTCTCCGCGCGACGCAGTCCTTGAATGATCTGCCCGGGCAAAGCGCCGATATAGGTCCGCCGATGACCGCGGATTTCCGCCTCGTCGTGCATTCCGCCCAGCGAAATGCGTACGAACTTGCGTCCAAGGGCTCGCGCGATCGATTTCCCGAGTGAGGTTTTGCCCACCCCCGGAGGCCCAAGGAAGCACAGGATCGGACCTTTCATTCCCGGCTGGAGCTTCTTGACTGCTAGGTAATCGAGTATGCGCTGCTTCACCTTTTCCAGGTCGTAGTGGTCTTCATCCAGGATCTTCTGCCCGTTGGCAATGTCGATTTCCGGCGCTCCGGACGATTTGGTCCACGGCAGAGCGGTCATCCATTCCAGATAGGTGCGTGCCACCATGTACTCGGCCGAAGCCGGAGTCATCTTCTGCAGGCGCTTCAATTCACGGTCACACTCTTTGCGCGCCTCGGCAGACATGCCGGATTCATCCAGCTTGGCGCGCAGCTCATCGATCTCCGCCTGGCCGTCATCCGACTCGCCCAGTTCCTTCTGAATCGCCTTCATTTGCTCGCGGAGCAGATATTCGCGCTGGCTCTGACCCACCTGCTCCTGTACCTGCTCCTGAATCTTATTGCGCAAATCCAAGACCTCGATCTCCTTGGATAATTCGCGCACCAGCGTTTCGAGCCTTCTGCGCACGTCGGCCGTCTCCAGCAGTTCTTGCCGTAGCAGAGTAGTCAGCGAAGGAAGATTAGCGGCGATGAAATCCGCCAGCCGCACGGGATCCTCAATGTTCAAAGCTACGGTCTGCAGATCATCCGAGAGCTGTGGCGATCGCGCCACAACGTCCCGGAAAAGCTCCCGCGCATTCCGCTCCAGCGCCGAGAGCTCGGTATCCCGCGGACCAATCAGGTTTGCTACAGGCTCAACGTTGGCCTGCAAGAATGGCTTCAGGGTCACTACGGACATAATGCGAATGCGTTCCAAGCCCTCGACAAACACGACCAGATTGCCATTGGGCATTTTGACGGTCTTGTGCAGCTTGGCCATCGTGCCGACACGATGCAGGTCCACCTCCGTCGGATCTTCCACACGAGGATCAAGTTGCGCCACCACGGCTAAGAGTCGTTCTTCGCCCTGCAGAGAATTGAGCAGGGATAGGGAGCTCTCGCGCCCTACGGTCAAGGGCAAAACTCCGCCCGGGAACAGCACCGTATCGCGGACGGGCAATACCGCTAATTCGGACGGAACAACGATTTTCTCAGTTTTGTCGGCCATGGTACCCCCTGGCGATATACCGGCTCATAGAGAGCAGGTAAGTCGCCATGTTGCGTTAGATGAGGCGATTCGACGAATGGGTGCAACCAATCGCCAATCCAGCACTAAACGAATCTTAGTCTGTTACACTAAACAATTCTGTTACGCTAAACAACGCCATTATAACAGACCCTGTACGCCGGCGCAAATTCGCCCTAACAAATTGATAAACAATGGCTTGCCTTTTCCGAAGCTCACATCGCATGTCGATACTCGCGGCGCACAAAATCTACAGCATCCTCGCGTCTCACAAGGCGTCCTTCAAGCTGCCCCTCCTCCACAGCCTGTAAAATTTCCTTGAATAACGGTCCCGGTGTGAACCCCATAGCCTTCAAATCCTCTCCCGTAAGCAGCCGGGGTGGGCGAACCTCTTCGGGCGGCGTCTCCCGCAAAAAACGCCTGACAAATTCATAAGCATCGAGATTCCCGTGGCTCGCCAGGCAATCCAGGTGGTGGAGCTCGAGATGCTCCTCCTCGAACCTGGGCAGCCGCACAAAGCGCTTGAGCGTCGCCGGCCTCATTTGAAAGACGTCTTTGAAGCGAAGATGGTTAGCAACCAGTGCTTCGATCTGTTCGATGTCAGAGAGTGAGAAACGAAGCCGGCGGCAGACGGCCACGGCCATGCGAGCGCCGATTTCGGCGTGACCGTCGAAGCGAATCCGGTCGCCGGTCTCTTCCGCGGACTTGAATGTAGGTGGTTTACCCACATCGTGCAGCAGAACAGCCCACGCCAGAGTGGCTGGCGCTCCTGGAGGCAGGCGCTCGAGCATCATGAGCGTGTGCACCCATACATCCCCTTCTGGATGAAATTCCGGAGGCTGGGCCACTCCTTTCATGGCCGCGATCTCCAGTAGGCAGGCTTTCAGCAGACTGGTTTTGTCCAGGAGTTCAAAAGCGCGCCGCGCTGCTCCCTCGGTCAGAAGCTTGCTGATTTCGTCGCGCAGCCGTTCAGCGGAGACCTCGGTGATATGTGGCGCAGCCGCAACAATGGCTTGGAACGTCGCAGGCTCGATAACGTACCCAAAACGCGCCGCAAAACGCACCGCCCGCACCATGCGCAATCGGTCTTCACGGAAGCGCAGTTCCGGCGCGCCGATGGCACGCACGATTCCTTGCCGCAGGTCCTCCTGCCCGCCCACGAAGTCGAGGATTTGCCGCGTTTCCACGTCCAGCATCAGGCCGTTTATGGTGAAATCGCGCCGGCGAACATCTTCCTCGGGCAAACTCGAATACTCAACGCGATCGGGGTGGCGGCCGTCGGAATAGCCGACGTCGGAACGGAAGGTAGCGACCTCAACCTGCGCCCCATCTGCCGCGACAAGAATGACCCCGAAGCGCGCGCCCACATCGACACTCGATGGAAAGAGTTCCTGCACGCGAGCGGGATGCGCATCCGTGGCGACGTCGTAATCCTCCGGCTCGCGACCGAGTACTAAGTCCCGCACGCAGCCCCCTACCAGGTAGGCCTTGAATCCGGAAAACTGCAGTGTACGACAGATATCCCCCGCAAGTTCGCGCGCAGTCATGCGGCGATTATGCGCCCGCGTAACGCCGCGGCCAAGAAAATCGGCATGACGCTAGCGGGCAGGTCCTTGCACACGGTGTCATTACGAGGAGCGCAGCGCGGGTTCTCCCTCTCGCGCATTTGCCGCGCCACGAGGTCCGGTCTCGGGACTCCGGACTCCGGTGGAGTCCCGCGACGTCTTCCGGGGATTCCTGGACTGCGGAATCCACGGGACTCCAGAAATGCCGCGACTTCTTCCGGCATCCCGGGAATGCGGGACCGGAGAATCTGCTTTTTCCGGATCCTGGCGCAGACTAATGATCTTTCTCGCTGCCCAGCGATCCGCCGAACTGAACCTTTGCAAACCCGAAGCGGTCGCGGAGCTGGTCGGCCGCGCGAGCCAGGCGCTCGAGCTTCTCGCGCCACTCCGGATCAAACAGGCCGATCTGGTTTGCGCCGTGGGAGAGGTTTTCAAATTCGATTCCGATCAGCCGCACCGGCCGGTGATCCCAATGCTGCTCGAAGAGCCGCCGCAAGGTCGCCAGGAGCATGGGATCAAGGTGCGTCGGTTCCGGCAGAGTCTGAGAGCGCGCCACGGTTTGAAATCCTGTGTACCGAATTCTGAGAGTGACGGTGCGCGCGTTGAGGCCTGCATCGCGCAAGCGCTTGGCGCCTTTTTGGCATAGGCGGCTCAGCATGGATTCGAGTCCCCGCCGGTCATTCGTGTCGGAACCAAAAGTGTGGCTGTGAGAAACCGATTTCGGCTCGGCATCGATGACGAACTCGTAGGAATCTTCTCCGCGCGCTTTGCGGTAGAGCGCCGTGCCCCATCGGCC
>QHYR01000155.1 GCA_003223315.1 Acidobacteriota bacterium | reverse complement strand
TCGGCTCACCCGTTTTCCTGCACGCATTACCGGCAGGAGCAACGGCTCGCCGGGCATGCGCTCATCCTTGAGAGCAATCACGTCGCCCGCGTAATCACCTCGAGAGTCGGTTTCGCGGTAGATCTGCTTGCGACCAGGATAAGTGACCTTGGCCGCGCTGAACTTGGCCGCCTCCCGCACTTCGCCACCTCGTTCCACCTCGACCAACTTATAAAGAACTCCGAGCGATGGCGCATCTGAGGATGTGGAAAGCGAGGTGCCCACGCCAAATGTATCCACGCGGGCTCCTGTATCCAGCAAACGCGAAATCCGTTCCTCATCTAGATCCCCGGAAATGAAAATCTCTACGTCGCCCCACCCTGCTTCATCCAGCTTCTGGCGTACCCAGATGCTGTCGGCGGCCAGATCGCCGCTATCCAGCCGCACACCGCGAGGTTTGCGCCCGATAGCTATCACTTTCTCGAGGGCAGCTCGCACATCATAGGTGTCCAGCAGTAACACCGAATGGTGCGGGAAAATATCCATGAAGTGAGCGAAGGCTTCCTCTTCGCGGTCGTGGGCCATAATCCAGGAATGGGCCTGCGTGCCGTAAGTGGGAATGTCGAATAATTGACCGGCGCGAACATTGGAAGTTCCCAGGCACCCGCCAATATAAGCCGCGCGCGCAGCCAGCACACCGGATTCGGTTCCATGAGCGCGGCGACTGCCGAACTCGACTATGGGCCGACCGGCCGCCGCTTTGACGACACGCGCCGCTTTCGAGGCGATCATGGTTTGGAAACTGATCGTTGCGAGCAGCGCGGTTTCCATGATCTGCGCTTCGGCGATCGGGGCGGTGATGCGCAGGAGCGGCTCGCCTGGAAAACAAACCGTGCCTTCCGGCAACGCCCATACGTCGCCGGAGAACTGAAAAGCCGCCAGATAATCAAAAAATTTCGCGCTGATGCGGGCGAAAGCGGGATGCTGGCGAAGGTATGCAATATCCCCCGAACTGAAGCGAACCGTCTCCAGAAACTCCAGGGCCTGCTCCAAGCCGGCTGCAACAAGAAAATTCCGCCTGGGAGGCAGGCTCCGGACAAAAAGCTCAAAGGTGGCGCGGGCCTCGAAGTGCGTTTCGAGGTACCCGGCCGCCATGGTCAATTCATATAAATCGGCCAGCAGGCCGGAGGGAACCGGAGTGTTCGGCATAATGTCTTCCCAACCATTATGCCACTGATCGTTGCGGCTGCGCCCCAGGCAGAACCGCCCTGGAGAGATACCGGCCAAATAGCAGATGCACGATGGTCAGGCGGCCAAAGTCAGACGACTCCGGCCGCCACAGTGATCAGGTTGAATTACCCGATCGCGATTCGACCGGGAAGAGCACAAGTCTCGAGACTACGAGCCCAGAATCGCGTCCTTGAAGGCCTTCGCCGCCCGCAACCGCACGACGGTCTTCGCTTTGATCTTGATCGGCTCACCGGTCTGCGGGTTGCGGCCCATGCGCGCTTTACGATGGGCTTTCACGGCACGCCCCAGGTTTGGAATTACGAATTTGCCCGCGCCGCCTTTGCACTCCTTGACCGCCAACTTGAAGAGTTCGTCAAAAAATGTACTAACCGTCTTCTTCGGCATCTCGCACTTCTCCGCCAGATGGCCCACAATCTTGGACTTGCTCATCGGCTTTGCCATCTCGATCTTCTCCCCTCCTCTAGCGTTTGTTTCATTCGAGCCTTCGTGGAGGCCCGAACCAGGGCCGCGCACGCGCGACACTATAAAGAGAGTCCTGGCGCAACGCAAGAGAAAATGCAAAAAAGCCGCAGAAAATTGACATTTCGTGAAGAGCCTTTGGCACTCCGCGTTTTCATCAGAGCCGTTCCGGCACAGTTGGCAAGGCTGAGCGGTCCTGCTATCCTGCCTATTTCTGCGAACTCGGACGTATTTCTCAGAGTTTGCCTAATCCCTGATAGAAATTGGCGATGGCCTTGATGCCCCCGAAATAGTTCTCGAGCAAAATGTGCTCGTCAGGGGCGTGGGCATTTTCATCGGGCAACCCGAATCCCAATAACAGGCAGGGCACCTTGAAGGTGTCGTACATCTGGGTCACAAACGGAATGGATCCGCCCTCGCGGATAAAAACCGCGCGCCTGCCGAATCCTGTTTCCAGAGCCCGGTGCGCTACCTCAAAAAAGGGGTGGGTGTAGGGCGCTACCCAGGGTTTGCCCGTGCTCAAAACCTGGAAATCACAGGTAACCTGCTTGGGAACCAGCTTGCGTATGTGGCGTTCCACGCGTCGCGCAATTTTGAGAGGGTCCTGGTTGGGCACCAGCCGCGTGGAAAACTTGGCATGCGCCTTCGAGGGTATGACGGTCTTTGCGCCTTCGCCGATGTACCCTCCCCATATTCCATTGAGCTCCAGCGTGGGACGACACCAAAGCCGTTCCACCACGGTGTAGCCCTTTTCGCCGCAGAGCGCAGGCGCTCCCACCGTCTTTCGGAACTCCTTCTCCTTGAAGGGAAGTTTATTGAGCGCTTTGCGTTCCCTGCGGGAAACGGCGGCCACATCGTCGTAAAAACCGGGTACGGTGACGCGGAAATTCTTATCGTGGAGCTTGGCAAAAAGCTCTGTCAGTATGGTGAGCGGATTCGGTACCGCGCCGCCGAATACTCCCGAATGCAAGTCCTGCGCGGGGCCGGTTACATTGATTTGATAGTAGTTTAGTCCCCTCAATCCGTACGTAATCGAGGGCACTCCGGGCGCCAGCATGGAGGTATCGGAAACGACCAAGGCATCGGCCTTAAGCCTTAACTTGTTCCGATTTACATAATCCCAGAGGTTTTCGCTGCCAACTTCTTCTTCTCCTTCGATGATCACCTTGAGGTTGATCGGCAGCGTTCCCATCGTCTGTTTTAAAGCATCGAGCGCGCGAAGATGAATGTGCACCTGGCCTTTGTCGTCTGCGGTTCCACGGCCATAGAGACTGCCGTCGCGGACGGTCGGCTCAAATGCGGGCGAAGTCCACAACTCCAGGGGCTCGGGCGGCTGCACGTCGTAGTGCCCGTAAAAAAGAACGGTAGGCTTGCCGGGTGCTTGCAGGGATTGGCCGTAAACCAGGGGATGCATCTTCGTGGGCACGATTTCGACCTCACCGAGGCCCACGCGCCGCATGCGGTCGGCAACCCACCGCGCTGCACGCTCGACGTCCGGTTTGTGCTCCGCTTGCGCGCTGATGCTGGGTATGCGCAGAAATTCGTAAAGATCGGTCAGATGCTCGTTACGCTTTCGTTCGATATACTCATTCAGCTCCATCTGCCCTCCTGAAGCGCCCTCCCGATTCTAGGAGCCCGGCTCTTGACCTGCAAGGCGGATGCGAGCCGCACCCTTTGCACACCAATGCGGGCGCCTTTTCCTACCGCGCGACTGCTCGCGCTCGAGAGGCCCGCCTTGGGGACACCGCCGCCCTTCCTACCCCAGCACGCGCAAAAACGACGCGTGTTGGGGACCCCGGGCTTGTCCATACGGCCAGTTATCCTCAAAGGCACGCGCATCGAGCGCAAGATTGACCGCACGGGAAGCCTTGCCCGACCATGAATATGTCATGTCCCCGGCCATCTTTGAACGCGAACGACGCAGTTCTCGGGTCTTCATGCGCCTTCGCGTGCTGCTGGCGGGCAAGAACCAGCAGGGCCGCCGCTTTCGCCACGCCTGCGAAACGATCGTTGTCAACGCCCACGGAGCCCTGCTCTACTTCGATCAGGATCTGGAGATAGGTTCCCTCCTCGTCCTCACCAATCCGTTCACCCAAGAGGAGCAAGAGTGTCGAGTCGTCTACCTCGGCGACGACTCCGACAAAGGCCAGCGGGTGGGCATCGAATTTCTCACCCCGGCGCCGCGATTCTGGGGCGTCGAATTCACGCCGGACTGGGCCCCCGCGCAAGCCGGCTCGCTTCAGAAGAATTAGCCCGAACTCAGGGGGTACCCCCCACCCCTTTGTTAACGCGCAAAAGCTCATCCTGTAGGTAGACTTTAGCCGGAGGACCTAGTCGGATGGTCGCTTTACCGCGAGCGTCAACCCACGACACCCATTCCGCCGTCGCCGAGTTTCTCCAGGATGCGGCAGTGGAAGATGGCCTGGCCGTTCGCGGTGGATTCACTTATTCCCGGCGGGAACTTTTTGCTTTAACTCTTCAAACCAGTTCAGGACGACGTTGATTTGTGCGGGGGCCTGCGACTGCTCGTTGGCTTTGAGCATCAGAAATCGCTGGCCATCCGGAGAAACATCATAGTCGGGAAACGATCTTGGGGTTCGCACGTAGGATCCTTCGAAGAGCATCTTCGGCTTGCCTGCCGAAAATGTTCCCTCCGTGATAACGTCAACAGCCATCATCTCGTTCCCGTTGCGGTAAAACAGCTCCCGCCCTTTCGGGTTCCAGACGGGCTCCATGCCACCGGCGGTCGAGATTTGCCATTTCCCACCGGGACCTGGATAAGGCCGAACATAGATCTCATAACGACCCGACTCATCCGAAGCGTAAGCGATCCAGCGACCGTCGGGTGAAAACCGGGGCGACGTTGCATTTGACGTGCTGAGGACGAACGGCTGCGGCTTGCCGTCTTTGAGCGGCAAGATGCATATATTTAAGGTCGGCGCAGCCTCGGCAAAAGCTAGCACCTGCCCGTCCGGTGAGAACGAACCGGGAATATTGTTCGGACTGAGCTCACTCGTCGTCAGCTCTTCTGCAGGACCGCTGCCGTCCGCCGGTTCCCAGAGCAGTCGGTTCTGCTTCCCCTTGAAGGTGATCCGCTTGCCGTCGGGCGTCCAGACTGGATCGATATTACCGTTCCCTTCGAAGGTCAAGCGGGTTAAGGTGTCGCGGCCAAGGTCGTAAACCCAGACTTGGCTATCCGCTTCTTCGATCCCGGCGGCTACGCGGCGGCCGTCGGGAGAGACTCTCGGCATAACGTAATTGTGGGGAGGCGCTGCCAAGCGTTGCTCTGTCCCATTGCGACTCACCCAAACAAGTGTCAGTAGATTTGCTTCCACTCCGTGGCGGTAAGCAAGCACGCCATTGTTGGAAGCGGCAAAGGCGGTTCTGCCATTGGCGGGATTAAACTCCACCCCTTCGACAATCGGAACCGCTTCGCCAGTCAGCTGAAGGCGCTCAGCATCGAAGGGCTGGGCCATCAGCGTGCCCTGACGGTTGAAGAGCAAATAGCCCGGCGGGACATAGACAACGGTTGACATGGCGTTCAGAAGCAGCTTTCTGTCTTTCGAATTCAGCGACCCTACAAAGAGGGCGTTATTTTCGGGATTCGAGCTGAGCGCAAGGTACAAAAAGTGGTTTCCATCGGGTAGAAAATATGGCCAAGCGTGAGCCGTTTCTTTTCGGACGGCATCCAGCGCGGTGACCGGAGTGGCGGCGCCGCCGGCTGCAGAAACGCGATAGATTATCCCAGAGGAATCGAACAGAATAACGCCCTGCTCACTCCAGGTACCCATCCCTGGAGAGTCGGCTAATGTCAGGGCAGGACCTCCGGATACGGCAATCTTTTTCAGCTTGCCGTCAGCAGAAAAGGCCACAAAGCGACTGTCGGCGGACCAAAAGGGTTGACTTGGATTGTCTGTTCCGGAAAGTGGCTGGGCTGTTGGTGAGTCCAGCGCCCGAACCCAGAGCTGCTGCTTCCCGGTAGCGTCTGCTGCCACGAAAGCCAGTTTGGTGCCGTCGGGAGAAATCGTAAGAAGATTCGGGGCAGGGCTGAAGCTGCCCTTTTCCGGTGGGCCGATCGTAAAGCGCACCGCTTGCCTTTCAGAGGGCGGCGTGCGGTGCAGGTAAAGGACCGACATGCCGATCACGGCGATCGCAACGACGACGGCGGCCACTCCCAAGGCGACGCGCTTCTGAATCTTTTGCTTCGGCACAGCTGGAATCGCCACACCTGCCTGAGAGCCGCCCTCGGCAATCCACTTCAATTCCATTTCCAGATCGCGCGCCGTCTGCCAGCGGTCATCCGGCTCCTTCGCAAGGCATCTCTTCACCACACGGTCGAGCGCAGGCGGCGTCATCGGCTGGAGGGAAGTCATGGGCGGCGGGTCGGTTTCGAGAATCTTGGCCATGACGCTGGCGGAGGTCTTGCCCTCGAAGGCCTTCTTCCCCGTGGCCATTTCGTAGACCACGACGCCGAAGGCAAAAATATCCGTGCGGGCATCCACTTCCCGGCCTTCCACCTGCTCCGGCGCCATATATTGGAGCGTGCCGAGGATCGCGCCCTGCGCCGTGATGGCTTCTTTCGCCGTAGGAAGCGCGGAGAGCGGAGTGGCGGGCGCTGCTTCCTGCCGCAGCTTGGCCAGGCCGAAGTCCAGCACCTTCACGCCGGTTTTGGTCAGCATGATGTTGCCCGGCTTCAGATCGCGGTGCGTGATCCCTTTGCGGTGAGCCTTGTCCAGTGCGTCCGCGATCTCAATGGCGTACTGCAAAACCTGTTCGGGCGGCAGGGGACCTTTCTTCAAACGCTCGGCCAAGGTTTCGCCTTCCAGAAACTCCATTACCAGAAAATCGCTTCCGTCTTGCTGGCCGACGTCGTAGAGCGTACAGATGTGCGGATGGTTCAGGCTGGCGATGGTGCGCGCTTCACGCTCGAAGCGCTCGCGAACTCCCGCGCGACCGCCCACGTGGTCAGAGAGAATCTTGATGGCGACGATTCTGTCGAGCCGCGTATCGCGGGCGCGGTACACCTCGCCCATGCCACCGGCTCCGATTGCGGAGAGTGTCTCGTAGGGGCCCAAACGTTGCTTGGGCTGGAGCGCCATTTGCCCTCAGTTTTGGAACGGGCAGAGTATAACGCTGGCGAGGGCCTGCTGGGCGGCTTTTTACCGAAGGGTGACGTCAGTCTGCTTGCGTAAGAGGCGAAGTTACGTCACCAGATGGTCTTCAAAGGTGAGCCATTACCCTCGGTGGCGAGGCTTTCGCAAACGCTGCGTTGTGGCGTATACTCCGGCCAAGTGAAGGAATTAACGCGTGAATAACACTCAGGTATCGGCCATCGATGCGGGTGCGGCGCCTCGCGAGCGAGCCGGCACGCGTTCCGCAGCGATTACGATGTATTGCGTTCTGCTGCTCTCCTACGTGCTCATGGCGGCGGACCGCTACCTCTTTCCAGTGATCGCACCCTACGTGCGGCGGGAATTCTCCTTCTCACCTTCCCTTACCGGGCTGCTCACGACAATTTTTACTCTAGGCCTGGGTGTGGGAGGCTTGACCACCGGTTATATTCTTGCCCGTTTTTCGCGCAAGGCCGTGATGCTAGGGGGCATTGCGATTTTTTCGGGCGCGACCGCGCTTACCGCGGCCACGCATGGATTCTGGGGCATGCTGCTCTGCCTGGCGGCGCAGGGAATCGGGATGGCCATGCTGGCCACTTCGATGTTTGCGCTGGCGGCAAGCTATTTTGTGACCTACAAGGCAGCCGCGATCGGCTCGGTCAATTTCTGCTACGGCATCGGCGGATTT
>QHYR01000154.1 GCA_003223315.1 Acidobacteriota bacterium | reverse complement strand
GCCGACGCGCGTAGGAAATCCCACGTTGGGCATGGCTGAAAGCGCGCGGTTTCCCCCGGCGAAGCCCTCCAGGATCGGCAGCAGCGACTGAGGACCGAGCGTGCAGTTGACGCCGATGACCTGTACATTTTTCTGTGCCAGCAGGGCCGCGGCCTCGGAAGGGCGCGTGCCGCCCAGCGTGGTGCCCTCTTCCGAAAAGGTCAGCTCGGCCACAATGGGCAGCGCGGAAAACGAACGCACCGCGTCTATGGCAGCCGTCAGCATGTCCATATTTGAGAAAGTCTCCAAGACGAAGAGATCCACGCCGCGTTCCTCGAGCGCCTGCGCCTGCTCGCGATAGATCTCCAGCATCTCTTCGCGCGGCACGTCGGTCATTTCCGGAGCGATGGCCAGCGGTCCGATGGAGCCGGCGATCAACACCTCGTGGGGGGAGGCTTCGCGGGCTTCCCGGGCGATCTTTACGCCGCGGTGGTTGATTCGGGCGACCTGATCGCCCAGGCCGAGCGCCGCCAGCTTGGAGCGATTGGCGCCGAAAGTATTCGTCTCGATGATTTGCGCTCCGGCCTCGATATAGGCCTGGTGCACGCGAAATACGGCTTCGGGCTGCGAGGCGTTCAGTTCCTCGAAACAATCCGCGATCTTCATGGGTCCGAATTGCCGGTCTGAGCCCCTTGGGCGCTCAGGGCAAGCCCCCGCTACATTCCCTTAGGGCTAAAGTATACGTTGATGCGGCAGGTGGTCACAAAGGCTCCGCCAAGCCGCAAAGCGCCAGCCCGCAGGCGCCCAGTTCGGGCTCTTCTTTCCTCGAGAATTTGAATCGAGCGAAGTAGAGGAAGGCGGCGGGAAGCTGAGGTGCTTCCCGGAAGGTGGTTTCCGGCAACCAACAGGGCGAATTTCAGGGGTCCACCCAATTGCTCGTACCCAACCGCCAGGATATTGACATAGGTGCGTTAACGCCTGAAAGGGAGCGATTCACGTGGCGACGTTCCCGAGCACACCGTGAGGCTCTCCATCCGGAAACGCTACACCGAGTTCAAGTTCAAGAGGAGGCACATTGATGAAGCTCGAAAGCACACCGCATACGCGAATGACGAGGATCTTTCTCGTCTTTCTGGGCTGTCTGGCGCTGGTGATCGTTGCCCTAACACACGTACATCTACCCCAGGCGTCCGCCGACGTCAAAGCGGTCGAAACCTTTGAATGCGACCCGGACAGCGATAGCGTCGTGTTTTTTGCTGGGCCGGTAAGCCTCAGCGGATCCTCATGCACTTCCGCGATGGTGACGCTGGACGACAACCACTTCAAACTCAAGGACGCGAAGGGTCCCGAAGCGATTGATAGGCAGCACTTGGTAGGAGCAACTGACGACGGGCCGGGGCACTCCTACTACCTCATGATCTTCTGGGAGGACTGACAACGTCCTGCACCCGTGAGACGAAGGGGGCACGCGCCCCCTTTGTCTTTTTTCTCATCGAGCCAGTGGTGGAGGAAAGTTAGTCATAGCGTCGACTCGGAACGTTGAAGCCGCGTGGAGTCCTCAGCGAACTTGCTCGACGAGCTCGGCGATGGTGCCCATGAGGTCGTACTTGGTGAGGATTTCGTAGCGGCCTTCGCCCATGACCACGAAGACGGCGGGGCTTTCGTGGCTGAGCAAGTGCGTGATGCGTTCGACGGGGGCGTCGCGAGGAACCTGGGGCAGCGGCTTGCTCATCACTTCGCGGATGACCAGTTTGCGCAGATCCTTCCCCTGCAAAGCCATATTCAGAATCTGGTCTTCGTAGATGGTGCCGACGATGGTGGTGTCCTCGCAGACGGGCAACTGCGAAATATCCTGTTGCTGCATGGTGTGCAAGGCGTGGAAAACGGTTTGATAGGGGCGCACGATGATGAGTTCGCGCACCTTGCCGGCGCGATGTTTCACGGAGACCACGTCGGCGGCGCAGAGAGGAACTTCGGTATCCAGGTAGCCGCGCTCGCGCATCCACGCGTCGCTATAAACCTTGCTCAGATAACGCATGCCCGTGTCGGGGAGGAACGCGACCACCAGGCCGCCGGCAGGAAGCGCGCGGGCCAATTCCAAAGCCGCGGAGACGCAGCCGCCACCTGAGCCGCCGGCGAAGATGCCTTCGCTTTTAGCCAGATTGCGAGACACGAGGAAGCATTCGCGGTCGGTGACCTGGAGAACGTCATCCAGCACGTCGAAATGCATGGTTGACGGGAAGATGTCTTCGCCGATGCCTTCGACGACATAGGTGTGGGCTTTGCCGACTTTGCCGGTCTTCACATATTCGTAATAGAGCGAGCCGATGGGATCGACGCCGATGACTTTGATCTGCGGATTTTTTTCCTTGAGGAATTTCCCGACGCCGCTGATGGTCCCGCCGGTGCCCATGCCGCAGACAAAATGGGTGATCTTGCCGCTGCTATCTTCCCAGATCTCCGGACCCGTCGTTTGATAGTGGGCCTCGGGGTTCATGGGATTTTCGTATTGATTGGGATAAAAGGAATTGGGGATTTCGCGGGCCAGCTTTTTGGCCACGGAATAGTAGCTGCGCGGATCATCGGGCTCGACGGCCGTGGGGCAGACAATCACCTCGGCGCCGAAGCCCTTGAGCAGATCGACCTTCTCCTTGGACTGCTTGTCGGTAATGGTGAAAACCATTTTGTAACCGCGCACGGCGGCGACGAGCGCCAGGCCCATGCCGGTATTGCCGGAAGTGCCTTCGATGATCGTGCCGCCGGGCTTGAGCAGGCCTTTGCGCTCGGCTTCGTCGATCATGGTGATGCCGATGCGGTCCTTGACCGAGCCGCCGGGATTCAAGTAATCGGCTTTGACGTACACCTCGGCCTTGCAGTCGCGGGCCAGGCGATTGAGGCGAATCAGTGGCGTATGGCCGATGGCTTCGAGGATGTTTTTGCACTTCATGCGGTGATCGAAAGCGCAGTGTATCACGCGGCGGCGAGCAATCATGCGCATGCCAGGGAACGGCGGCGGGAGAGTAAAATGCTGACGGGGCCTCAGCATTCAGTTAGCGTGAGGAAGGCATGAAGCGCATCAATATTTCATCGGGAACCATGTGGGAGCCGATTGTGGGCTATTCGCGGGCCGTGCGCGTGGGCAACGTGGTGCACGTCTCGGGCACGACGGCCACGGACCAGGCGGGAAGCATCGTGGGCGCGGGCAATGCTTATATGCAAACCATGCAGGCGCTGCGGAATATCGCCAGCGCCCTGAAGCGGGCCGGCGCGTCGCTTGCCGACGTCGTGCGCACGCGGATCTACGTGACGCGCATAAGCGATTGGCAGGAGATCGGGCGCGCGCATGGGGAGGTTTTCGGCACGATTCGGCCCGCCACGGCGATGATTGAGGTGAGCCGTTTGATCAATGCGGAAATGCTGGTGGAGATCGAGGCGGAAGCGATCGTGGCGAATTCGGGAAATGGCAAGCGAGTGGCAAGGGCCAGGCGTTCTTCCGCACGAAACGGCCGGAAGCCTCGACGTTAGGTCCGGAGAATTAGAAATCAGAGCCAAGCGAGGGACGGTGAAATGAAGGCAAACTCGCATCCGATCAGCGCTTCTCGGTCCTATTTTGTGAGCTTTGGTTTATGCGGTCTGCTGGCGTGCGCGCTGCTGGTATTGGCGGGGCCGCGGTGGCTTCGAACAGCGGCGGCGCAGCAGGGAGGCGCCGGCAGCCGGCAGAGTCCGCTCACGGTGGAGCGCATCTATTCCGCGCCCAGCCTGAGCGGCAGGCCGTTGCGCGACACGATGTGGAGCCCGGACGGCAAGCTGCTGACCTATCTCGATGACAATGCGGGCGAACCGGAAATTTGGGCCGTGGATGCCGCGGCGGGGCAAAGACATGTGCTGATCGATGCGCAGCGCTTGCGCGATGTGCTGCTGCCGGCGGCTTCACGCGGGCAGCAGACGGGTTTGGGCCGGACAACGCCGCCGAGATATTTGTGGGCGCCCGGCGGGCAGGCGCTGCTTTTCATCTCCGCCAGGGAACTGTTTTGGTATGACCTGAAAACGAAGTCTGCGAAAAAGCTGCTGGGCGAAGCCAACGGCAAGGCGTCCTCGCACGAAGCTGCGGACATTGATGACGCCAAGATCTCGCCCGATGCACGTTGGGTGAGTTTTTTGCGCGATCACGATTTATGGGTGGTGAGCGCAGCCGGCGGAGAGCCGCGCCAGCTTACGCGCGGCGGTTCGGATGAACTGCGCAACGGCGAACTGGATTGGGTCTATCCGGAAGAACTGGATCTGGCGACGGCGTATTGGTGGGCGCCGGATTCTTCGAGACTGGCCCTGCTGCGCCTCGACGAGCGCGCTGTGCAGAAATATCCGCTGGTGGACGCCCTTCCGTACGTTGCCGCGGTCACCGAAGAGCACTTCCCGGAGGCGGGCTCGCCGAATCCGGTGGCGCGCGTGGGCGTGGTGGACGTAGCGGGCGGAGATGTGCGCTGGATGGATACGGGCGGCGATCCGACGGTGCTGCTGGCGCGGGTGGCCTGGCTGCCGGATTCGCGGCGGCTGGCAATTCAGCGCCTCAATCGCGTGCAAAATCATTTGGATTTGCTCCTCGCGGATGTCGCCAGCGGAAAATGCCAGACCATGCTCACCGAGCAAGACAAATACTGGATCAACTTATCTGGGGACGGCTTCGGGCCTGCCGCCAGCGATGATCTGCATTTTTTTGCCGACGGGAAGCGCTCTCTCTGGCCGAGCGAGCGCTCGGGCTTCCGTCACCTTTATTTGTACGATCTGGCGGGCAAGCAGATCGCACAGCTCACGCGAGGCGATTGGGAGGTTGAAAGCGTTGCCAAGATCGACGAGCAGGCGCAGGCCGTCTACTTTGTCTCGACGCAGAAAAGCCCGATCGAACGGCAGTTTTATCGCGTGGCGCTCTCCGGCGGCGAGCCCGTGGAGCTGACGCACGAGCACGGCACACACGGCGTGAGCATGGCTCCCGACGGCAAGCATTTTCTCGATACCTATTCGACGGCCATGACTCCGCCTCAGCAGCGGCTCTATAACGCAGACGGCAGTCTTGTGGCGACGCTCGAGGAAAATAGAGTCGCGGAGCTGGAAAATTATCATCTTCAGCCGGAGGAATTCTTTACGGTGCCGGGAGCGGATGGCACGCCGCTGGAGGCGGCGATGATCAAGCCGAACCGGTTCGACGCCAGCCGGAAATACCCGGTGATTGTGATGGTCTACGGTGGGCCGCACGTGCAGGAAGTGCGGGATGGCTGGGGAGGCTCGACCTTTCTCTGGAACGAAATGATGGCGGAGAAAGGCTTCGTAATTTTTACCCTGGATAACCGGGGAACGGCAGGGCGCGGGCATAATTTCGAAACGCCGATCTATCGCCACTTTGGCAGCGTGGAACTGGCCGACCAGTTGGCGGGCGTGAAATGGCTTTCGAAGCAGCCCTATATCGACAGCTCGCGCGTGGGGATTTGGGGATGGAGCTTTGGCGGCTACATGACCTGCCTGGCCATGTTGCGCGCAGGCGACGTTTTCAAGGCGGGATTTGCAGGCGCGCCGGTGACGGATTGGAGGCGCTACGACACGATCTATACCGAGCGCTACATGGGCACGCCGCAGGAAAATCCCGAGGGCTATCGCGATTCTTCGCCGGTAAATTTTGCGGCGGGGCTGAAAGGCAAGCTGCTGGTCGCGCATGCCACGGGCGATGACAACGTGCATTTTGCAAATTCCGTGGCGTTGCAGGAAAAGTTCGTAGAAGCGCAAAAATATGCCGAGTTCCTGATCTATGCGGATCGCGGGCATGGCATCGGCGATAGCGCCGCGCGCATTCACATCTTCAATCGCGCCACGCAGTTTTTCCTGGAGAACCTGGGCAAGTAAGACTCGGGCAAATGCTGAGTTGAACCGATGGGGAAACGGCAGCGGGGTTTTTCGGTCGTCCAAGTGGTGATCGTGGTGGCCATCCTGTTGGTCATCGCCGCCATCGCCATTCCCAGCTTATTGCATTCGAAGCTATCCGAGAACGAGTCTTCGGCGGTGAGTTCGCTGCGCACACTGAACGCTTCCTGCGCGAGCTATTCCATGCTTTATGGAGGCTATCCCAGGAGCCTTTCGAATTTGGGCCCCGGCAATCCGGCGAGCTCCACGTCAGCGGGCCTGATTGATTCGGCGCTCGCGAGCGGCGCCAAGGGCGGTTACGTCTTCACCTACACGGCGGGAGCGACCGGCGTCGGCGGAAATGTGCTGAGCTACAGCATTTCCGCAAATCCCATCACTCCGGGCACTACCGGGCAGCGCCGTTTTTTCACCGACCAGTCCGGTGTGATTCGCGCCAGTACGGCGGGAGTCGCCGACGCCAGCAGCACGCCGATCGGCTAGAGCCAATGGCCTTCGGGCCGTCCACCAAACTAGACAGAGGGAGTGGCGTTCGCTGCAGCCCGTGCATCTAACCGCGACAAAGGAGGCCTTCAAATGCCATACGTCACAGTCGGCAAAGAAAATTCCGGTGATATCGAGCTCTACTACGAGGATCACGGCTCGGGCGACCCCGTAGTTTTGATCCACGGGTATCCTCTGAGCGGTGCTTCCTGGGAAAAGCAGTTATCTGCGCTTCTGTCGGCTGGCCATCGCGTGATCACTTATGATCGCAGAGGCTTCGGCAAATCCAGCCAGCCAACCACTGGCTACAACTACGACACCTTCGCCGAAGACCTGCACAAACTGGTGAGGCATCTCAACCTGCGCGATTTCGCGCTGGTCGGTTTCTCCATGGGCGGCGGCGAAGTGGCGCGTTATATCGGTAAATACGGGTCGAAGGGCGTGAGCAAGGCGGTTTTCATCTCCTCCGTCCCGCCGTATCTTTTGAAAACCGCCGATAACCCTGACGGCGTGGATGCCGGCGTGTTCGACGGGATCCAAAAAGCCGTCGCCGCGGATCGCTACGCGTTTTTCACCGAATTCTTCAAAAATTTCTTCAATACCGATGTGTTCCTGGGCAAGCGCATCAGCCAGGAGGCAGTCCAGGCCAGCTGGAACGTTGCGGCGGGCGCCTCGGCCACGGCGAGCCTGGCATGCGTGCCCACATGGCATGAAGACTTCCGCGCGGACCTTGGCCGCATCGAGGTCCCTGCGCTGGTTATTCACGGTGATGCGGACCGCATCGTGCCGATCAATGCCTCAGGGCAGAAGACCGCCACGCTGGTTAAGGACGCCCGCCTAGTGGTCATAAAAGATGGACCGCATGCCGTAAACTGGACCCATGCGGATGAAGTCAACGCGGAGCTTGTGAACTTCCTGGGCAAGGGCGCTGCGAAGCGAGCAGCCTCGAGTACGCAGCGGTAATCGCCGGCGAAAGCATCGCTGCCGGGCCGGCAACTTGCCGCAGCCGAATCTACTGCGGCGCGGGGCCGCGGACGATCTGCACGAAATCATCCGGGCGAATCCACTTGGCAAACGCCGCGCGCACGTCA
>QHYR01000153.1 GCA_003223315.1 Acidobacteriota bacterium | reverse complement strand
GCCGATGATGTTCGGGAAGTTGTAGCGCTGCTTAAGGGCCCGCTTGAGCTGAACGTTTTCTTCGCGCAGCCGGCGCCCCTCGACGGCCAAGGCGACTTGCGCGAGCAATTCGTCATTCGACCAGGGCTTGGTGATGTAGTCCTGCGCACCGCTCTTGAAAGCCTGACGCGCCATATCAATTGAGCCATAGGCGGTTATAAGCACGATGGGAAGATCACGATCGCGCTGCCGGATATCACGAAGCAGATCGAGGCCGTTGCGGTCCGGCAGGCTAACGTCCAGAAGCAGCAGGTCGTAGGGCGCTTCCTCAAGGCGCGCGAGGCCCGATTCGCCGTTTTCGGCGGAAGTAACCGAATAGCCTTCGGAGGAAAGGAGGAGCTCAAGGCCTTCGCGAATTTCTGCTTCGTCGTCTATGACCAGGATCGAGCCATTAGGCATGAACCGCTTTCCTTGCGGCCGGAAATTCCAAGCGGAAAGAGGTGCCCTTGCCGGGAGTTGAGCGCACCTCGATTTTGCCGGCGTGCTCCTTGATGATGCCATAGCTGACCGAGAGTCCCAAGCCGGTGCCGCGACCGGTGACTTTGGTGGTGAAGAAGGGATCAAATAGGCGCGCGAGATTTTCCCGTTGGATGCCCATGCCCGTATCAGCGACTTCGATTTCCACGGTGCCATTATTCGTGGCGCTGCGCACCTCGAGCATGCCGCCGGAAGGCATAGCGTCTTTGGCATTCAGGAAGAGGTTGAGGAAAACCTGCTGCAAGCGATTGCTCGATCCCAGGATGCCGGGCAGATCGCCTCCGAGATTTTTGATCACTTGGACGTTGGCGGCGCGAAGGGGATGAGCAACCAGAGTGAGCGTCTCGTCAATCACTTGGTTGAGATTGACTTCTTTGAATTCGGCGCCACCAGTCCGGGAGAAACTGAGCAAATTATTGACAATTTCGCTGGCTCGGAAGGTTTGCTTGACGATTTTCTCTGTCAATTTGTGCCGGGGATCGTTGGCCGGCAGTTGTTTGGCGAGCATCTGGATGTAGTTGGAAATCACAGCCAGCGGCGTATTCACTTCGTGGGCCACGCCCGCAGCCAGCAAGCCCAAAGAAGTGAGTTTTTCGGTCTGCAGCAGCTGCTCTTCGAGCTGCATGCGCTGGGTGATGTCGTCGACGAGGATGAGCCGGCCCAGGCGCTCCGCTGACTTGCCCGCCAGCGGAGCAATGGAGACATTCACCACCAGGGTGCGACCATCCCGATTTCGCAGGGGGAACTTATAAAGATTCGTGACGCGCTCCTCCTCGGAACGTGCCGCTATTTCCACGGCCAGATCGGCGGGAAGAATCTCCTCGATCGCGCGGCCGACGGCGTCGGCGCGGCGCACACCGATCGAATGCTCGAGTTGTGTGTTCCAGAACTCGATGCGTCCTTCGAAGTCCAGGGCCAGCACGCCGACGTTCATCGATTCGACGATATTTTCCGAAAAATCCTTCAAGCGCTCGATCTGCTGCGCCTTTTGTTCGAGCGAGGAATAAAGCTGGGCATTATCGAGCGCCACGGCCAAGTAGCCGGCGATCGTAAGGACCAGTTCGACATCTTCACTGGTGAGGAAATCACCGTCGATGGTCTTGCCCAAGCCAAGAATGCCAACCGTGCGTTCATGAATGCGGCAAGGCACAAAGTAAGTAAGATCCAGCTGCTCAAGCGCGCGCCGCACGGACCCGCTCTCCTCGCGCGCCGCGCGAGCGGAATCGTGGAAGAGATAGCCGCGGGCGAATTCGGGCCGCTCGGGCGAGAGGAAACTCAAATCCAGCGCCTCGGCCCCTGATTTGGAAATGCGCGAACCACGGAAGCCGGCCAAGCGATAACGGCCGGGCTGGGAAGAGTCGTCGAGGAAGACCGCCAGGCGGTCCACCAGCAGAGTTTGCGAGAGGCGATCCATAACCGAAGCGAGCATGGGTTCGAGGCGAACCTCGTTGGTTAGCGTGCGCCCGAATTCGATCAAGGTGCGCCGGTAGTTCAAGCGGTCACGATAGAAAAAGCGATCAAGACGAGCCTGGGTCCAATCGCGGAAAGGCTGGAACAGGAACGCGGCGACTACGATGGCAATGATTTCGCCCAGCAACCCGCTCGGCCAGGCCGTGTGAAACAGCCCACCGATGACGGCGACGAGCGCAATATAGACCGCCACGACAGCGCCCGTAGCCGCGGTGTAAGCTAATCCGCGCTTGAAGATAATGTCGACGTCCATCAGGCGATAACGCACGATGGCGTAGGCGAAGCACAGGGGGATCAGCGCCAAAGAGAGCGCGGATAAATTCATCCACTGGCGCGGGATAGCTCCCAAGGAGAAAGGCAGAATGTAAAGCGCGGCGAACGGCAAAATGCCGGCCACGGTGCCGCCCGTGATCCATTTCAACTGCTGGCGCAGCAGACCGTTGGGCGCCCGCCAATAACTGCGGAGAAAAATCGCCGCGGCTATCAGGAAGTAAGCCCCCAGATATCCCAGCTCCAGTTGATCGAGCGCAATGCGCGCAGGGAGGGAGGAAGCGAAGCCCGCGGCGCCGATGGCTACGTAGATATGCACCACCAGTAAGGCGATTGCCGGCAAGTAACAAGTCAAGAGCAAGATGCGGTGAGTGATGCGGCGGGCGATGCTTCTTTCCGGGAAAACTAGCGCAAAGTGGACTAAGAGCGCGGGCGCGGCGAGGAGCGCAGCAAGTTTCGCCCAGTAGACTTCCCAGTCGAACGGATTCAGCTTGCCGGTGTAATGGAACGAGCAAAGTACAAATGAGGCGAGGCAAAACATATAAAAGTGGACTGCGCGTGCGGCGTTCCAGCGGCGCACGAAAATGAATAAGCCAATGAACAGATAAAGCAAGCCCACGACGCGGAGATAGTTTTCAATGGACAGAGGTTTAGGGCCCGGTGCTGTGACCAGGCTCGTCTCGACCCTGCCGTCTTGGCGTGAGACTTGGTAGTGCGCCTGTGACCATATTCCTAATGCCCAGAGCCGTTTGGTGACGTCGACGGCGCGACCTACGGCTTGGCCGTCGATTGAGATGAGGACATCACCCGACCGTATCCCCGCCCGCTCGGCCGGGGAATTAGGCGCCACGAAGATTGCCTCAACACCCTGTTCGCTATCGACCCAGGAGACACCATCGTCTGGCACGTCAAACGAAAGGCGCTGCTGGAAATTAATAATAAAGAAGGTAATGGCCGCGATGGCGAGCAGCCCAAGAACAATTGCGCTCAGCCGGGCCCCAACGCTTTGGCTGTCCTCAGTCATAATTGTCGCTTATCGTTACGCTGGCTCAGAAACACTGCCTAAAAAGGTAGCACGTTCTATACCGTGGCATACGGATTTTGAAAATCCTTAAGGCCATTAAAGACAAGCTCATGGGCGACACCGGGGCGTGGTTTTCCACGGGCATACAGTTTTTGGTAGGAACTTACTCTTTTCCGTAGTCCTGATTAAAACTGGAAACTTACTCCACCCCGAAACGAACGCTCGACCGGCATGATAAGCATGCGCCCGTCCAGACCTTCAAGAGAAACATACCCCTGTGACAGCATGTTACGGAAATCGGCCAAGGCTTCCCAGTGCCCAGCCATCATGAACGAGGGCAGCGGCTGCCTGATCGAAAGGCTCAGGTTAGGATCTATCGCCATAGCGGATTCGCTATAGAGGTCCTGGCGGGTCACCACGGTCCCATTTATCCACTTATAGCTGGCCGCGAATTGGGTTTTCGATTTAGGAACCTTTCCCGCGACGCGCGCGGCTACGCTGTGGCGGTAAGTGGTTTGCAGCATTTCTCGCAGGTCCGAGAGGGGTGCAAATTGATTGTCGGGAGCCAGTGCGCCGGCCCAGGCATAGACACCGGCCACTTCCAGGCTATCGGCGAGCTTCTCTCGATAAACCACCCGGGTACCCCAGAAGCCGGCAACTCCAGCATCGTTTGCAAACGGCCCAGGAAGATAGCCGACCGGTGAATAGTAGCCCGATGTTCCCATTACCGTGCCATACACGGCTTGGTGCCTCGAGTCATCGCGAAATAAGGCGCTCTCAATCTCGCCACGCGCTCCCAAGTCATGCCGGACCGCAAATTCCTCGTGCCACCCGCCATTCAAGATCGGACGCCCATTGGCCCAGATGAATGTCGGTCCCGTCTGCAACGCGTCGATGGCTGGTTCTTCTTCAGAACTCTGTGGACGCGCGCGCAGACCGTACGCGTCAGCGTCTGTCTCGACCAAAAACGCCGCGTTCCAACGAGGCGAGAGCCGCATGCCCAAGCGGGCGTGCGGTCGCAAGGATGAAGTCAGTGCTCCAACAAAACCGCCCGAGAGATATTCGCCCCCATATTCCAGGACTACATGATCAGCCAAAGCAATTTGTTCGGAATGCTCAAAGCGCATGGCACGGATGGATCTGCCCTGGTCGCCGAGCCGGACCTGACGCACGGTAAGGGTGGTTTCCGGTCCTTCTCCGAACTTGCCACGGGGCAGCCAGATGCTTGCCACCGAGCCGCCAAATACTCCGGAAAGCGCCTGGTCGTAATTGACTTCCCCTGCCATCAGCAGCCTGCCCGCCTTCCCTAGGCTCTGATCGTAAGAGACGGCCGTGCCCATGTATCCAGGCCGTGCGGAGGAAGAACCGGGCCGAACCGATCCGTTGTTCAACTCCAGGCCGATACGGGGCGGAGCATCTTTTTCGGCGTCTGCGTTGTTGGCAATGACGACCGTGCCATCCCGCAGCTGCAGCACAGGGCGCGAAGAACTCGAGGTGCGTAGAACCCACTTCCAGTCATCGGGTTCAGCAGGCTTGGGCGATTTCCGGCGTAGTTGATCGAGCGAGGCAAAGATGGAATCGAGTTCGACATGGAGCGACGTATTCACATTCGCGCCGACGCTGACGTGGTATTGAATCGAGGGCATGAATCCGGCGAGGGTGACCTTAACCGAGTACAGTCCGGGGCGGAGTCTTTGACTTACAAAGATTCCGTTTTCGTCGGTAAGCAGTTCAATAGCCCGGCCGCCGGCGGATTCCGGCGTCAACCAGACGGCGGCGCCCATTTGCGGGTTGCCGGCCGGATCGGCCACGATACCCGTTAACTTGCCGAAATTATGCGCGGCGAGGGGCGAGGCAGCGAAGAGGAAGAACCCGAAAAAAAAGAAGGCCGCAGTCCACCGCAATTTCACTGATCACCTCACGGAAGAAGTTTGCGCCGCAATCTTCCCGTTGGGTGGAGGCGTAACGGTAAAGTCCGCCGACCGGGCGATGGTTTGATTGGCTACGGCATCCGTCGTCTTGATCTCGATCCGATATTTCCCGGGCGCCAAGGTCTGGGCCGGCACCGATTCCTGCACCGTCATTTGTTCGCCGGATTGGTGCAATTGTTCAGAGCTTTGCACTACGTGCTTGATCGCTTGGTCGCCCTGAAAGATCTGGATCTCGACGGAGGCATTGTTCTTGTGCGTTTTGTCGTCAATCTTCAGGTTATAAATCTGGAAATAAACCCCGATCGGCTGAGCGGCGCTGAAACTGTGGTCCAACTTCGGCCGGACCTTCATCGAGCCGATCACAAACATGCCCAGACCGATATCCTTGGCCGCCACCGGGGAGATCTCATCGGCCAGGATTAGGGTGCTGGCCTGCAGCTTGTCGTCGTCAAAGGGCGGCACCGCAAGGCGCGTGTTTACCACGCCGATGTTATTGCTCGTCGTATCTTTAAGGACCATGTCCAGGCGATAAAGGCCGGGGCGCAGCGGAACGGCCTTCTGATAAATCGAGGCGGAGCGCAGCGAGCCCTGCAAAAGCGAATCGGGGAAGTCACGGCGGATCGTATCTTCAAACGTTTGCACCGTGCGCCCGCTCAGGGAACTCACGCGGGCAAAGAGGTTGAGCGTGGCCGTATGCACCCCATCCTTACTCTGAAAGCTCAACTGATTATTGGGAATCTGCAGCGTTATCGGCACCAGGACTGTATCGCCGGCGACGCGCAAGAAATCGAAGCGGTAGTCAAACTTGATCTGGTCCCGAACGATACGCGACGATACCACTGCCTCGAGATCTTTGAATTTCACCGCCGGCGGCTGCCAAATCTTAGCCTCCAGTTCGAGGCGGCTAAATTCATCGAGATTGGAGTTCCGTGCCCCGTAGGGCGAAGGCGCCATGTGCGTTCCATCCGTATTCGTGAACCGGGCCGCTTTGGAGGACATCCCCTCCTGCTCGGCAAGAGTCAAGCCGGCTCCGGGGACATAAAGCAAAGCATCTTTTTCCGAGGGGTCGGTGGTCAGGCGGAACTCGCCAGTGCCGCTGGGATCCACAAATTCCAACTCTACGTTCTCGCCAATGCCCTCAATATAGTGGTAGGTCCAATCTTCGAAGGCATAGGTCTTGGTTTCACCGCCACCCTGATCCAGCGGGCGCTCGTAGTTCTCCCCCTGCGTGTGGCTTTCGAGCGTGTCGGGCTTACCGTACATGATGTAAATGCGGCCGCGATCGGTCCTCCAGCCGGCAATACCGGACGCAAAATGCTCGTTGGCATAAGCGATGCGGCGATAATGCTCTTCCTTCACCGGATTATCGACCGAATCTGGATCGGGATTGCGCCGTTGCCAGAACTGCTCGATGAATTGCTCACGTTCTTCGTTCGTTTGCAATGCGAGAAAGGCTTTGCGCTCGGTATCTGTAATGATGAAGACGACATCCTCGTTCAGCCACTTTTTGTAAGGCGTGGCTAGTTCCTTGAGGACCTGCTTCTCATTAATCTTTTTCTTGTTGTTGTCTTGCTTTTGGTCTGATGGCTGGCTGGGAGATGATTGCGGCGGGTTGGCCGGTTGACCTTGCGCCAGGCCAGGAATGGCCCAGGAGCCCAGCAGAAACACAGTACTTCCCAAAATGGAAACCCGGAAATGCTCAGACTTCTTCATCGAGTATGCCTCTTCTAGGCAGAGTTGAAATTCTAGTCCCAGAGTGTAGCGCCCGTCAACGAGAGAATCCCGCTTTCAGGACCATACTTTAATCTCTTCAGAGCATTAGGCGCGTCCGGGGGTTGCCTGACGGCGGAGGGGTCGGAACCCTCTAAGTCAATCCATTTTTCGCCTCCCAGCGGATGACCATTAGGCCATGGCAGCTTGACGTTCTGTAGGGCCGGGGAAATACTCCCCTGCGAAACTGGTTGACCTGCACGGCAGATATCGGCGAGCGAATACTGTTAGAATGAGCCCATGGTGAGCCGTACAATCGGACGAAATCGAGAAAGCGTCGGAGGGGCATTGGAATTCGTGGGTTTGCACGATCCGATGGTCGAATCCCTGCGACCTTCGGGGCGATCTTAATGGCAAAAATTTACGAAATGGGCGCGGAGACAGTGCACGCTTTGCGAGGCGTGGACTTATCGATTCATCGTGGCGAATACGTCGCCATCATGGGGCCTTCGGGTTCAGGAAAATCGACACTCATGAATTTGATCGGCTGCCTGGACATGCCTACAAGCGGCAAGTATTGGCTCGCAGGCAGACTGGTAAGCGATCTTGACGAAGATCAATTGGCCCGAATTCGCAATCAAGAGATCGGGTTTATTTTCCAGACGTTCAATCTATTGCCCCGAGCTACTGCCCTGCACAATGTGGAATTGCCCATGATTTATAAGGGAATGACGGCCGAGGAGCGGCAGGAGCGGGCCAAGCGCGCGCTGGAAGCGGTGGAGTTGGGGAGTCGCATGATGCACAGGCCGAGCGAACTTTCCGGCGGTCAGCGACAACGCGTGGCCATCGCGCGAGCCCTGGTGAATTCGCCTTCGATCCTGCTCGCCGATGAGCCCACGGGAAATCTCGACACGCGCACTGGGGAAGAGATCATGGGTTTGTTTGCGCGCCTGCATCAGCAAAAGAACAGCATTATATTGATTACGCACGAGCGCCAGATCGCGGAACACGCTGATCGGATCATCCACCTGCGGGACGGCAAGATTGAGTGCGACGAGATGGTGACACACGAGAAGGCGAATTAGCAATTGTATTCCGGATGAATGGCTTTGGCATCTTGCTTGCCGTCGCTGTCCCGTACTAACCGCGGGTTCCGTGCGGCCATGATATAGATATCCGCGATCGCTTTGCGAATGCATGTTTGCGTCGCGAACAAATTGGCGTCTGGAACCGAATCGCTTCGCAACTGCTCTCGAAGAGCATCGGCGCCGCGGCAAGCCACTGCTTGACCTGACGAATTCCAACCCTACGACCTGCGGCTTCCGCTATCCGGAAGAGCAGCTTTTTGCCGCCCTGAATAATCGCCGCATGCTGCGTTATGAGCCCGAGAGCCAGGGTTTGCCCCAGGCTCGTGAAGCGATAGCGGACTATTACCGCGGGCGGCCTGGATTTCTCGGGAGAGAGACATGTGTTAACCCGGAACGCATTGTCATTACCTCCGGCACAAGCGAGGCCTATAACTACGTCTTTCGCCTGCTCTGCGAAGTAGGAGATGAAGTCCTGGTGCCTGCGCCGAGCTATCCCCTCTTTGAATATCTGGCCGATCTTGCTGACATTCGCCCCGTGCCTTACCCGCTCGTTTACCACCAGGGCTGGCAAGTTGATTTTCCGGGGCTCTCTGCGGCGTTGACGGAGCGCTCGAGAGCCGTAATGGTCGTGCATCCCAACAATCCGACAGGCTCTTTCATCAAGAGAGAAGAAGCGCTAGAGCTGGCCGAAATCTGCGCGCGCCGTGATCTGGCCATCATTGCCGACGAGGTTTTCCTGGACTATGCGGAGGGCACGGAATTGCGCTGCAGTTTCGCATTCGATTCCCCGGCGCTGACGTTTACGCTGAGCGGCCTATCCAAAATTTCCCTGCTCCCGCAGATGAAGCTCGGATGGCTAATCGTGAGCGGACCGGAAGCACTGGCCCGCCGGGCCATGCAGCGGCTGGAGTTGATCGGCGATACGTATCTGTCGCCGAGCACGCCAGGGCAGCTTGCTTTGGCCGAAATGTTAGCCATGCGTGGCAATCTGCAAATGCAAATGCGGCAGCGGCTCTGCTCGAATCTGGGTGTTCTCGACAAATTGTTGCGGGAAGCAGGCTCTGTCGATCGCCTGAGACGCGAGGGAGGATGGTACGCCGTGCTGTGTGTACCGGCCACCCGTTCGGATGAGGATCTCGCGATCGCGCTGTTAGAAACCCGCGATCTGCTGGTGCACCCGGGGCATTTCTTCGATTTCCCACGCGATGGCTTCCTGGTGGTCAGCCTGATTGTGCACGAAGCTGAGTTCCAGGAGGGCGCGCAGCGTTTGCGCGATTTCTTTCACGGAACATAAGACACTTTGCGGCTCAGCTGCGGCCAAGAAGGGGCCGTGATTCGAGCCGATTAACGCCGAGGCTCGGGGGCGAATGGTAGAGTTTTTGCTGGCTCGGGGCGAGTACAACGCCCATAAGCCTCTTCTTAACATTAATTTAACACGGCTGACTGGGTGTCAGCGGTTGACATGCCCAGGGCCTAATGCGAGACTTCACAAGTTGGCTGGAGGTGTAGCTCACATGCGGAAGACGTTGACCTTGTCTCTCATCTCGCTCGGCGTTTTGTTCATCCTTTCAGGATCTGCTTTCGCACATCACGGATCGGCCGCTTACGACATGTCGAAAACCGTTTCGGTCACCGGGACAATCACGGACTTTCAGTTTGTTAATCCTCACGTGCTTATATCCATGGACGTAAAGGACCCCTCGGGTAAGGTCGAGAAATGGGAAGGCGAACTCACCAGCCCGAACCACCTCGCCCGAGCCGGGTGGACCAAGAGCACGCTCAAGCCCGGTGATCAAGTCACCCTGGCCGGCGGACCAGCAAAGAGCGGCTCTACGACGATGTGGATCCGGAAAATTACCAAAGACGGCCAGGAAGTCTCGCTGGGCGGCGGCGGCGATAATTGAAAATGCGCTTAAACCCCGCAGCGGGGCGCGCCAGCGATCCAAGGAGTTTCAATAATGCGAACGGCTTTCGTGTGTGGCACCTTCTTATGGGTCGCGGTATTCGTCTTGGGTATGCCTGCGACCGCGCAGAATTCACCAGCCGGCCAGCGGCCCAGGCAAGGTAATCAGCCGGCAGGCAATCCCCCTCAGCAAGGGCGTGGGAGACCGTCGGGGCCCATCGCGGGGCCGCCTCACGATGCTCACGACCTGACCGGAGTCTGGAATATGCGGGGTGGCGGTGGGCAGGGTGGCTTTGGCCGCGTGGACCCCAATATGACCGCTTGGGGCGAACAACAATACAAACTCCAGAAGTCCTCGAATGGGGGACAATACACCCTGCAAGAAACAAACGATCCGGTCATCACGAAGTGCTTCCCTCCCGGCGTTCCAAGAATTTATCTTCAGCCGTTTCCGTTGCAAATTGTGCAAACTCCGAAAGAGGTCATCTTTCTCTACGAATATGACCACACGGCCCGCCATATCTTCACCGACGGGCGCAAACATCCCGACGATGTCACTCCTACTTACATGGGTGATTCGATCGGCCATTGGGAAGGCGACACCTTCGTTGTGGACACAGTCGGGTTCAATGAGAAGACGTGGCTCGATCGCATCGGCCATAGCCATAGCGATCAGTTGCACGTTATCGAGCGCTTCCAGCGTGTGAACCTGAATGACCTGGAACTGGATGTCAGTATGGAAGACCCGAAGGCATTGGCTACGCCGTGGAATGTACACCTGCAGTTCCAACTGCATCCGGATTGGACCATTGCCGAGCAAGTTTGCGCCGATAACGGCGATTTCGTCAGCTTCGAGAAATAAGCAGGGAAGGCATAGTCAGGAAAAGGGGCTCCAGGCGGAGCCCCTTTTTATTTTGGCGAGGTTAAAAGCAGGCGGCTTAAGCTTTATTCAAATTTCAGAACGAAAATGTCCTTCTCTTTCAGTTGAGCTGAACTCGAAGCGAAGAGTAAGAGCCCGCGACCAAACGAACTCTTCAGCCGTGCGACTGAGCCTTTGTGCCACGTGCCGTCATTGGTTTGAAACTCCACAGGAGCGTCCGTATGCTCTTTGAGGAGAACGCTGAAACGAGCCGCTTCGTCTTTGTTCCTCTGGTGAAAAACCGCCGCGCTGATGTCAAGGTCCGGATTCATGTGCGCCTCGAGAACACTGCAGGTGATCGTGGCTTGGGGTGGCTGTGGCGCATCGTCCCCGGTTGCCGCATGCAACCATGGAAACCAGAGCAAGCAAGATCCGCTCACTACAATCAGGAATGCATAGCTATACCGGTTCATGCGCGACCTCCCAATGCCAGCCCAATTTATTCGTAGTCACAGATGGGCTTCCGTCCAAGACGAAGCCAAGGCCGGTATGCAAGACAAAATAAAAAGGCTCCGAGCGCGGGTAAACGCCGGAGCCTTTTTTGTGTTTATCCTGGCGGCGACCTACGTTCCCACACAGTTACCCGTGCAGTATCATCGGCCCTGCGGGGCTTAACTTCCGTGTTCGGGATGGGAACGGGTGTGACCCCCGCGGTATGACCACCAGAAACTCTGGATGCCAGCTCTGGAGGCTGTAAAACGCCTCCAACGAGCTAGCATCGACAAACTGAAGAAGCTGACGTCCGCAATTGCTCTACGAGAGCATCCGCACGTCTTGCTGATGACGTGCTGGGAAAGTTTTATGGTCAAGCCGAACGGCCGATTAGTACGGGTAAGCTACACGCATTACTGCGCTTCCACCTCCCGCCTATCAAGGTCGTAGTCTTCGACCGGCCTTCTTACGCCGCCGTAGCGGCGTTGGGAGACCTTATCTCGGGGTGAGTTTCTTGCTTAGATGCATTCAGCAATTATCTCGTCCGGACTTCGCTACCGAGCAATGCCCCTGGCGGGACAACTCGTACACAAGTGGTCCGTTCATCCCGGTCCTCTCGTACTAGGGACAACTCCCCTCAAGTCTCCTGCGCCCACACCAGATAGGGACCGAACTGTCTCGCGACGTTCTGAACCCAGCTCACGTACCGCTTTAATAGGCGAACAGCCTAACCCTTGGGACCTTCTACAGCCCC
>QHYR01000030.1 GCA_003223315.1 Acidobacteriota bacterium | reverse complement strand
TGCTGCTGCGAAATTGAAGTAGTCAGAGATTCGCTGGATGCTGCCAGTGTGCGCAATCCCCGCTTGTGTGTGCGGTCAAGATATGGAGAAGATGTACTGAGCGAATTCCGCCCGCTTTTCCGCGCCGCGAAGCAGATTATCAGGGTGCCCCTCTAGCCAGCCTTCCTTGGTCGCCCGTTATCAGCTCCGAGGCTCTCGCGCTCGGCCACCCTTAAACGACGAACTCGCCGCGTTCCCAGCTTAGTTTCGCATGCATAGCGGCCAGCATGCACATTGAACCGGGTGGCCATTTTGCGTACGAGAGAATACGCGATTACGGCGCGGATCTATGAAGCTGATCGTTGCATAGGTGAGGAAGGACCGAGACCTCGATCGAACCGGATAACGCTTAGGCGACTGCCCGGGCAACTCTCTTGATGCGCCAAGTCATGTTCTCGGCACTCTGGGTTCGATGGGGTTCACTGATTTCGCGAACGCTCATCTTTGTTCCACGTCGGCATGTCACTTGAAATACATGGCCATAAGGGGAGGTCACTTCAAAGATGCCGTCTTGGTTGCGAAGAATTTCGGCAGGATTCAGGACTTCGACTGTGCCGTTTACCGTTTCGATCATCGCGCCTCCCGCTTGCAAGTTCGTAAGATTCGGAGACGCCATTAACCTAGATTGTTAGCTCCGCGACAATACTGATTTTTCTGTATTTCTGTACACTGAAAGCAAAAGACTTGCGTCCTCACCAAGCGGAGTGTCGGCAAAAGACTATTTACGAGACCGAAAAGCCGGCGAATCCTAACTAGCAGTCTTGGCGGCGCGAGGAGTTTCTTCTGCCGAAACGGAAATATCCTCTCCGCCGGTGCGTTCCATTATTTCCCTCGCATGGGCGATGTCCTGGGTTTTATCAGAATGGATGGAGATCAAGATGCCCCCCTTGGTGAGGCGCCCCTCGTATCTCTTCGCTTCATATTCCGGAATGCCAACGCCGATCAGGGCGCCCGTAATGCCTCCAACGACACCGCCTACACCTAGCCCGGCGAGGGTTGCCATTATCGGTCCCGCTGCGATGAAGGGCCCTAGCCCCGGCAACGCAAGCGCTCCGATTCCCGCCAACCACCCCAAGGCTCCACCAATCAGAACGCCAGAGCCAGCTCCTGCAGTTGCTCCTTCCGGTGCTTTCGTGGACTTTTCCGTAATCAGGTCCTTGGGGCCTAGAGCCTTCCGCGGCACAGCCGCGCCGACCACGATCCCGCCGAGCAGCGATTCGATTTCGAATGACCCTCCTGCTTTCTAGAATGCGTTGCCGCAGGATTTGCCACGCCTAATCCTGGAGGAGCCTGGGCCGAAGCCTTGAAGTTCTCAGGCAGCGGCTCCATAACCCCTGACGTTGCGACCTCTAGGGATATGCTCGTTGCGCTTGCGCCAATCTTGATGCAGCAGCCCCATCCCATAGTTGTGCAGCCGGTTGACTAAGCTTTGAAACTCCTCTTCGGTCCCCAATTCGGAGTTCACGCGCGCAGCGTCCGCCACGTCATACCCATGCAGGCTTCCTTTGCGCGCACGGAAACGAGGGGAAGCGTAGAGGTGCGTGATTCCCAGCGCGTGAAGATAAGGCACTAGCTCTTCTGCGTCTCTGAAGCGAAAGTTGACGTGGAATTGAATGCGATAGGAAGCGCACAGAGGGGGCAGGGATCAAGACATCCGCATTCCCAATTGCTCCCCTAAGGACCGAAACCTTTGATCCCATTCCGGCAGGTCACAGCCTGCTCCACGAGGCTTATTTCCATTCGCGGAATTCATGAGTACGGAGTGGTAGACATTCTGAATTTCCCATAAGCGAACCTCAAATGGGAAGGAGCGAGCCAACTTGACCGCGGATTCCAAAGACACCACTCTCTCCAGATCGCAGGGCTGGGATTCCCACTGTCCTGCCATGGTCTCCAGTTTTCGACGCAGCGCAAACTCGAGGGTGGCCGCATCGAGATTCACGTGCACGGCTTTTGCTTCTTCCATCAGCGCTCGCACCAAGTCGACATTCATGCTTTCCGCCTCGATCGCCCGGCGCAGCTCCGCATTCAGGGTGACCTCCGCCGCAACTTGAAAGTGACGGATGAGAGGAATGCCATGAGCGGCGACGAAGCGCATCAGAGGCGCCCGGCTGTCATAGAGCTGCCGATAAGAGGACTCTGCTTCTTCGAGGGCTGAATTTAGAATGATCCGCAGTATCTTTCTTTGCTCATCCCGGAAGAGAAGCTTCAAGCTGTAGCTGCCGGAACCGAAGGCGACATCGATGGCTCTGATTAAGTCCGTGAAATCGCCGCTTTCGAAGGCCTTGGTGATCCGCTTGGCCGTATCCTTGTAGACTGGCTCGTCCACGAATTCTCGGACACCTCCCGTGACGTAGTGATCTCCGAGATGCACCGCTCCGAAAGTTACGCGTGAGGAGTCCAGAGTAATGTCGGAGGTAATCCGGATCCTCCCAAAGGAGACGCGGGATTTTCCGGCGGATAGCATCGTGTGATCTTCCTGATGTATCTGATAGCAGTAAGTTTGACTGAGCGGCGGATAGGATTCAAAAAGCGAGCTGATGGCGTAATGCGCGCCGACCTTGTTCAGATCAATGATCGCCGGCCGCACAAAGTTCTCGTAAATTTTTCGGCCGTCGCCCTGTTCCGGGATATTGCTGTGAGCAACTGCCAGCCTATTCACAAATTCTTCTTCGATCGCCGGCTCATTAAACAACCACTGCGCTAGTTGGACGGCCCTCCCAGAATATTGAATGGCCTGCACAGTCTCCAAGCCGGAAAGCTCATCGAAAAACCAGCCGCAGCTTGTGTACATCAGCATCAGGTGGCGCTGCAGCTCCATCAGCTTCAGGGCTTGTACATTTTCACAGTTCTTCAGCTCGTGGCCGGCCTGCTCGTGAAGGAACCGGTCAACGTTGTCTCGCGAGCGATTGAGAATTACCGAGATGTACTGATCCCGCGCGAGCCAAGGATTGGAGAAGAGCGCGCCCGCGGCTTGTTCAAATTTTGGCGTAAGCATGTCTCGAAGCCAGTCGAATGCCTCGCGCAAGGGGGTGCGCCATTCCTGATTCCATCCAGGGCGGCCGGAGCTACAGCCGCAATTCGAACGCCATCGTTCGATCCCGTGAACACAGCTCCAGGAAGTGTTTTCGACGATTTCCACTTCGTGTGTGGGCGGATGCTCTTCAAGAAAATCACCATAGACGGTGAGTTGAGCGAGGTTTTGGGTCTCGATGTAGCGCAAGGCATAGCTCAGGGCCATGTCGCCGTGGGCCCGATGATGTCCGTAGGTTTCCCCGTCGGTGGCGATGTGCGTGAGCTGAGGCCACTTCCGCTCGTCGGAGAATCCGCCTACGATCCGCCGTGCAAAGTCTTCGCCTCGCATCAGGATATTTTCAAAAGCCACAGCATGGGAAATCGGCCCATCAAAAAAGAACAAGGCGATACTTCGCCCCGATGGCAGATTGGCGAGATAAGCTCGGGAGGGATCAATCTGGCCTCCACGAATATCCTTCCACTCTTGTTTGCCAATAAGACGCACTCGCTTCGCGGCATGCGGAGGAAGCACGGTGAAGCGAATCTCCTGCTGTGCCAGGATCTCCAGCGTTTCCAAATCCACAGCCGCTTCGGGCACCCACATCCCCTCCGGATAGCGCCCAAATCGGTGCTCAAAATCACGAATTCCCCAGATGACTTGCGTGGCTTTGTCCCGGTCATTGGCGAGCGGCAAGATCATGTGGTTGTATCCCTGCGCCATGGCTGCGCCATGGCCGCCGAAGCGCCCGCAGGTTTCCCGGTCGGCTGCCTGAATCGATTTATAGAGGCGCGGATATTTTGTCTCGATCCAGGAAATCAATGTCGGACCGAAATCAAAGCTGATTTTCGAGTAGTTGTTTACGATGTCTATAATTTTTTGTTCGCCGTCCAGGATGCGTGAAGCGGCGTTGGGCGCGTAGCACTCGGCGGTTACCCGCTCGTTCCAGTCGTGGTAGGGATAGGCTGAGTCCTGAATCTCAATGGCCTCAAGCCAGGGATTCTCTCTGGGAGGCTGGTAGAAGTGCGCATGTATACAAACGTAACGATCGTTCACGTTTTTCCTCGGGCGCGAGAATGGTAGACGACGACGGAGAGCGGCTCGATAAGAATGGCATGGTCCTGCGTGGGCCACAGGCACTCTGGCAGCAATGATCCCGCCCCGGCCCAGCAGTGATCGCGAGAATCCAGGATTTTTAGCCACCCGGATTGGGAGGGAAAGATCGTCGCCTGGGCCACATCTCTCCCAAAATTGGAAACGGCGAATATCTCATCTTCGCCCTTCCAGCGATGCAAGAGCAGCGCTTTTTCATTTTCAACGGCCGTGGCCTCGACGCACGACATATCGGAATTCCCCAGAGCTGGGAATCGCTTGCGCATTCGCATAAGCTCCGCATAGAAGTCGCGAAGCTGCTTGTGTGGCTCACGTTCCTGTAGCTGCCAATGTAACTGCGAGCGCAGGAATGTGGCGCTATCCTGCGGGTCGGGAGGATCTCCGGCCCAGCGAAATGCTTTGAATTCGCTTCTGCGGCCTTGCCGCACGGCCTCGATGAGTTTGGGGTCTTGATGGCTGACGAAGTATTGAAAGGGCGATGTCTCCCCATATTCTTCGCCCATGAAGATCAAGGGCAGAAAAGGGGAGAGCAGCATTACACCCACCGCGACCTTGAGCGCCTCGAAATCCAGCGGATGCCCCAGCCGCTCACCGTTCATGCGATTGCCGGCCTGATCGTGGTTTTGGGTGAAGACAACGAAGTGCTCCCCTTTTGATTCACTTCCGTGCGAACGCAGCCTGTATTTGGAGTATTGAATTCGTCGTGCGCGAAGATTTGGTAGGGGCCGCCAACACCCTCCGGCTGGAAATGGGAAGCCGGATCAGGTCTCATTTTTTTCATTTCCGCCGAGCTCATACAAATATCGACAGTTAGCCCCGCCCTCAACGAGCAGACGAAAGTACCCTCTCGGAGCCCGCTCCATGGGGAGGCAACGGCGAACTGAATTCAGGACGTGAAGTTTGACGGAATCAGCGCAGAGCGCCCAGACGAGGAAGAGACCTCCGGTGCTGAGTGGGGTCGCACCCAGAATGTCCCGCAATTTTGGCGAATGCTGGGGCACGCCGGCGATTTGCTGTCCAACGAGCAAGGGCCGAGGCGAACTCAGGGCTCTATGATCTGATTGCGCACGGCATAGCGCACCAGTTCGCTGACGGAGTGTAGCTCGAGTTTCCGCATGATATTCGCTCGATGAGTTTCCGCCGTCTTAACACTGATGCCCAGGGTCACTGCCACCTCTTTGCTGCTTCTGCCTTCCGCCAGCAACTGCACGATCTCCCTTTCGCGGGAAGTGAGCCGGTTGCGCATTAAAACTCGCGGCTCGGTGACGGAACTCTGCCTGCAGAAGCCATCGATCAGCATTTCTGCGGCACGGGACGTAAAGAAAGAGCGGTGGTTCGCCAGCGCTTCGATGGCGATGAGCAGGTCGCGATCTGCATCCGATTTCATGATGTAGGCTCGTGCGCCGGCATCGACGATTTCTCGAACCAACTGATCGGAATAGTGCAGCGAGAGGATCACTACTTCCGTTTTAGGCAGTTGTTTTCGTATTTTCCGAGCGGCTTCGAGGCCATTCAAATCCGGCATGCTGATATCCATAACCACAATATCGGGCTTATGTTGCTCAGCCAGCGTGATCGCTTCGCGTCCTGTCGCAGCTTCGCCACATACGACCCATCCGGTACGCGAAGAGAGAAGGGCTTTCAGGCCTCGCCGAATGATGTCGTGATCATCGGCGACGAGGATGCGGAGGTTGCTCATTTTCCCAGCTCTACCAGATTTTTATCCGCTGCCGCGCAAGATACAAGCTATTTGTAGATTGTACCGCGACTTCCGATAGCATGGATAATATACCGGCGGCCTTTGATCCCATCCGTGCTTCCCTGTATTTTCCAACCTTCTGTATATGAGATTCCATTGGACAAGCGGGAAATGCACCTGTCGGCGGGAGGGCGCACTTTGGGACCCGCCAATGACGATTTCATTCCGAAAGCCAGAACTCGTGTGTCGAAAATCTTATGCAGATAACTTCACTCCCGACGGCATAGCAGCGTCTGTTCAGTAGGTTATAATGCCCCCCGCTTTCCGTGAAAACTGCAGCGGCCATCCGACACGTTCCCTTCGAAGACCTCGGCGCCTTTGAGACCGTTCTCACCAGTAGCGCCTATCGCATCCAGTATTGCGATGCGGGAATAGACGACCTCCGTAGCCCGCAGTTGGCGGATTGTGACCTCCTCGTGGTTCTCGGAGGTCCCATTGGAGCATATGAGGAAGAAAAATATCCGTTTCTGCTGGATGAGATCGCCATGATTCAGAAGCGCTTGAATTTTGCCAGACCGGCGCTCGGCATTTGTCTCGGGGCGCAACTCTTTGCGCGTGCCTTGGGCGCTCGAGTTTATCCCGGGACTGCGAAAGAGATCGGATGGGCGCCGGTTACGCTTACCGCGGGAGGAAAACAGAGCCCGATGAAGTGCCTGGAGAGCGTGCCGGTCCTCCACTGGCATGGTGACACTTTTGATCTTCCCCAAGGAGCAGACCTCCTCGCCTCTACCGCGATTTGTCAAAACCAGGCATTCAGCTACGAAAAATCCGTACTTGCATTTCAGTTCCACCCGGAAGCGTCGGCCAAGAACTTCGAGAGTTGGTTGATCGGCCATGCCGTGGAGATCAGCAGCGTGTCGGGTCTTTCAGTTACTAAGCTACGTTCCGATACAGCTCGTTTTGCTCCCGAGTCTGCACCCCTTGGTCAGCAATGCCTTCGGGAGTGGTTAGAGGGACTCCATTAAATGAAATCGAGCCAACTCGCGACGTCTATTTGGCTTCTCAATCGTTGTATCGCGACGAGAGAAATTAGTATGAGAGTCGCAGCTAATGCGATAAATTGCGGCTCGTGTAATTAGAGACGAAGCGTGTGATCTTTCTCTTCGGCGACAATCCGCCTCAGACATTCACGAATTTGCATCGTTTTAGGGCTGATGGCGGCGCTCTTACCAACATTCCTAAAAACGCCAAACCGTGGCATGTGTGCCACCTGAGCTGTCTGGCAGTCCTGCTGTTTCAACTCTTCTTTGCAGGAGCAGCCCGTGCTCAGATCCAAGTGCCCGTGGGACGGGGCATAGTGCGCCTGGAAGCGACTCAACAGAAGAAAGAGGGCGATCGCTACATCGCCGATGGTGATGTAGACGTGCGCTATTTGGACATGCGACTGCGGGCCGATCACATCGAGTACGACTCGAAAACATTTGACGTCCTTGCTCGCGGTCATGTCCTCTTTGACTACAAGACACAACATATCGAGGCGCCCGAAGGCCACTACAACGTCCGCAGCGATGATGGCGTTTTCCTTCACGTGCAGGGAACAATCAACGTCGCTCGGCGCCCGAACCCCAATGTGCTGTTCTCCACAAATCCGATCTCCTTCGAAGCGGAGGAAGTGGACCGGATCAGCGAACAAACGTACGTGTTCAAGAAAACTTGGCTGACGATTTGCATGCCTAACCGGCCTGTGTGGAAGTTCTATTCTGTCCGCTCCACTCTCAAAGTTGATCAGAAGGTCGTCTTGGTTCGGGCGAATTTTCGATTGCTGAAGGTGCCCCTCATCTACCTGCCTTATGCCAGCATACCGGCGAGCCAAAAGGTGCGCCAATCGGGCTTTCTGCTGCCCGAGGTTGCTAATAATTCGGTGAATGGGTTCGTAATCGGCGATTCGTATTATTGGGCGCCGACGGACTGGATGGACACGGAACTCGGCGCTCAAGTCCTGAGCAAGCGAGGGTGGGGCCAAAGCCTCGACCTTCGTGCCTTGCCGGAAAGTAACCTGAATTTGGGCATCCACTATTATGGGGTGGAGGATCGCGGATTGCCCGGGCCAAACGGGACGTTGATTCCGGAAGGCGGCAGCGAAGCCCGTCTCCTCTTCACTTCGAACCTGGCTCATGGCTGGCGCGGAGTGGCGGACCTCAACTACTTAAGTTCACTGACTTTCCGCCTGGCCTTCGCTACTACTTTCAACGAGGCGACCATTTCTGAGGAGCATAGCGACGCGTTTGTAACAAATAACTTTCGCGGATTCAGCCTGAATATTGCGGCGCTCAATTATAAGGACTTTCTGAACGCGCAGCCGGAAACCAGCATTGTGCTCCGTAGCGCTCCTGAGATTCGTTTCAGCTCTACAGATCGAGCCTTCTGGGATAGATGGCCGGTGTATTTCGGGTTCGATAGCGTCAGTGGCGCTGTACGCCGTTCGGATACCCTCATCGATACAGCGCAATATGTGGAGCGCTCAGAACTTGCCCCTCACATGACGCTTCCGGTGCGCTGGGGACCCTGGTTTGGAATTACCACCACAGCGGGATTCAGGTTTACAGATTACAACGAGCAACTCGTCAATGGCATGCCGGCCGCGCAAGGCCTCGTCCGCACTGACGGCGAGTTCAGTGTCCAATTGCGTCCGCCTGCATTCGAAAGGATATGGAATCGAGGCAAGACGAAATGGAAACACGTGATCGAGCCTCTGATCGCCTATAACTATGTGACGGGCATTCAGGACTTCAGCCGGATCATTCGCTTCGATGAAGACGACACGATTACAGATACGAGCGAAGTCGAATCCGCCCTCACCCAGCGATTCTTCCGCAAAACCGGCGATGGTCAGGCGGAAGAGTTTCTCACCTGGCGTATCGCGGCAAAATATTACTTTGATCCGACCTTTGGTGGGGCATTGGTTCCGGGCCAGCGGAACGTCTTTGCCGCACTCGATTCCATCACGCCTTTTGCCTTCGCTGATGAACCTCGGCATTGGTCCCCGATCGTAAGTGACGTGAAAATGAACTATAGCGCGCGATACGACATTCAATTGGAGACAGACTACGACCCGCTTCCGAAAAGATTGTCCGCATACGGTGTCATTGGGACGGTACATCCCTTTCGGCAGTCTTTCCTGAGCCTGGCTCATTTCAGATTGCACACCGATCCCATACTGCAACCACGGCAGAATCAGATCCGCGTGACAGGTGGCTGGGGCCAGATGAATCGCAAAGGGTGGAATACGGCGACCTCACTCGCGTATGATACCATTCAGCACACGCTGCAATATGAGGTGGTGCAGGCGAGCTACAATGGCAGTTGTTGTGGAATCAGCTTTGAATATCGGCGTCTCGCCCTAGGGCCCCTTCGCAACGACAACCAGTTTCGCGCGGCCCTGCTCATCGCGAATATCGGGACGTTCGGGACCTTGCGCCGGCAAGAAAGAGTGTTCTAGCCGCTTGGCGAATGCGCAAATCGCTGTGAAGCACGATCGCCAGAACGCCAATTCGGCAAGCCTTGTGCCTCCCTCGAACTGCCACGGCGTTCCTGTAACTCAGCTGCGTTGCAGGGAACGCGTCTGTTCGGTCTGAATGAGGCATAAGACACCAATTCTCGCCGGGTAATCCGTTGCACCTGCTGTAGTGGGGAGAACAGATGTTTGAGCGTCGTTCCGCGTTGCTGGGCTTCATTTCGAGCCTGCTCGATCTAGGCTTAACGGCGCTGTCATTTCCGGTTGCTTATTGGGTCCGAATGCGGGTGCTCACCCGCATGCTTGGCTCGGATGTTGTGCGCCCGCGTATTTATCCCTTTTCGATGTACTGGACGCTTTTTGCGGCTATTTTGGTGATCTGGTTCCTGATCGGCCATTTCCTCCGCACTTACCGCGATATTGAACTTCGCAGCCGCCAAAAACTGGTAGGCGACGCAGCCAAACTGATTATCCTGGGAGTAGTGGTCTTAAACGCGGCATTGTACTTTTTCAGGGCCGACTACATTAGTAGGGCCTTTATCCTCACGATCGCGGCGGTCGATTTTGTTCTTGTGGTGGCCGGTAGAATCGCTTTGCTTGGGGGCAGCAGGCGGCTGCGAGAGAAGTTCCAAAGATTTCACTACTGCCTGATTGTCGGGCTCGGCCAGAATGCACGCGAACTTGCCTCGTTGATTGAACAGAGTGAGCCGCAGGGCTTGCGTTTGATCGGATTCGTGAACCCCGGAATAGAATCGGAATCCAGAATTAGCGGCCTGAAATCTCAGTATCCCATCTTTGCTTTAGCCGATGCCTACGGCATCCTTCAGAATCACGTTGTCGACGAAGTGCTTTTCGCCGTCAATAACGACGAACTGGAAAGCTTGGAGGCTCTCATTGATCGTTGCCATAAGGAGGGCATCCGCACGCGCGTGGACCTGGGTTTTTTCCCCCGAACGTTCCCCCGGGTGCACCTGGAGAATCTGCGTCACGTTCCTCTGCTGACCTTAGGTTCGACACCCAACAACGAATTTGCGCTGTTTGCCAAGCGCGCGGCCGACCTCATTGTCAGCGCGTTTGCACTCATCCTGCTTGCCCCTCTCATGCTGATCCTGGCAATTCTCGTGCGCTTGACTTCTCCGGGGCCCATTCTCTTTCGCCAGACTCGCTGCGGCCTGAATGGCCGTCGTTTTACCCTGTATAAATTCCGTTCCATGGTAGCCAATGCCGATGAGCTTCGCTCGGAGCTGGAAGCCCTCAACGAGATTGTGGGTCCCGCATTCAAAATGAAAAATGACCCCAGGTGCACGCCACTCGGCCGTTGGCTGCGAAAATTCAGCTTGGATGAACTGCCGCAGCTTTGGAACGTACTGATCGGGGACATGTCCTTCGTGGGCCCCCGTCCGCCTCTGCCTCAGGAAGTAGAGAGGTACGCACCCTGGCAGAGGCGACGCTTGCGCATGCGTCCGGGCCTGACCTGTTTGTGGACTCTGGAAGGCCGAAACCGGCTCAGCTTCGAGCGTCTCGTGCAGTTTGATCTGGCTTATATTGACAATTGGTCATTGTGGCTGGATTTGAAGATCTTTGTGAAGACCATTCCGCATGTTGCGCTAGGCCGCGGCGCGAGTTGAAGGAGCACTCCTCATTAATTGGTGATCGAGAGCCAACGCCAAGCCGGCCAAAAACCAGAAGAGAAACACCACTACGGAATCCCCAAAGTCGTAGTGCACGATCGAAGTCACCAGGAATCCGCTTGTAGCGCCAAGGATTCCCAAGGAAAGTCCGTAAGGAAACGGATCAGCGGATTTGCGGCTTTGCGCCACCAAGTGCACCAGCATAAAACAATAGGCGGCCATCAAGGCGATCCAAGACGCCAGCACCAGCAATCCCGATTCAACGCCGATCTGAATGGGCGTGGAATGGAAATGTAGGAGCCATCCGTACTTCTTGTAGGCCGCCAGATCAAACTTGGACGGCTCGTCCCGCACAACGTTCATGCCCACACCGAACCACGGATGCGCTTCGATCAGCTTGATTCCGTCACGCCACATGAGAACGCGGTAGTCCGTGCCCGGATCGCTCAGATCGATCACGCCCATATGCCGCCATCGGTGCATGGCCAAGCTTGTTCCGGCAACCGCCACAATGAGAATCGCGGGGACGATGAGCGTTCTCGCCCAATGCCTGAGAAAGAAGCAAAGCTCGACCACGCATCCAAACGCGAATGCCAGCCAGGAGGCACGCGTGAGCGTCATCGCCAGCGCCAGACCAAAGGCCAGCAAGAGCCCCGCGAAAACCGCGCTCGAAAGCGGTGAATATCTCCGATGACTCAGCCACAATCCGAAAACCAGGCAGCCAAGAAGCTGCAGCACGGCGGCGTAGGTTACGTAATGACTGTAGAAAGCCCGGGCGCGCGCAGGCCGATCCGTTTCTATTTGCATTCCGAGATCGTTCAAACTCCTGGCGCGCGAACCGTTGTCAGAAGGAATCGCGATGGGAACGGCATCTTTCATAATTTCGATACCACCACCGTGGACGACCCGAAGCTGCATGGGTTTGCCTGCGGGCTCGGAATTCAAGCGACGTAAGAACTCTTGCGGCCTCTCGATGTTATGCCCGTCCACCCGGAGAATGACGTCGCCGTCTCGAATTCCCGCGCGATAAAAGCTCGTGCCGGGAAGCGCATGATCTATACGTAAACCGACACCATCTATGTAGTTCCAGCCCGCCCAGGCGAAGCCGATGAGTGAGGAAAGAAAGAGAACGGCCAGCAACTGCTTGGCGCGGTGGGCATTCGGAACGTTGTGCGCGACGAGCAGAACGAGAAAAATGAGCGCGACCTTGCGCATCCCTTCCCAGCTCGACGCCGGCATGGGAGAGAGCAGCGTCGACACGGTAGCGAGCGATAAATAGATCAGGATCGGAATGTCCAGCGGCGAGCTTTTCAGGATTCCACGGCGCACAAAGGCAAGGCGTAGAACCCAAGCGAAAGCGGCGCCGGCGTAGGCAATATGGGATGCCGCAATGGAGAGAGGTTGCGCCAGGACGAAAAGGAAAAGAAAAAACGCCGTGATCGTCTCAAAAACGCCAGATAGCCTGCCGGTCAGCTCGGAAATCGCGTGGCGCGGCTGGCTGACGTCGAGCACGGCATTGGCAATCTGATTCGTTGCCATCGCGGACTAGTCTCCCATTCTGTTCTCACTTAGTCGAGTCGAAAGACTTGTTGGGCCAGGGTGTATTTAAAGGCGCGCCTTTTAGAGTCTTTGTGTCGTGACTTCCGTCGTGCACGCTGGTTTTTCAACGATCCCGAGGTACTTTGCCGAAGCTGTCGGGATAATAAGCGTCTCCACGGTTCTGGGCAGAGAGCACAATAGGGCTCCGGGAAAATCCGGCGCGTGGGGCGCGGACTATGGGGACTAAAAGAGTGGTACCAGCTCTCGTGCACGCCGCGGATTGAGGCACACCGCCATCCTGACCGTGCGTCTGCTACGATTGTTTCATGCTGACGTACAAGCCCCTTCGGGCTGTGCTGTTCGACTGGGACGGCACACTGCTCGATTCGTATCAGGCCGACGCCAACGCTTACGTCCAGATGTTTCGCGCCCTGGGCGTTTCCTGGCAAGCTGGCAACCTGGCGCAACATTACTCGCCGGACTGGCATAACGTCTATCGAGCCGCAGAACTGCCGCCGGAACGCTGGCCGGAAGCGGATCGGCTTTGGCGTCGCTTCTATCGTTCGGAACGCCCTGTGCTGCAGACCGGCGCTCGCCTCGTCTTACAGACCTTGGCGGAACGATTTCGGCTGGGGTTAGTCAGCAGCGGCAGCAGCTTGCGGGTTCGCTCGCAGCTTCGCGCATTTGGGCTGGAGTATCTTTTTGGCGTGCGTATCTTCGGTGACCAGGTCCCCCACCGCAAGCCGCATCCCCTGCAACTTCAGCTTGCCATTCGCCAGCTTGGTCTCGAGCCCGGCTCCTGCATCTACATTGGAGACGCGCCTGAGGACGTGAAGATGGCTCGGCGTGCCGGCGTAGCCGTTGTCGGCGTTCTCCAGCATTCTCCAGTTCCCGAAAGCCTGCGCGCTTCGCGGCCAAGCGCACTGATTAAGACCATCAGTTCACTTCCTGAGCTCTTCTGGCGCAGCTAGCGCGGAGGGGTCGCGTCTTGCGGACTCTGGCGGGGCAAGTTATCGGGCGGCAGCGGCGCGTACTGATCCCAGCGGATGATCAGACGAACGGGAATACTTAACCCCTTATCGTCAAACGATCCGTCAGAACGCGAATACGCCGGCAGCCAATATTTGTTGGCTACAGGCTGTCGATAAGTCTCGAAGATGTTAAAGGGCAGTTGTGAAGCCTGCGCGTCGCCGGTTTCTGTAACCCATTTACCGTACGTTTTCACGATCGCCAAGTCATGGTCGTCGACCCAAACGAGCCCGTCGAAATATGCCCGAGAGCGTTCGAGTTGCCGTGGCTTCACCTGGAAGACATACGTGTTCAGCTCATCAACCGGCTGCTTACCCTCATAGGTGATCTCATATTTGGGCAGATTGGAGCTGACCAGAGGAAATGCCGGAATTTTCGAAAGCGCCTCGATATCGTCGCGCTCCAGATTCAGAAACCTCAGCGTTGACTGCGGCTCTCCACCCGTCTTCCGCCGAGCGTCGTCGGAAATCGGCAGGGAGGAGGAGCTGATCTCCGCCTGGCCGGAAACTTTGCCGTCAGACCCGATTTCCTCCAGGCGCACCGTTTTCCGATAGCCATAAGTTGCGAAGAGATGCGCCAACTGGTCCTCTTGTGCGGAAAATCGCCGGATGATCTCGTCCGGAGCGATTGGCGGCTGTTCCGCAGGCGTTTGAGGCCGAGTGGGAATCCGCACGATCTCTGGAGGCTTGGGTGGTGTTTGCGGGCCCACGGGCTCTTGAGCGGCGAGCGGGACCGCGAAGAAGTCCCCCGCAGGAGCCGCCATCAGTAGAAAAGCTAGAACGAGAATGATGCGTTTTAGGATCACGGTTTCTTAAGATGCGCCGATCAGGCGGTGCCGTTTACTCCAACCATCCTCGAGATCGCCTTCCTATTATATCCGCCAGCCGTGCACGAAGCCGCTTTCCCTTGGGCTTTCTGAATTTCTTATATGCGCTCTGGTAGAATCCCTTGCTGCGGCTGCGAAGGCGCTGGCAGGCGGCAATGCGGGTGGAAAAACAAGCCAAGCGATTCTTCGTTTCGGGCAGAGTGCAAGGCGTCGGGTATCGTTATTTTGCGATGGACACGGCCGAGCAAAATGGCGTTACAGGTTACACCAAGAACCTCGCCGATGGGCGCGTGGAAGTCTATGCCATCGGCACTAGCGCTCAGCTTCGCGACCTCGCTCGGGAATTGCGACGCGGCCCGGCGCTTGCCGCCGTGTCTGATGTGGACGAAGTCGAGGCCGAAGTTTTGCTGGCCTTTAGCTCCGGGTTCTCCCTGACTTACGAACGCTAAAAATCTCAGGCTCGAGGCTCTAATGGATGATCTCAAGAAATTGATCCGTGAAATCCCGGATTACCCCAAGCCAGGCATTCTCTTCTACGATCTGACTACGCTGCTCAAGGATCAGCGCGGGTTTCAAAAGCTGGTGGACAGGCTTTGCGATCACTATGCGGATCGCAAAGTTGACGTGGTGGTGGGCGTGGAGGCGCGCGGTTTCATATTCGCTCCCGCGCTGGCATATCGCTTAGGGGCTGGCTTCGTTCCCGTCCGAAAGCCTAAGAAATTGCCCGCCAAGACGGCCAAAGTTTCCTACCAGCTCGAGTACGGCACCGATACGCTGGAGATCCACGAAGATGCCATCCGCCCGGGCCAAAGCGTCCTGATCAGCGATGATTTGCTCGCCACTGGAGGTACGGCGGCCGCCACGGTGAAACTCGTGCGGACCCTCGGTGGCACTGTGAATGGCGTCGCCTTCGCCGTCGAACTTACTTTCCTGAATGGCCGCGCGAAATTGCCCGGTCTGGACGTCTTCTCCCTGATCCAATACGACACCTGATCTGTCGATTTTGATCCGGGGCTTTCTATCCGGATAAGTGAGCTACCGGCCGGCTTCCCAGTCTGCCTCATCGCCAGCGGGATCGATGATGTCTCCCCGAATTTTGCCGGTATTCTTCAATGCTCCCAAGCGTCGCTTGGCGGCGCGTTGGCGCACAATCTCAAACAAAACCACTCCCGCAGCCACAGAAACATTCAACGAGCGCACCGGGCCGCTGGTGGGAATGGAGACCACAAAATCGCAGCGGTCCTTGACGAGTTGGTGGAGTCCTTTGCCTTCGCCGCCCAGCGCTAACGCCACTGGTCCGCTTAGATCAATCTCTGTGTAGTGCTTCTCGGCCCGTTCATCCAACCCAACCAACCAGTAGCCTGCTTCCTTAATTCCTTCCATGGCGCGCGCTAGATTTGTCACCCGCGCAACGCGCAGGTGCGCCGCCGCTCCGGCTGACGCGCGAACCGCGGCTTCGGTCAGTCCCACGGCACGTCGCTCCGGGATCACCACACCCTGCGCGCCTGCCGCCAGGGCAGTCCGAATGATGGCGCCCAGATTCTGCGGATCTTCCACACCGTCAAGCAGCACAAGCAGGCCGGATGCCGCGGGAGAACCGTCCCCGCCGAGAAGCTCCTCGAGCGAGACGCTGGCCTCCGTAGCGATCAAAGCGACGACGCCCTGATGGTCGCGCGTTCCCGCGGCGCGATCGACTTGCAGCCGTTCTTCAAATCGTACGGACACACCATTGCGCCTGGCTAGGCGAACGATTTCTTCCAGCCGGTCGCCATGCCGTCCTCGTGCGATCAGGACGGATTGCACTGGCCTTCGAGCAGCAAGCGCTTCTCTCACAGCGTGGATGCCGGTCAATTTTTGCATTGGCGAGGAACGAGCCGAAACTTCGGGCAAAAGCGGCGAGCCGAAGCAGCTAGAGGGACCCTAGCTCTCGAGCGTGGCGATCGCCTGGGCGGCAATGGCTTCACCGCGGCCTACTGCACCCACGCCTTCGTTTGTTTTTGCTTTGAGATTGATGCGGGAAGCCTCGATGCCCAGTGCCTGAGCTAGCGCCTCCCGCATGGCGGCAAAATGCGGGCCCAGTTTGGGCCGCTCTGTAATCACGATGGCGTCCAGGTGCATAATGCGCAAGCGCCGTTCCGCCAGCAGACCGCGCACGTGTTCCAAAAAACGAAGGCTATGCGCACCTTTCCACTTCGGATCCGTGTCCGGGAAATGAGTGCCAATATCACCGAGGCCCGCAGCGCCCAAAAGTGCATCGCAGATGGCGTGTGCCAGCGCGTCTCCATCTGAATGACCGACCGGGCCTTTTTCGAAAGGGACTTCAACGCCGCCGAGCACGAGCTTGCGGCCTGCGGCCAGCCGGTGCAAGTCATACCCGATCCCGCATGGGCTCACCGCCCAACCTCGGCTGCTATGCGTTCGCGGCTCAAGTAAAACTCGGCAATTTCCAAATCGCCGGGGCGGGTGATCTTCAAATTGCGTTCCGAGCCCAGCACAACGTGAACGTCGTGCCCCAGCCGCTCGACCAGAGCCGCTTCGTCCGACGCTGTAAATCCGTCGGCGGCGGCTCGCGCGAACGCCTCGCGAAGTAGGCCGGCCTCAAAGACCTGAGGCGTTTGCGCCAGAACAATGCGTTCCCGCGGGATGGTCGCGGTGATCAGCGCAACATCCTCCGGCAAGCTGGCGCGTTTCACCTCTTTTACCGTATCCATAGCCGGAATGCCCAGAATCGCAGCGCGGCACCGCCGAGCCTCCCCGATCACACGCTCCACCTGATCGCGGGTTACCAAGGGCCGAACGGCATCGTGGACCAAGACCAATTCCGTCTCTTGTGAAACTTCGGCGAGCGCCTTAGCCACGGATTCTTGCCGCGTGTCCCCTCCCTCCAAAACGCGAAAGGGCCTGGAGAGACGCTCTGCGGCAATCCGCTGGTTCAGAGGCTCGATTTCATCGGCGTGAGTGGCAATCAGAAACTTGCTGATTAAGGGACAGGCCCCCAATCTTCGCAACGTAAACACAACCAGCGGCACGCCGTCCAACAAGCGGAATTGCTTGGGTGCATCGGCACCCATACGGGTGCCGAGCCCTGCTGCCGGCAATATGGCGACAATCGAAGGCATATCGGGGATGCGCACACGCGCCAAACTCAGGGCGCATCGAAGTTCAAGACTCTACACCTCTTGCAGCCATCTCCAGATCAAGCCGCACTGATTCCTCAAGATTGACTAGGGTCCGGTACCACCGCGCGCGGGAGCCGCTCCGCCCCGGCAGGTGCTTCGGCCGCTCTCGCAGGGGTTTCGACGGGCTGCGTCACATGATTTCTCGATAGCTCGCGGTCATCATAGCGCCCGAAGATCATCTTCCCAGCCGTCGTTTGATGCACGGATGTGACGATGATATCCACCGTCTTGTTGATAGCCCGCCTCCCGCCATCCACAACTACCATCGTGCCATCATCCAGGTAAGCTACTCCCTGGTTGTACTCCTTGCCCTCGCGGAGGATAAACACCCGCATGGCTTCGCCCGGCAGCACGACAGGCTTCAACGCGTTGGCCAACTGGTTGACGTTCAGCACATCCAGACCCTGCAGCGTCGCGACTTTGTTCAAGTTATAGTCATTGGTTACGATCTTTGCGTCGTAACGCTTGGCCAGCTCGATCAATTTCATGTCTACTTCAGCGATTTGCGGGAAATCGTCTTCGGCGACTTCCACTTCCAGGTGCGGCATCTTCTGCATTCTTTGCAGGACTTCCAGACCACGCCTGCCGCGTTGCCGTTTCAGGCTATCCGGCGAATCGGCCACCAATTGTAATTCCCGAAGCACAAACTGTGGCACGACCAGAACACCCTCCAGGAAGTAGGCTTCGCAAATATCCGCGACGCGGCCGTCGATGATCACGCTCGTGTCCAGAATCTTTGGCTGGCGCCGATTTCCCCTCTCGTTGCCGAAAAGGCCGCCAAGGGCCTGTAAGTTCAGCATGTCGCCTTTTCGAGCGCCGAGGACGAGTCCGATATACGTCATCACCAGCAGAACGCCAATATCCAAAAAAGACCGCGAGTCTTCCGGAATGGTTGTCCGGCTCATGACCAGGCCCATCAAGTAGGCGCCCACAATGCCCAGAATGGAGCCCACCGCAGCGCCGATCAGCCGCCGCAAACTCGCCCGCTGCAAACGAATCTCGAATAAGAAAACAGAGATGGCAAAAAGCAGACCTACTACTGCGGCCGCCGGGCGGCCGAGTCCGAAAGGATGAAAATGGTAGCCAGCGGCAACGCACGCAGTGGCGAACACCAGCCGCACCACCAACTGGTCCCACCAACTGCCAAAATGGACTTCTCTTCGAGAGCCGCTGAACTCAGTGTTTAATTTCGCGCGGCTGAATTCGGAAGCCGGTGCTTCGGGGGCCTGCCCAATTCGGGCATAAGAGCGAGGCATAAGAGAACCTCATAAATTGGTTTTGGCTGATAAGTATGGAAAGTGAAGCCAGCATGATTAGTAATAAACGTCTTCCGGGGGACGGTGCGCAATAAATCGAAGAATGAACCCCGGAGTCGGGCTAGGAGCGGCTTATCCTCACGCCGCAGCGCAAGCATTGTAACACGCGGGTCAAGCTTAGGATGCTGTACAGCAAGGCTTTACACGCCAAACGTTGTCGATCCCTGCTATCAGGGCAGATAAAAGCGAGGTACCCGCGTGCCTAACGCACAACACAATTCGGAAGTTACCGTTCCGAGTTGTCCCGCCACTTCGGAAACGTACTGAGCGGCATCGCCATCGGCGCCGTAAAACGTCGCCACGTCACCCACACTTACATCCGGAATGTCTGTTACATCCGCCGTAGTAAGATCCATGGAGACTGTGCCCACCAGCGGCGCAAAACGACCCCGAATGATCACCCGGCCTTTGTTCGTAAGAGCGCGAGGAAGGCCATCGGCATAGCCTGCAGAGATTACCGCCACCCGCGAAGGGCGCTGCGCCACCCAACGGCCGTTATAACCCACCGCCTGGCCCGGCGCGGTATCGCGCAACGAAATCAGCCGTGCGCGCAGGGCCAGCGCGGGCTGCAGTGGAAGTTTCGCGTTCGTCTGCGCCGTGAGTTCAGGGGGCTCGTAGGATTGGTGGTAGCCGTAAAGCACCAGGCCGGGCCGAACCATGTTCGCCCAAGTTTCGGGGCGAGACGCGACCGCTGCGCTATTGGCCAAATGCATCAGAGGGGCCGAAACGCCCAGGCCGCGCAGATGTTCCAGGATGCGCTCGAACTCTTTCTGCTGCTTTTCGACGGAATCATTGGTGAAGACTTCCGAGGAGGCAAGATGCGTGAAAATGCCCTCGCATTCGATGTGTGGGCAGGAGGCCAGTGTTCGGGCGAAGCATGACACGTCAGCCGGAGAAAGCCCCAGGCGATTCATCCCGGTTTGGAACTTCACGTGGACTTTGATCCGGCGTCGCACTCGTGCCGCAGCGCGCTCCAGTGGGCGCAATTGCTCGCAGCGGGTGATGGCCGGCGTCAAGTCGTATTCGATAAGGCGCTTTTCTTCGCCGGGCCAGAAGCCGGTGAGCACGAGGATCGGCTTGCGTATTTTCCCCTCGCGCAGCTCGGTTCCCTCGGCCGTGCAGGTCACGCCAAACCAGTCTGCGCCGGCGCGGGCGAGCGCGCGCGCCACGGGAACGGCGCCATGGCCGTACGCGTTTGCCTTCACAACCGCGAGGATTTTTCGCAGCGGCCGCGAACCTGATTGGCCTGCAGGGTTGACGTGCCGCCGAATGGCTTTCATATTGTGCGCGAGCGCACTCAGCCGAATCTCTGCCCAGACCGGGCGGCCATCAAATCGAATGCCTCGTTGCATAGCGGAGACATTCAGCGTAAACCAAAAATGTGCGAGGGGCAAAATCGCGAGCGGTTGAACCGCGCGGTTTAGTAAACACCACCCCCGGCAGTTAACCTTAACTCCGCGGGGCCAAGCGCGTGGTGGGTAGCTATCCCTAGCGGGCACAACGAAAAATGCCTCTCGTGCGTCTTAGATTCATGCTACTTTGAGACCCCCAAGGGCAAAAGAGGTTTGCGCTTGAAGTGGAAGAGACCAATCCGGACACTTGTGACCGCGGCAGCGTTCCTGGCGATCTTGCTCTTTGCCACTTCAGTCGGCGAGGCCTGCGAGGCTTGGCAGCATCACGAATGCAGCGCCAACCCGAACTGCCCAATCTGCCATTTGGACCAGCAAGTAGCTGAATGGGCGGCACAGGGACACTGCATTGCCGTTCCGCAACGTTTAGGTGTCGCGTTCAGCCCGCCCGAGCCTTCCCTTGCCCCCAGCTTGCGCACACCGCTGCTCATCACTCGCGCTCCTCCCTACTTCTGAACTGGCCTTGGCACGGCATTCCGATATGTCGTGCAGAACGAACCTTAATTAGCCGGTCGAAATTGATTTTCGCACGCGTGCTTACTCCCGGTCCAAACTTCTGTGAAAGGGCGAAGCGATGAAAGAGGCACTTCTCGTATTTTGCGTTGTGTTATTTGTTCCCGCAGTTCTGCGTGCTCAGACCTCAGTTGAGGAGAGCGAGGCCAGGTTCAAAGCTCTGGAAGAACGCGTTCGTGCGCTCGAAGCCGAAGTACAAGAGCTTCGAGCGCAGCGGATGGCAGCGGTTCATTTGGCGTCTGCTCGGAACGGGAGTCTATCGCCCCAGGTAGATTCATCTGCCATCCCGGAACTTGTGGGCTCGCCCGATCCGGTGAAGGCCGCGGATCCCGTGCGAGCCGGCGATCCACACGATCCGGTGGCTGCCGCTCTTTCGCCCCAAGTGCCGGATACGTCGGCAGTCCAGGCCCAGGGCCAGCCATTACCTAACTATGGTGGGGCGAGTGCCGCATCGAAGATTCTCAATCCGGACATCAGCATGATTGGGGATTTTATTGGTGCGACGGGCAAGGCCAACGTACCACCCGCGCTCGAGGCGATAGGGCAAGGTCCACTGCCTGTGCTGCAGATGCACGAAAGCGAATTGGGTCTTCAAGCCATCATCGACCCCTATGCGCGCGGGGACTTCTTCCTGACTTTCGGAGAGTCGGGTGTAGCTCTCGAAGAGGGCTATATCACGTTTACGGCTCTGCCTGGTGGATTCGTGGCGAAAGGAGGCAAGTTCCGCGGCGACTTTGGCAAAGTAAACACGCTGCACAACCACGTATTGCCGTGGATAGATCGCCCGCTGGTCACCGACAGGTTGCTCGCCGGCGAAGACGGAATTGATGATGCCGGGCTCTCGGTCACGCGCATCCTTCCGGCGCCAAAAGGCATCTTCCTCGAAGGAACCGCTCAGGTATTTCGGGGCGACTCAGGCGATGTATTCACGTCCAGCAAGCGCGGCGATGCCAGCGTATTGGGGCATCTCCGGGCTTATCGCGATATTACCGACCAGACCAACCTGGATCTCGGTATCTCTTACGCCCGCGGGCACAACGATCTGGGCAGCGCATTTTTGACCGATCTCTATGGACTTGACGCGACGCTTCGTTGGACACCGCTGCGTCGCACCATCTATCATAATTTCGTGGGTCGCGCCGAATTCGTTTGGAGCCGCCGAGACCAACTTCCGCTCACCCAACGCGCTTTCGGTTTCTTCACCTCCGGCGATTACCGGCTCAATCGCCGATGGACGGTGGGCGGCCGCTTTGACCGTTCCGGGCGGGCGCGTGCCGCGAATCTGATCGATGACGGTTTTTCCGGGGTGCTGACCTACTGGCCCAGCGAGTTCAGCCAGGTCCGCGGCCAATACCGCTTCACTCATTTTGCGGAAGGCCCGGACGGGAATGAGCTGCTATTCCAATTTATATTCGTTCTCGGCGCCCACGGTGCGCATCCTTTCTAGGAGATGATCATGAAATTTTCCCAATTGCGGCGATGCTTATGTTTGGCACTCCTGCTGAGCTCACTTGCGCTCGGCATGTGCGCCATGCCCGCGCACGCGGCGGGCAAACTCAAGATTGTCACCGCGACCTCCGATCTCGCGGCCCTGGCCCAGGAGGTGGGCGGAGATCGTGTCGATGTCGAGTCAATTGCCAAGGGCTATCAAGATCCCCACTTCGTGGAGGCGAAACCAAGCTATCTGTTGAAGCTTCGGCAGGCTGACCTGTTGGTCGTGGTCGGTCTGCAACTGGAGATCGGCTGGCTGCCGCCGCTCATCACACAATCCGGCAACTCCCGTATCCAGGTCAGTGGGCCCGGTTATCTGGACGCATCGCAATTCGCCGAAATCCTAGAGAAACCCACGGGCGAGGTGACGCGAGCGCAGGGCGACGTGCATCCGTTCGGCAACCCACACTACTGGCTGGATCCCGAAAATGGGCGGAGAGTGGCGCGAGGGATCGCCGATAAGCTTGCCGAGTTGCGCTCTTCCGACGCCGCTTACTTCAACCAGAATTTCGATTCCTTCAGCCAGCGGCTTACCGAGGCGAGCAAAAAATGGTTAGCCGAAATGGAAGCCTACCGAGGGCGAAAGGTGATTACGTATCATCGCTCCTGGCCGAATTTTCTGAAGTATTTTGGGCTGGTGACCATGGGCGAAATTGAGCCGCGGCCCGGCATCCCACCGACGCCGAGCCACACCCTGGACCTCATCAACATGATGAAGCGCGAACACGTAAGCGTGATTCTCGTGGAGCCCTATTTTGACCCCAAGACACCTCAGAGCATCGCCAGAGAAAC
>QHYR01000152.1 GCA_003223315.1 Acidobacteriota bacterium | reverse complement strand
ATTTCCGGCGAACGCCATCACTTCGACCGGCTCCTCGCGGAAGCAGCTACTTAATGCTGCTTGTGGAGGGTGTCACTTGGCTCACGTCTCTGAGCGATGGCAATTGCGCAGCATCCCAGCCGCCTCCCAGCGCCTCGATTAACTGCACGCTGGCGGTCATCTGATCTCTGCGCAGATTGACCGCGGCCTGCTGATTGGTCAGCAGCGAGGTTTGCGCGGTGATCACGTTGAGGTAGGGATCGATGCCCGCCTGGTAGCGCTGCATGGCCAATTGCAAATTTCTTTGCGCCGAACTGACCGCTGTATCTTGCTGCCGGATCTCCTGCGAGAGAATGCGCAAAGCCGCCAGATTATCTTCCACCTGCTGGAACGCGGTGAGCACGGTCTGGCGATAGTTGGCCACGCTGCGGTCGTAGAAGGCCCGGAACTGCTGCACGGTGGCGCGCCGCAATCCTCCCTCGAATAGCGTCTCCGCTAATGCCGGACCCACGGACCAGAAGCGGCTGGGCCACGCGAACCACGCGGCGGGCGAAGTGTTCGAGAATCCGGCCGTCGCGCTCAATGTAACCGTCGGATAATACGCCGCGGTCGCCAGGCCGATCTGCGCGTTGGCCTGCGCGACCAGGCGCTCGGCAGACGCCACGTCGGGCCGGCGCTCCAGAATTTGCGAGGGCACGCCAAACGGAATGGCCGGCGGATTGGCTGCGAGTGGCGCGGCGGGCAATGAAAAAACCGACGCGGGCTGGCCCAGCAGCATGGCCATGGCGTGCTCGAATTGCGCCCGGGCAATACCGAGATTGGTGTCCTGAGCTTGCGTGGCCTCGAGTTGCGTCTCCGCCTGGGCCACGGACTCGTCCGAGGCGATGCCCGCATTGAATTGAATCTGCGTCAGCTCCAGCGAGTCCTGGTAGGCCGCCACGGTCTGGTCGAAGAGCTGCTTCAGCACATCCTGGGCGCGTATTTCAAAATAATTTACAGCCACCTCGGACTGCGCGGTCAGGCGCACATTTTGCAAATCGGCGGCGCTGGCTTGAGCGGCCGCGGCATTTTCCAGAAAAGTGTTGCGGATTTTCCCCCAGAAATCGGGCACCCAGGAAGCGTCAAAGGCCAAGGAATAATCGGTAAACGACGTCAGCGCAAAACCGGGGCTCGCCGAAGAGCTTCCGGCCCTGACTCCGCCGAATTGTCCCGAAGACGGTCGCGCGTTGGTGATGCTCGGATTCGCGGTGATGGTCGGATAATATTGCGCGCGAGTTTGCCTGACGAGCGCTCGCGCGGCCAAAAAATTCGCGGCGGCTGCGGCAATATTCTGGTTCGAGACGTTCACCTGCGCTTCCAGGGTGTTGAGCTGCGGATCGTTGAATATCTCCCACCAATTGCCCTTCAAGTTTGCATCGCCCGGCTGGGCCTGCTTCCATCCGTCGGTATCCTTGAAGTTCTCCGGAGTAAGTTCTCGGTAAGCGGGAGGCGCCGCTGCCGAGGGCCTGGCGTATTTCGGCCCGACGGTGCAACCGGCGAGAAATGTCGCCACGGCCAGGACCGCGACCCCGCCTGCGGTCCCCAGCCCGCTTCGCAAAACGCTTCGGTTGTCAGTCATGCGAAACGAAGCTCTCGACCGCATGCTCCGGCTGAGGTGCACGCCCCCGGGTTGAGCGGAAAAAACTGGTTCGATCCAGGACTTTCTCCTGGAACTCTTCGAGATAGAGATAAATGGCGGGTGTGATGTACAGCGTAATGAACTGCGAAACCAGCAATCCGCCCACGACCACCAAGCCCAGGGGACGCCGCGATGCTCCATCGGCGCCGAATCCCAAGGCGATGGGCAGGGCCCCCATCAATGCCGCGAGAGTGGTCATCATGATGGGACGGAAGCGCTCCACGCTGGCGTCGTGAATGGCCTGCGTATCCTCAATCCCCTGCTCCACTCTTTGCTGAGCGAAATCCACGATCAGAATGCCGTTCTTCTTGACGATGCCCATGAGCATGAACATGCCGATGAAGGCATAGAGCGAGGCTTCCGCGTTGAACAGCCAAAGCGTCAATAATCCGCCCACCAGCGCCACGGGCAACGAAGAAAGCACGGTAATGGGGTGCAGATAATTCTCATAGAGGATGGCCAGGATCACGTACATCACGAAAACGGCCAGGACCATGAGGATCGTGAGGCTCGAAACGGTGTCGCGGAAGGTCAAGGCTTCGCCCTGCAAGCTGCCGCGGACGTCGATGGGCAGGATTTGCCTGGCGGTGTTCTCCACAAATTGCGTGGCTTGCCCGATGGTGTAGCCCGGTTTGAGATTGAAAAAGATGGTTACGCTGGTGAACTGGTTGATGTGGTTGACGGCCTGCGGACCGAGTATGGTGGTCCACTTGGTGACGGCCCGCAGGGGAACCAAGCGCTGGCCGTCGTCGCTCTTGATGTACAGCAGATTCAAATCCTGCGGGTCGGCGCGGTCGCTATCCGCCACTTCCAAGATCACCTGGTATTGGTCGTTTGAACGCTTGATGAGATACGCGTAATTCTGCGAATAGGCATTGTGCAGCAGCGTGAGGATGCGCGCTTCCGAGACTCCATAAATCTTGGCCTGATCCCGCAAGATATCCACTTGCAGGTTCGGCGTGTGATTAAAGAGGTCCGAATTCATAAACAAGAATCCCGGAAACTGGCGCATTTGAGCCATCAATTGCCCGGCCACCGAATAGACTTGGTTGGGATCGATGCCGGATAGCGAATAGGCAAACTGGCCCTGAAAATTAGCGGTCGCGCCTGTGCTGATCTGCAGCACCGGATTGGGCTGCAGGAACGTCACGATCCCCGGCACTCTCGAATTAATCGCCCCCATCAACTGGCCCGCAACGGCCAGGATTGGCGGCCTTTGATCCGGGTCTTTCAGAACGGCCAGCACCAATCCCTGATTCGAGGGGAAAAACGCGTTGGTACCGGCCAGCGTGAACGTCATATCCACGGCCGGGTTCGCGTGCAGAGCCTCTTCGGATTGGACCTGATAGGCATGCATCTGCTCCGGCGAGGAACCCTCCTGGGCCACAAACACGCCGCGCACAAAGGAACTATCGCCGATGGGCAAAAACGCTTTCGGAACGACATAAAAAAGATACCCCGTACCCAGCAGGCAGATGACCCACACGAGAGCGGAGACCCAGCGCTGCCGCAGGAAAAACCACAGCGAACGGCCGTAGAGATTCAAAACGCGGCGCTCGATCCCGCCGATCACGCGCTCCATCCAGTTCTTCCTGGCGCCTTCGCCGCGACGGCTCAGCAGCCGCGAACACATCAAGGGAGTCAGCGTCAGAGACACGACGCCGCTCGCAAATATGGCCACGATAATGGTGATCGAAAATTCGCGGAAGATGCGCCCGACGAGCCCGCTCATGAAGACCAGCGGAATAAAAACGGCAGCCAGCGAAATGGTCATGGCCAGAATGGTGAAGCTGATCTCTCGCGCTGATTGCAAGGTGGCATCCAGCGCTCCCGCACCTTCCTCCATCAGGCGAACCGTATTTTCGAGAAACACGATGGCGTCATCGACGAGAAACCCGATCGCCAGCGTCAATGCCATCAGCGAGAGATTGTCCAGGCTATATCCGAGGATATTCATGACTACAAGCGTGAGCAGCAACGACAAAGGCAGGGCCATTGCGGGGATCAGCGTGTCTGTAGCGCGGCCCAAAAATAAAAAGATGACCAGGACAACCAGTGAGAAGGCGATCAGCAGCGTGCCTTGGACATCTTTGACGCTGTTCACGATGGTCAGCGAACGGTCGTAGATCGGCACGAGGTCCACCGAGCCCGGCAGCGTGGCGCGGATGCTGGGCGCAGCGTCACGCACTTCTTTGGCCACTTGCACGGCATTGGAGCCAGCTCTGCGGAAGACCAAGACCACCACCGTCGCCGAAGGCACCTGGTGGCCGCGCACCCAGAAGCGCATGTTGACGCGCTCGTCCTGCACGCTGTCGGTGGCCTTGGCGACATCTTTCAGGTAAACCGGGCGCCCGTTATTTTCGCTGACGATGAGCTCGTTATAATCTTCCGCCTTGGTCAATTGCCCCTGGGGCTGAAGCAAGAAGGTCTTATGCTGGCCATCGAGCTGCCCGGCTCCCGTGTACGCCGTGCCGTTTTTGACCGCGGCAGTCAGATCATCGATGGTGATATTGCGGCTGGCCATCGCCGAGGGGTCCGCTTTGATGCGCACGGCCGATTGCGTGCCGAAAACCTGCACCTGGCTCACGCCCGGCAAAATGCTCAGCCGCTCGCCCACTTGCGTATTGGCATAATCGAAGAGCTGCCCTTCGGTAACCGTGTCGCTGGTCAGCCCCATATAGATAATCGGCTGATCGTTGGGGTTCGTTTTTGAGAACGTCGGCGGAGCCGGCAAGTCTACCGGTAATCTCCCGGTGGCCTGGCTGATGGCGGACTGCACGTCCGTGGCAGCGGCATCGACGCTCTTGGAAAGATCAAACTGCAAAACAAAACTGGTGTGCCCTGTGCCGCTGTTGGAGGTCACCATCGCCAGCCCGGGAATCTGCATGAACTGGCGTTCGAGCGGCGTGGCCACGTTATTGGCCATCGTTTCCGGCGTGGCGCCCGGATAAAACACCTGAGCCTGAATGACCGGATAGTCCACCGCCGGCAAATCGTTCACCGGAAGGTTGAGATATGCCATTACGCCGAAGAGAACCGCCGAAGCGGTCAACACCACCGTCATCACCGGGCGGCGTACAAATAATTCGGAAAGGTTCACGCCAACCGTCCTCTTAACTCTTGCCTGCGTTGCTGGAATCGGAAGATTTGGCCGGGGCCGCAGGGCCGGGGGGCACGGACGGAGGCGGCGCATTCGCCGGCGCGGCTTCTTGGACGCGCACTTTGCCGCCCGGCGCCACAGTGAGCTGGCCGGTGACCACCACGCGCTCGCCGTCTGCGACCCCCTTCGTCACCACCACGTCGTCGCCTTGTCGCTGACCCAGCGTCACCAGGCGTAGTTCCGCGGTGTCGTCGGGCTTGACTACATACACATAAGGACCCTGCTGGCTGATCTGCGTGGCCTGATTGGGGATGAGCACCGCGCCCTTGGCCGTCGCTAACACGAGCGTCACATCTAAGAATTGCCCCGGCCAAAAATGGTGGTCTCGATTGGGAATCGTGGCCCGCAGGTTTACCGTACCCGTCGCATTCTGCACCATATTATCCACGAAGGTCAGTTTGCCTTCGCGGGCCCGATTTGGCGGATCGGAGGGAATGCGCACCAGGGCTTGTAAAGTGCCGCGGGCAAGCTCCCGCTGCACCTGCGGAAGGTCGCCTTCAGTGATGGTGAAGTCCGCATAGATCGGGTCCAGCCGCTGAATGAGCAGCAGCCCGGTGCTATTCGTCTGCACCACATTTCCTACATCGACGAGCCTCATTCCCGCCCGGCCGTCGATCGGCGAATGGATGTAGCAGTACTCCAGATTTAACTTGGCGTTTTCCACGGCGGCTTCGGCGGCTTGCACCTGCGCCTCGTCAACGGCCACCGTGTTCTTTTTCGTTTCCACGTCCATCTGAGAAACGGCGCGCGTGTTGGCGATGCTGCCGTACATCTTTAATTGCGTCTTGGCCAAATCCAGCGCCGCTTTGCTTTGCGCCAGCTGCGCCTGCGCCGAATCGAGCTGAGCCTGATAAGGACGAGGGTCTATGGTGAACAGAAGCTGGCCTTTTTCAAGCTCGGCGCCATCCTCAAAATGCCGCTCGGTAATCCGTCCGGAAATCTGCGGCGTCACGGTAACCGATTCAAAAGCTCCGCTGCGCCCGATCTCATCAAGGTAGACCGGAACATCATGGGCGGTAGCGCGCGCCACGGTAACCAGCGGCGCAGATTGAGGCGGTCCTGCGGCCTGGGTACTCTTTTTGGCGCATCCTGAAGTCGCCAGCAGAGCCGCCAGCGCCACGATCGCCCTGATTGCGTTACTCCAGTTCATCCAACTTCTCCGATCCCTGATGAGGAATCCTGACAGTCTTAATTAGAGACGTTCCAGTCCCGCTGTTGGTTAACGATTTAGTTTGCGACAAGCGAATAGGTCAACAAAGTAGGTCAAAAAGAGCCCCACCCGCCCCTCCAGCGCACGCCTGTTACAATGCTGGGCGCCAATCTTCCCCACCGTTTCCATTCTACAATGCCCCGTCGCACACTGCCCTATTTGTACAGGCCGAGGAGCCTTGCCGTGGCTCTGAGACCCGTTTGCGTTATCAGAAATAAAGGCAGGTTGTTAGATGACTGCAGCGCTTCAATCGGCACACGAAAATGCGCCGTCGAAGGTCAGCAATTGCCTTCGTCCAAACCTAAGCTATCATTCCTGTGTGGCACCGAGATCGCGAAAAACTGGCCGCCCGGGCCGCAAAGCAACGATAAACAAGACGGCGGCCCTTCTAGCCCAGGGCGCGCTCGCCCGCAGCGAAAACGCCGGCGCTGGGAAGCAAGGCGCGAGCGGCCCTGGAGATTTTTCCACTGGCGCCGCGGCGGCGAACCGGCGCATCTTTCTCCTGTCGCCGGCGAATGTCAGCGGCATTCGCGCCGGTGTGATCCTCCGCGAGGAAGCCAGTTTTCCATTGGCGCTGCGCCTTCGCGATGGCCGCCTGACGCTCGGGGAAGCCTTCTCATTTGTCAGCGGGCTCTACTTCCGGGGCAAGCTCGCCTACGCCAGGGTGTTTGCCCAGCCCCCGCCCAATGCCGCCGGAACGCTGGTGATTACGGCCTGCGGCGGGCTGCTCTCTCCGGAAACGCTGTTAACCCGAGGCGCACTCCGCGAAATCTCCTCAGTACCGGTGGCCGCGTCTGACGCGCGCTACCGCATTCCGCTCGAGCACGATGCGCGGCTGCTCGCCGACCAGATCGGAACGACCTGCGACGTCATTCTCTTGGGCAGCATCGCCACGCCGAAATATGTCGAGCCATTGCTCAAAATTTTCGGCGAGCGCCTCCTCTTCCCTGCCGAATTTGCGGGCCGAGGAGACATGAGCCGAGGCGGCCTGATGCTCCGCTGCGCGCGCAGCGGCGTGCAACTCAACTACGTTCCGGTGGCTACCGCGAGCCGCCACGGCGCGCGACCTGCCAAATTGCCGCCCATGCCCTTTAGCTGGTCCAATCTCGGGATGTAAGAGATGGAAACTTCTACTTCCCCGACGACCCACCCTCGCGGACTATCCGCGTGGCAACGATGGCTGCAGCATCCCGAGAGCGAACGGCTGCACCGGGCTCTTTTCCAGGTTCACCTGTGGCTGGGGATGTTAGCCGGCCTCTATCTTTTTGTAATGAGCGTTTCCGGCAGCGCGATCGTTTTTCGCAATGAGCTGGAGGTTTCCGCCGATCCCAAATCGCGTCTTTTTCGTCTGGTCGAATGGCTCGTGGACCTCCACACGAATTTGTTATCGGGAGACACGGGTCGTCGCCTGAACGGCATCGGGGCAATTTGTTTCACCCTGCTTTGTTTGACGGGGGCGGTTATATGGTGGCCGGGAATCACGCACTGGCGCCGCAGTCTCAGCGTAAATTGGAGGTCCAGTTTTGCGCGCATCAACTGGGATCTGCACAACACGCTGGGGTTCTGG
>QHYR01000376.1 GCA_003223315.1 Acidobacteriota bacterium | reverse complement strand
TTGCTATGGGTATTTCGGCCAAGGTCGGCCTCGCTTGCGTTCTAGATAGGCTGCCTCTTCTAGACAGAAGGCATTATAGATAAGGCCGAGGGGACTCATGCCAAAGCGCGCTCGCGTTGCAATCGTCATGGCTGCCATGATCATTTTTGAAATTGCTATGCTGGACCTCGTTCGCTCTAAGGTAGAAGCGAGCGGACGTGCACTTAAGACTGTTGCGGTTCAATACTCTACACTCAAAAGGATTTAAGCCGCGCCTGCTGAGGTGGTTCGTGCCGCTGCCAATGGCCAGGCTAAACGCCAGTACTCCCTGATCCCCGAAACATTTGAAAGGAAGCAGCTTACTGATGGGCGGTGATGAGCCCTGATGCCATTGTCCCCATTTGAGCCTCGCGGCTTAGCCCCGGGCGGCTCCATCTGTAGGCCACATCCACAGCGTTGCTGTCACAGTAAGGACACCGGCCGTGTCTGCTCAAGGCGTCCACCATCCGTAGGCAATTCGCACAAAACCATTCGTAGTCGCTCATCCGTTCCATCTTCTGCCCCCTTGTATTTACCCATCCCCCACGTCCGTATACCAACTGATTCGACGCGCCGGTCACGCTTTAGGGTGCATCGGAGAGACCTGAGTCCACAATCGGGCAAAACCCTACGCCCGACCGCGCTCTGTAAAGACTTACCCTATGGTCGGCGCTGGCACGGGTGACGAGCAAAACCTCTTGTTTTCAATGGGATTATGAAATGCGTGGGTGGTCTTGGTTCACCGGGCTGTAGCATAAAGAAAGCCCCGCCGGTTCAGGGTGCCGGCGGGCCGGTTCGCCAACTACCTTCCCCTGAACTGAACTGTTGATGCAAAAATCTCCAACGAGGGGCAACTCCACATTTCTCGAATTACGCATTTCGCGATCAGTTGACCACCTGCGGTAAAATAGATTCTAGAGTTTTTGTAATGGACCAGGTGTCTGCTGCATTCGCAACGGCGCGATGGGCCGACTTGCGACGCGCTGAAACGCGATTGATCATTGATGATTGCAGGGGTCCGTCTTAGGCTCTTGGCATGCAGAGATTTGACTCTCGATCGACGAAGGAAGCAGCTTGCGCCTACTGTCGGCCTGGCTCTGACGTAAGTTCTTTGGAATACGTCGTTACAAAAGGCTCGAGCTAAGTGTCCTGAAATGTGCACATGCAAGTCAGGCCACTTATCCCTTTTAGAATGTGCACTTGCATAAAAGCGGGGGGAGGGGGTCTAGCGCGGGGCGCTCCGAAACCTGGCGCCTCGCCGCCTTCACGATGCGGCGAACCATCATCCGCGACTTAGAAAAACTTGTCGGAACTTCCGGCGTGTTATCGAGTACCGAGGATTTGCTGCTCTACGAATACGACGGTTCCGTCGAAGAAGCGCGCCCCGACGCGATCGTCTTTCCGCGCGGCAAGCAGGATGTGGTGGAGATCGTCAAACTGGCGAATCGCTATGATGTCTCTATCGTGGGCCGGGGAGCAGGCACGGGGCTCTCCGGCGGGGCGCTGGCGAGGCAAGGTGGAATTGTTTTGGCGTTCTCCCGCATGAACCACATCTTGGAGATCGACGCAGAACTCCCGATCCTTCCAGCCAGAAGTCCTGCACCATTGGCGGCAACGTCTCGGAAAATTCCGGCGGGCCGCATACGCTCGCCTGCGGTGTTACTTCCAACCACGTCACCGGCCTCGAGTTGGTGCTGCCGGATAGCAAAGTTGTGCAACTCGGAGGGCGGGGCATGGAGACGCCCGGCTATGATCTCACCGGACTCGTGATCGGCTCGGAGGGAACCTTCGCGCTGGTCACGGAAATCACTGTCAGGCTTCTGCGGCTGCCTGAAGATGTGCGCACGCTTTTGGCCATATACGACTCGCTCGAAGATGCCACCGACAGCGTCGTGGATATCACTGCTCGCGGAATTATTCCCGCAGCTTGCGAAATGCTCGACGGCTGGACTCTCCGCGCCGTCGAAGCCTATGTCCATGCTGGTTTTCCTCTCGATAGTGCCGCCGTTTTGCTGATAGAGGTGGAAGGCGTGCGCCAGGCCGCCGAAGCCCAGGCCGCCGAAATCAGCGAGGTTTGCCTGCGCCACCATGCGCGAGAAGTGCGCCGGGCGCGCGACGCTCGCGAACGCGCCCTGCTTTGGAAAGGCCGCAAAGAGGCCTTCGGCGCCGTTGGCCGCGTCTCGCCGTCTTATTACGTGCTCGATGGCGTCATTCCGCGCACCAAGCTCACGCCGACGCTCCTGCGCATCGAGGAAATTGCCAAACGTTACGCCTTCGTCATCGGAAACATTTTTCACGCCGGAGACGGCAATCTGCATCCGCTGATTCTTTTTGACCATCGCGATCCCGATCAGTTCCAGCGCGCCCGGGCCGCCGGCGCGGATATCATGCAGCTTTGCGTGGAGATGGGCGGCACGCTTACCGGAGAACATGGCGTGGGCATGGAAAAGAATGAGCTCATGCCGCTCATGTTCAACGAAACCGACTTGGATTTAATGCGCAAGGTGCGTGCCGCATTCAATCCTGTGGGCCGGCTCAATCCCGGTAAAGTCTTGCCGCTTGGCAAGGGCTGTGGGGAAACGCGTCTGCGGCCTTTTCCCCTCTCTGCGAGTGGGAAGGCATGAGCCAAGTTGCCGTATCGCTTGCTTCGCGCCTCGGAGAGTTTGTCGGCGCCGGCCGCGTCCTCACCGATCCAGCTTCGCTTGCTGCCTATGAAGTGGATGGCCGCCGGCCCTCTGCGGCTCTGCTTCCCGGTTCGGTTGCTGAGATAGCTGAAATTCTCCGCTTCGCTTCCGCCGAGCGCCTCGCCGTAGTCCCCGTTGGCGGCAAAACGCATTTGCACATTGGCATGCCGCCGCACCGGTATGACCTTGCTCTCGACGTTTCGGGAATGAACCGCGTGCTTGCCTACGAGCCGCACGATCTCACGCTGGGCGTTGAGCCGGGCATAACCTACGCCGAGCTCGATCGCAGCCTGCGCGAAAAAGGTCAGTTCCTGCCTTTGTCGCCGCCTTTTGCGGAGCGCGCCACGCTTGGCGGAATCGTCGCCGCGGCCGCGGACACGCCATTACGCTACGCTCACGGCACGACGAGGGATTTCTTGTTGGGGGTCGAGTTCGTCACCGGTGAAGGCATCATTTCTAAAAGCGGCGGGCGCGTGGTGAAGAATGTCACTGGCTACGACCTGCACAAGCTTCTGATCGGCTCGCTCGGAACTCTGGCCGTCATTACACGATTGAACTTCCGCACCTTTCCATTGCCGCCTAGCCAGAAGATGTTCGTGGCGGCCTTTACCGAGCAATCGGACGCCTTCGCTTTTTGTCGCGCCATTATGGAATCTCCGCTACAGCCGAGAATAGTGGACGTCCTCAATCCCGGCGCGGCAGGGCTCTTCGCCGC
>QHYR01000151.1 GCA_003223315.1 Acidobacteriota bacterium | reverse complement strand
GGACAGCAGGCTTGGGTGGCGGCGGTGGACAAACCGGTGCCGCTGATGCCGCTGACGGGGGGAGATTTGGAGGGGGCGCGGGCGGATGCGGACCTGGCGTTTCCGGCGCGCATCAAGCAGGAGTTCAAGAACTGGCGCAGCGGATTTCCGGCCATGACCATCAACGATAAGCCGGTGCAGGTGATCGAGGGCCGCACGGCAGGAGGCTCGCCCATCAAGCTATACTTTGACAAGGACAGCGGGCTGCTGGTGCGGCAGGTACGCTACAACAATACGGCCATCGGGCTGACGCCCACGCACGTGGAGTACTCGGATTATCGGGTGGTCAGCGGAGTGAAGGTGCCGTTTCACTGGACGGTGACCTGGGTGGACGGGCAGTCGACCACGGAGTTGAGTTCGGTGCAGGCCAATGTGCCCATCGACGCAACGAAGTTTGCCAAACCGGCTCCGGCGGTGCCCAAACCCGCCACCGCTTTGCGTTAGAGGCAGCCTCGCATCACTGCGGCGGTTCCTGCTGCGGTAAGCATCTCCGCAAACGCAGAGAATGTGTCACCTAATCTAGTGGACGAGCACGCTTGCTTGATTTCAACCAATTGCGACCGTAGAAGACATGTTTCCGCCCATCAACATTCCGGTCGTGCTGGTGGCCACCTTTTACAGTGGTATGCCGCCACAGCAGATCGAAGCGGACATCACGGACACGTTTGAACGCTTCTTCACACTGGCGGGCGGTGTGGATCACACGCCATAAGACGTGGCTGGACCCGTTGCATCGAGAATGGGACTGGCCTAAGAAGCGTAGCTTCCTGTTTCTCTCAGTGCCCAGGCTGGTGTTTAACCCCCCTGTGAGAAAAAAGGATCTTGGAAAAGGCGCAGGCTTTCTCGGCAAGGCATATTTCCGCTTTGACGAGCTCTTTGCAGCGCGAGGTTGCTGACAGGGAGTGGCTATGGACATTCGTGTCGAGTATGAAATATGCGCCAGCAACTTGGCCGATTTAGGTCATCAATTTCAAATTAGGACACTACCCCGCCTCCATTTTCTTTGACAGCATCTCCGCTGTTGTGATAAATGCCCTCCGTAATCGCAGGTGCAGCAACCAGCGTCGGGCGCTGCCTAGTTGAGACGAATACGACGTTCCTACCAGGCGATCTCGAATCCAAAAGAGGTGATTTATGTCCGAATTTATTCACGATCCCGAATTTGTCGCAGGTGATTCTAAAGAATCGGAGAAGACCGCGGGGCTGAGTCGAAGATCGCTGCTGAGGAATGCAGCCGGGGCCGCTCTGGGCGCGGCTGCAGTGGGCCTTACAGGCGTGCGGGGTGCTCGCGCACAGGTTTCCGGCCTTTATACCTCTAATGAGCCGCCCGAACTTCCTCTTCCGATGGGTTCGCTCACCTATCTGGATCGCAAGCAGTACATCCACAATATGGAGATTCAGGCGCATCTTCCCGGCACCACGATTACGGGAGGCGAGCCGCTCTGCGTCATGTGGGCGCGAGGTAAGCAGCGCCTTCTGCCGGGAGGCGCGGGTTTTGTAGACATTAGCGACGCCAAGAATCCTACTGTCTTGAACAAGGGCGTCACCCAGAGTTCCTTCGGCGCTGTCGCTTACAACACCAAACTTAAGAAGTGGATCATGATGGTGACCGCGGCGCAGCCGCTCACAATGGAGGTTCCCGAATATCCGCATGGCCAATACGACAAGGAATTGCGCGACAAAATCCTGGCTTACAAAGGGCTGCGGGGCATTCGTAACTACGATGTCTCCGACCCGCGCAAGCCTGATCTCCTGCAGGAATACAACACGGGTGTGAAGGGCAACGGTACTCATCACAATTTCTACGACGGCGGCCAGTATGCTTATCTCGATTGCGGCTGGGATGACCAGTTGCGCTTGGAGAATCTCGAGCGGCCCTATAGCAACGCCTTGATGATTGTGGATATGTCCGATCCCGCTAACGTGAAAGAAGTCTCGCGCTGGTGGGTGCCCGGCCAGCGTTTGGGTGAAGAAGAGGAGTACAAAAAGTATCGCTTTGCCGGCGACCACACTTCCTGGACCGGCAATCACGGCGCAATTAGCGTCCCCAAGCGCGTGGAAGACGGAGGCAGGGTAGGCTACGGCGGCTTTGGCGCTTTCGGCATGTACGTGATGGATCTATCCGACATCAAGCATCCCAAGCCTTACGGGCATGTGCAGTACGAATTCGATACTTTCGGCACTATTCCATTTCACACCTGCTTACCCATCACGGCCGATGCGGCGCATCCTCGGCTGCAAAATATCGTGGTCGCCGCGCACGAGTCCGTCGAAGCCGACTGCCGCGAGAACTACCACACGCCCTACGTCATAGACGTGAAGGATCCGCGAAATCCAAAGATCATCGGTTTCTTCCCGCGCCCCACGGCTCCGCCCGACGCTCCTTACACGGATTTCTGCTTCGCGCGCGGGCGCTTCGGCTCGCATAACACCCACTGCTGGTTACAACCCGGCGCCGCGAAGCCAAATATCGTGGCGATGACCTGGTTCAATGCGGGGATCCGCATTTTCGACATCTCCGATCCCAGGGCTCCCAAGGAAGTCGCCTGGTTCGTTCCGCCGCGCGATGGCGACATCGACAAGTACATAACGTGGTGGCGCGGAACCACCGAAAATGTCTTCATTGAATGGGATCGCAATCTCATCTGGATCGGGACGCACGATGGCACCTATTGCCTCTCCAGCCCAGCCCTAGGCAAGCCGGTGCTCGAGCCTGCCAAGGTCCAGAGGTGGTCGATTCCATTTTGTAATGTGGGCTGGGACGACCAAACCCCGGCCACTCTTTACTTCGGAAGAGGTCTCAGCCAGATGAGTTGAACGGTGGCTGGACGCGAAGGCCATCGTGCTGCATCGGGTTCGAGCGTGCCTGTCGAGGTGACAACAGAGAGGAGTAGCCATGGTCCAGGTGGGTAGCCATGGCTTCCAGTTTTGCCCCACTCGCGGTGGCTTTAACAAGGCCTTGAGCATCGAATGATGGAGTGCCTTGGTGCCCGGTCCGTCAAATTATTTAGGATCCAGATCAGCAATGATCAGAGTGCTGGTTGTCGACGATAACCAGGAATTCCGCTCGGCCGTTCGGGATCTCCTCGAAGGCGACCTGCAAATTCGAGTCGTCGGAGAAGCCTGCGACGGCCTGCAGGCCATCAGCTTAACGGCGCATCTGCAGCCCGACCTGATTCTCATGGATATTGCCATGCCTCTAATGAACGGCCTGGAGGCTACTTCTGCCATTCGTGAGAGGTGGCCCCAGGTCATCGTCATACTTGTTACGGCGATACCCAGCAACTCTTATCAGCAGATTTCCGACCGCTGCGGCGCCAATGCTTTCTTGCCCAAGGAAGAAATGGGTTCCCGTCTTATTCCCACGATGCATCGGCTCGCTTGCGCGACCTTGCCCGGCTAAGCTCGGGAGCCACGGCGCCGCAGCTTGCGGGCGAACCAGCTCACTTCTACGAACAGATTACGCGCGGCCGTCTCTTTTACCACTTTAGCAACGCGTCTTTCATCGCCCGCGTTCTCCTACGGTGAGTGCTCGCTGGTCGCTACAGGGTTTTATGTGCGCCGGTCTACAGAATTTGCAATTGCCCGCAAAATCCGGCTTCGCTATCTCACTAAGTGACCACCGCTGACTTGCAGTAACCGCCCCACCGTTCCCCCTAAGCCGGTGGGGCTTTTACTATCTGGCGCAAGTTTTTTCCGAAACTGATAAAAGCCGGCTCGTCCTTCAGACCACTCCCTGCTGGCGCAAGCGCTGAATCTGCTGCGGCGTGTATCCGAGTTCCGTGAGGATTGCGTCTGTATCTTGGCCCAGCGCCGGAATGGCCTCCATGCGAGGCTCTGCGCCGTCCAGGAGAATTGACGGCGCAAGGGCTGGCAACGGCCCGACCGGGGAAGGAACATTCCGCCGGCGTCCCCTCTTCGTATGCTGCGGGTGAGCCAGAAGTTCCTGCACCGAATTCATTCGCGAGTGAGCGGTACCCGCTCGTTCTAGCCGCTCCACAATCTGGTCCAGCGTTAGAGCGCCGAAAATCTCCGAAATAAGGCTCCGCAATGCTTCTCGATTGTCCGAGCGACGTGAGTTGTTATCGAAACGCGGATCCGCCGCGACTTCCGGCCTCAACAGCACCAGGGCACAAAATTGCCGCCACTCTCGTTCGTTTTGAATGCCGATATTGATCTGCTTGCCGTCTCCGGTGAGGTAAGGCCCATACGGGGCGATGGACGCATGTTCTGCGCCGCTTCGTGAGGGGGCCGAGCCGCCGTATACCCCGTAATAGGCCGCAGGCAAGACCCATTCGCTGAGGGCATCGAACAACGACACCTGCACGAGGCCCCCCCGGCCGGTCTTTTCCCGCCTGTATAGGGCCATCAGGATCCCGCTGAAGGCATACACGCCAGCCGCTATGTCCGCCACGGAAATTCCGGCCTTGCAGGGCGATTCCGGCGTTCCGGTGATGGAAACCAAACCCGTCTCGAACTGCACCAAAAGGTCGTAAGCCTTCCTATCTTGATAAGGACCGCCCGATCCGTAGCCACTTATCTCACATACAATGAGCCTGCGATTTCGAGAGAGCATGACTTCGCTTTTCAAGCCCGCTCGGTCGGCAGCGCCCGGCGCCAGATTGTGTATGAAAACGTCGGTGTCTGCCGTCAGTTTCCTTACGATCTCTGCGGCTTCCGGGCTCTTGAGGTCCAGAGTGAGACTTTGCTTTGACCGATTTAGCCAAACGAACCAGCTCGACATTCCGCGCACTTTATGGTCGTAGGCACGGGCGAAGTCGCCGACCTCAGGACGCTCGATCTTGATGACTCGGGCGCCAAAGTCGGCCAATTGGCGTGAGGCTAAGGGGGCCGCTACCGCCTGCTCCACGGAGACAATTTTGACGCCTTCGAGCGGTAGCATGAATCAAAGAGTTTCGCAGAAAGCACATTGCTATGGAAGGCTGCGAAGAGACTGCTTCGTGAAGACGGTGCCCACGTAGAACATTTTCGCATTCGGGCAGCGTTAGCAATCCCGCGGCGGGCGGTGCTCGAATTGCGCTTTGTCGTATTGCCTGAGTCTAATTGTCGAAGATCAATTCAGGGTTTTGCCGTTCCAACAGCGGCATCTCTGATCTTATCGTTAAAGTGTTCCTCTTCGGAGGGGACGCAGAGTTCCTCAAAGATGGCCGCCTTCGCCCGTACAAATGTGACCGTCTCTCCGACCCACGGCGCCGTGTACGCCTTGGGATCGGTAATGGTCATGTCCAGCGTCAACGTGTCGGCATCAGGATGGCGCCAGCGCTCCACGAGGACCATTTGATCGCTATGCGGATTGCCGAAGTGGTCGAGCCAAGTCCTATCGTCGTAACCAGTCGACATAATAACAAACGTGTCGCCATCCCATTTGCCCACTGAATATCCCATCCAAGCGAGATCGGCGTCCTTGGGGAGTCCTCGGCCATCGGTCCAAATGGTCCGCCATATGTCATGGTACTGCATGTGTATTAAGACTCTGTCAGAAGCTTGAACGATCTCAAAGGGCCGCAGATTTGCCTCATAGAGGTCGCGCGGATAGCCCATGGGATCGCAGGTGGAAACGTCGTCATTGCCCAACCCTGGAGGAACGGATCGGGGGCCATAACTGGGCTTTGTGGCTTCAAACTTGGCTTTCGCCCATTCGGTCATGGGAGGCGGATAGGTTTGGGACCTCATCTGGTCTGGAATGCTCTTATCTTTTATGTCCAACCACTTGTCGTTAAGGGCATGCCTTTCGAAATAGCCCGCCTTGGTGGGCGAGGACCAAACGCCTGCAAAGTCGTGCGAGTTGTAGGGCTTGGGCTTAGACAAGTCCTTCGGCAATTCCTCCGGTTTCCACGCCCCCGGGGAATATCCCTTGGTACCGTAGGTCTGGGCGAATGTGACGGCTGAGAACGCCAGCACCATCGCGAGGATCGCGAGCAAATCGATGAAGCGATTTCGCATTTTGCAACTCCCTTGTGATTCAGATGCTCGCCTGCCGCAGCCGATTACTGGCCCGGTTCGTCTGTCAGCAGGGCACCATTCCCCTTATGGCCCTTTTCCGGCAGGGTTCGGCCATCGGCGGTGGTGAATTCCCGAAGCACAATGCGAGGCGCGCCCGATTTGGCAAGATGGCCGGAAATGGTGATCTTGTCGCCTGGCTTCAGGATGTCCTTGCTCAAGCCGGACATGGAGAGCGCGTGCGGATTGCCGAGTTCGGCGCCCCAATGCTCCACGTTACCTTTGTCATCGGTCACGTCGAACAAAATGCCGCAGTGGGGGTTGGCCCAAATCCATTCGGTTACGGTTCCCTTCAGGGTAACCGTCTTTTCCGTGTCGTATGCCACCCCTGTTCCGTGATGTGCCAAGAGTGGGACGCCTGCCAGCGCAAACGCCAAGATTAAAGCTAAGCAGGCTGCGGACTTAAACTTCATATAACCCCTCCGGAGCGGATCCATTTAGAGCCTATTTGGAAGCTATTAGCACAGAATGACTGGCCGAGGCAATAGTGGTCGGGAATACGAAGGATCGGTAAGGATCTCGAGCAGGGGCGCGCCCGAATCAGGCGAAGGGCCGGGAAAAGCGGATCGACAACGGAGCGGAAATAAACGGCTCACACGCGCAGGATCATCACTTCGGTGGACTTGATCAGCGCGGCAACCGTTTGGCCTTTCTGCAGACGCATCTCGCGAACCGCATCGGCGGTGATAATGGAAGTGATGTGCTGACCGCCGATGGAGAGCGTCACCTGCGCCATTAACCCCTGTGTCTTGATATCCGTGACACGGCCGATGAGTTGATTTCTGCCGCTAACCCTGCGGAAATTGTTGCGGCGCTCGCGGACATCGCCGGTTTCGCCGGCGCGATACAGGAATTTGTCGATCTGCTGTTCCGGAATGCGATGGTGGCCGCCGGCGGTCTTAACGGTACGGATCTTGCCCTTGTAGATCCACTGCTTGAGCGTGGGATAGCTAACGCCCAGGACCTGGGCAGCTTCACGTGGCGAGAATAGCTTTCCTGGTTGCACTGCTGTTGTTTGTGAGGCGAAATCCTCAGACAGATCCCAGCTCATCAGCCTAGGGCGGAATCGCTCGGGACTATCCCAGTCGGATGCGACTCTCGCCGCCGGGCCCTCAGGCCGATTGCAGCATTACGCTTTCCAGGGCCGCCCGCAACTTGGTGATGTCGGCCTCAACATGCAGTCTCTGCTGAGCTAGCTCCCGCTCGCTGCGCCGCTTGATGCTGATCTCGGGGTCCTTGAGCTGGTGACCGGTGAGCACGGCGACGACGTCCGCACCATCCTCCACTTTGCCGGAGCGAACCAATTTGTGAATGCCCGCCACCGAAGCTGCGGATGCAGGCTCGCAGCCCACGCCATCTTTGGCCAAGGCGGCTTTCGCTTCGAAAATCTGTTCGTCGTGGCAGAGGCTTCGGTACGCGGCTGAACAGGAATGATCTCATCCGCGCCCGTGGCGATCATGGTGTAAAAAGGGCTGGCCCCCTCGGCTTGCACGACCACCAGGCGCGGCAGTTTATCGATGAGCCCAAGCTGCCGGAGTTCCAGCAAGCCTTTTCCGACTGCGGAGACGTTTCCCAGATTTCCTCCGGGAAGAACCAGGTAATCCGGTACGCGCCAATCGCGTTGCTCGAGGATTTCGAAAACGATGGTTTTCTGGCCTTCGAGACGAAATGGGTTCAGCGAATTCACCAGGTACAGGCCCAGCTCGTCGGTGAGTTCGCGAAGCATCCGGAAAGCCTGGTCGAAGTCGTCGCCCATCTCGATGACCACGGCGCCAAATTCAAGCGCTTGAGCCAGCTTGGCGGTCGAGATTTTCCCAAAGGGAACAAAGACCACGGCTTTCATCCCCGCGCGCGCAGCATAGGCCGCCATGGAAGCGGAGGTATTGCCGGTGGAGGCGCAAGCGGTGACGCGGCTGCCGAGAATGGTAGCCTGCGTGATGCAGGCGGTCATGCCCAAATCTTTGAACGAACCTGTGGGATTATTGCCTTGATGCTTGATGGAAAGCCGCACGCCGGCCCAATCTCCGGTGCGGTTCACTTCGACAAGGGGCGTGCGGCCCTCGGAGAGGCTGACCACCTCGGCACCAGCAGGCACGAAGGGCAAAAGCTCGCGGAAACGCCAGAAATCATATTGAACGTCCAGCAGGCCGCCGCATGCCGCGCACTGATGCTCTTTCGCATCGAGCGGGTAGCGCCCTTCGCAGCCTTTCTCGATGCATTGCAGGAAAGCGGAAGTCATGGAATCGCGCCGATCGGTGATCCTGTCGCAGCGTTCTTTCGACGCACCCACATGGGCGCCGAGGACGTAGCGGCCTGAAGATTATACGCGCCGCCCACTAAACGGTAAAACTAAGGATACGAATGGGTAGGGGGATTTTGTCGTGTGTCATCATCTTTCAGCCGCTTCGCCGAAAGAGCGTCAGTGGCGCATGCACGGTAGCTTAGAGTGCTGCCGAGCGCTGCTCCCATGGTGACTTGTTTTTGAGAATTTCGGCAGTTACTCCTTCGTACCTCGCAAAACTGTCAAGGCCGGATCACCCTTGGCGCAACAGCTAAAATGACAGACAACCTAGTACTTACCCGATTCGGCCGCACAAGTACACGCCACCATCTTGGAGGAACTGGCAAATGGATTTACTTGGCCGCCTGCTGAGAAAGAGTCAGTCTATCCCGGAGAAGATCGAAAACCCCCGTCTGCTGAAAGCCATGCACCAAATCGCGCTCGACGACACGCCTGCAAAACGCAAACAGCTCTATGCCGAGCTGTTGCAAGCCGTCTTCATTTTACCCACCCCGGAAGTGAGCGGGACGCCTGGCCTGCAGACGAGCGACGGCCAAACCACGATACAGATCATCGGTATCAAGGATGTGAGCAATGTGGATGTAACGCCGGCGTTCACGGATGACGAAGCGCTGCGCAACTGGGATCCCAACACACCGAGTATCGCGCTGAAGGCCCGGGCATTCTTTGAGATGCTCCTTCCGCTGCCCTTTCAGGCAGTGGTCATCAATCCCTTCGATCCCAGGCGCAAGATGCTTCGCCCGGGTGGCCGCGTGACCCGGCACGGGTTCGAATCGCTCGCCAAAGGAGTGCTCCCAGAGCCCAGACCGGCCATGCGCACCGTTCGGCCAGCCGCCGGCACGCGGCTCATATTTGGGAAGCCGAAGAAAGTCTTTGCCGATGATCTGATCGAACGGGTGAAGCAGGTTCTCGCTAAAGTTGACGGCGTCCAGAGCGCGTTTCTGCTGGCGGTTGCTTACGGAGACGAGCAGCCGCATGGCGCCATTGCTGTGCGTCTGGCAAAGCCGCTTACCGAGGAGCGCTTGCGGCTTCTGGCCAAGCTGGTGCTGGAAATTATCCGCCCATCCCTGAAAGACAAAGAGCCGTTTGACTTGATTCCGCTGGACGCCGAATTCTACGAGGACGTCGTCCGTAAGATCTCTCCGTTCTACGAGCAAGCCGCGAACTAGCTCAATTTGCAAGCCTGCGCATCTGCGCTAAGAAGTCGCAGGGGGCGGGGCGGCGATGTAACAGCCGAGGATACGTACTTCTCTGGTGCGGCGGCGCAATTCCTCGAGCGCAGCCTGCATTCCCGGGGCTTGGGGCGAGGCCAGCAAATCGAGATAAAAACAATACT